>JAWVWY010000042.1:0-21679 GCA_033723495.1 Alcanivorax sp. | reverse complement strand
GGTGGCCCGAACGGCACCATGACCCCGGCCAACTCCACCCCGCTGACCGACGGTGCCTCCGCCGTGTTGCTGGCGTCTGAAGAGTGGGCCAAGGAACGGGGGCTGCCGGTACTGGCCTACCTGACCCTGGGCGAAGCCGCTGCCGTGGATTTCATCGGCAAGAAAGAAGGCCTGCTGATGGCGCCGGCCTACGCGGTGCCGAGCATGCTCGACAAGGCTGGCATTACCCTGCAGGACTTCGATTTCTACGAGATCCACGAAGCCTTTGCCTCCCAGGTGCTGTCTACCCTGAAGGCCTGGGAAGACGACAAGTTCTGTAAAGAGCGTCTGGGTCGCAAGAAGGCGCTGGGCAGCATCGATCGCAGCAAGCTGAACGTGAAAGGCTCCTCGCTGGCAGCCGGTCACCCGTTCGCTGCCACCGGTGGCCGTATCATCGCCAACGCCGCCAAGCTGCTGAACGAAAAAGGCTCCGGCCGTGCACTGATCTCCATCTGTGCCGCTGGTGGTCAGGGCGTGGTAGCGATTCTCGAGAAGTAATCGCGGCCTCGCCAAAAAAAACCGGCCTTCGGGCCGGTTTTTTTATGCCTGTCAGTCAGCGTTGAACCGCTGGTGACAACTGACGGAGCGGCGTCTGAGGGCTGGCATTAATGAGGCGCCAGCGCAGCCATGATCAGTGTGACGGATTGCTCGCTGACCGCTTCCATGTCTTCGCGGTTGACGTAGATGCCGTCGATCAACAGCCGGCACAGACCGTGCAGCGTGGCCCAGCTGGCCTGGGCCAGGCGTAGCGGGTCGGTGCCGGCGGGCAGTGGGCCCTTGAAAAGCACGCCCACCTGTTCGGCATAGTGACGGAAACTGGCGAAGGCCACGGTTTTCAGTTCGTCGCTGGGGTTACCGGTTTTCCACAGGGTGCGGCCGAACATCAGTTCGTATTGTTCCGGCTGCTCGGTGGCAAAACGCAGGTAGCGGCGCACGAAAGCTTGCAGGGCCTCGCGGGTGTTGGCACCGCTGAGGTCGGCGCTTTCGATCAGCGCATCCAGTTGCTGGAATGCCTCAATCGCCAGCTCGCAAAGCAGCGCGTTCTTGTCCCTGAAATGGTGATAGGGCGCGGTGCGGGAGACACCGGCGCGCTCGGCCAGCTTGCGCAAGGACAGCCCTTCGATACCCTGCTCGTTGAGCAGCTGGTTGGCTTCCTGCAGCAGGGTGGCATGCAGATCACCGTGGTGATAGCGGGGGGCATCGGTCATGGCGTTGACTTCCTTGCGTCCTGTCATGGTCATTTCGGCCAGCTGTTATCTTGACAGTGTCAACATACAGCTCTATCTTGACGCTGTCTAGATTATTGCAGGGCAGTGACATCGTACCGCTGCCCGGCCACACAGGAGCGTATTATGGCGGCCAACGGCTATAGCAATCTGCTTTCCCCCCTGGATTTGGGGCATACCACGCTGAAAAACCGCGTGATTATGGGGTCCATGCATACCGGTCTGGAAGACCGTTTCTGGCAGTTCCCGAAACTGGCGGCGTACTTTGCCGAGCGCGCCCGCGGTGGTGTCGGCCTTATTGTTACCGGCGGCTACAACCCCAACAAGCATGGCTGGTTCTACCCGCTATCCGGCCTGTTCAACAGTCGCTTCGATATCTATAACCACCGCAAGGTCACCGATGCGGTGCACAAGGAAGGCGGTAAGATCGCCCTGCAGATTCTGCATGCCGGGCGCTACAGTTACCATCCGTTTTCCCGCTCCGCCTCGGCTATCAAGAGCCCGATCAATCCGTTCAAACCCAAGGCCATGTCCACCAGGGAAGTGGCGCAGACGGTGCAGGATTTCGCGCGCACCGCGGAGCTGGCCAAGAAGGCCGGTTACGACGGTGTCGAAATCATGGGCTCGGAAGGCTACCTGATTAACCAGTTCACCGCGCCGCGCACCAACAAGCGCAAGGACAAATACGGTGGCAGCGCCGAAAATCGTCGTCGCTTCCCGGTGGAAATCGTGCGTGAGACCCGCAAGCGCTGTGGTGACGACTTCATCATCATGTTCCGCATGTCGGTGATCGACCTGGTGCCGGACGGTTCCACCCGGCAAGAAGTGCTGGATCTGGCCCGGGAGCTGGAAGCCGCCGGTGCCAGCCTGCTCAACTCCGGTGTGGGTTGGCACGAAGCGCGTATCCCGACCATCGTGACCTCGGTGCCGCGCGCTGCCTTTGCGGAAATGACCCGGCAGGTGAAGGAGGTGGTGTCGATCCCGGTGGTGGCCTCCAACCGCATCAACGACCCGGATGTGGCCGAGCAAATCCTCGTCAGTGGTCAGGCGGATGCAGTGTCCATGGCGCGTCAGCTGCTGGCGGACCCGGAGTTCGTGAAGAAGGCCGAGGCCGGCAAGGCCGACGAGATCAATACTTGTATCGCCTGTAACCAGGCTTGTCTGGATCATACCTTCCAGCTCAAGCGCGCTTCCTGTCTGGTGAACCCGCGTGCCTGCCATGAAACCGAGCTGCGTTATCTGAAGACCGCCAGGCCCAAGAAGGTGGCGGTGGTCGGTGCCGGCCCGGCGGGCCTGGCCTGCGCCACGGTGGCTGCCGAGCGGGGCCATGACGTGACGCTGTTTGATCAGGCCGGCGAAATCGGCGGTCAGTTCAATATGGCCAAGGTGATCCCGGGCAAGGAAGAATTCCACAACACCATTCGCTATTTCGGCAAGCGTATCGAGAACACCGGTGTGACCCTGAAACTCAATACCCGCATGGAACTGGCGGACCTGGAAGCGGCCGGTTTTGACGAGATTGTCATCGCCACCGGCGTATTGCCGCGCAAGCCGGGTATTGAGGGCATTGAGCATCCCAAGGTGCTGTCCTACGTGGATGTCCTGCGCGGCAAGGCGCAGGTGGGGCAGAAGGTGGCGGTGATCGGCGCCGGCGGTATCGGTTTCGACGTGTCCGAATTTCTCGCCGAGCATCACCGTGAGGGCGCGCAGCCATTGCCGGAATGGTTCAAGGAGTGGGGCGTGGATATGGACGGTGATAGCCGCGGTGGTCTGGTCGAGCCGCAACCGCAAGCGCCGGCGCGTCAGATCACCCTGCTGCAGCGCAAACCCACGCCGCTGGGCAAGGACCTGGGCAAGACGTCCGGCTGGGTGCACCGCGCCACACTGAAATCACGCAATGTGGACATGTTGCGCGGTTGCAGCTACGACAAGATCGATGATGACGGCCTGCATATCACCATCGACGGCAAGCGCCAGGTGCTGGACGTGGATCACGTGGTGATTTGCGCCGGGCAGGAATCCCTGCGCGAGCTGTATCAGGAAGAGAAGAAAAACTTCCACCTGATCGGTGGTGCGGATCTGGCCGCCGAGCTGGATGCCAAGCGGGCCATTCGTCAGGGCTCGGAACTGGCGGCGTCACTGTAACCAGAGCTCGCCAGCGACAAGCACCAGGAAATAACTAAAAAGCCCCGCACTGCGGGGCTTTTTAGTGTTGCTGGCCATTCTCAGGGTAGCGATAGCGATCAGGCGTTCAACTGTTGGCCCGCATACGTCGGGTACGGAAGCTGCCCATGCCCATGCCGGCGGCTACCTTGAACAGCGAGAACAGCACGCTCTCATCGGGGCGCGGGTCCTTGCCCTTGCCCATACGGTGCAGCTGGCGAGAGAACCAGGACACTTCCATCATGGCCATCTCGTCAATGGCCTTGATGCCGGTCTTGCGCGGGGTGACCCGGCTGACCACACCGCTTTGCCCTGCCAGAATGCGATTGGGCAGGTCCGGTTCTACGGCCAGCGGGCGGGCAATACCGACCAGGTCCGTGGCGCCACTATCTATCGCGTCAGCCATGGCATTGGCGGAACGGAAGCCGCCAGTGACCATCAGCGGAATGGTGACCCGCTTGCGGATTTCGTTGGCGTAATCCAGGAAGTACGCTTCCCGTGCCACGGTGCTTTCGCGCACGCCCCTGGCGCCGGCCATGGCCGGGTTTTCATAGTTGCCGCCGGAAATTTCCAGCAGGTCGAGACCTTCTGCCGCCAGGGTTTCGGCTACCTGCATGGATTCTTCTTCGGTGAAGCCGCCACGCTGAAAGTCCGCTGAGTTGAGCTTGATGCTGACCGGGAAGGCGTCGCCCACTTCCCGGCGGATGGCACGATAGACTTCCAGCGGGAAGCGCATGCGATTTTCCAGCGAGCCGCCCCACTGGTCGCTACGGCGATTATGGTGACCAGACAGAAACTGGCTGACCAGGTAACCATGGGCGCCGTGGATTTGCACGCCGGTGAAACCGGCCTGCTTGGCCAGGCCGGCGCTGCGGGCAAAGCGGGCGATGATCTCCTCGATCTCTGTTTCGGTCAGGGCGCGCGGCGTCTTGAACACGTTGCGCAGTTCCTTGCCGAAGGCCACCGCAGACGGTGACAGGGTGTCGCCACTGGCCAGCATGCGGGGAATTTGTTTGCCGGGGTGGTTGAGCTGAACCCAGATATGGGTGCCATCCTGCTTGCCGGCGTCGGCCCAGCGACGCAGCAGTTCCATATCCTGTTCATCTTCGAGCACCACATTGTTGGGTTCGCCGGTATGGCGACGATCGATCATGACATTACCGGTAATCAACAGCCCGGTGCCGCCCTGGGCCCAGCGTTGATAGAGGCGTTCCAGTGCCGGAGTCACGTGGTTATCCAGGGTGCCGAGTGCTTCGCTCATGGCGGATTTGCCGAAGCGATTCTTCAGCTGGGCCCCGCAGGGCAGGGCCAGGGTCTGGCTCAGGGTTGATGCAGCAGTCACAGTCAGGTCTCCCTTGAAGGACGAAAGCGGGCGTTGGCGTGGGGCCGCGCCTGTGGCTTAATAGTTCGATGAGTGTCAAACTATAAAAAGCTTCGATAGCCGTCAAACTGTTTCAGCAGGAGAGAATCGCTTTGGCTCACATTGACACCCCGCCAAGCGCCGAACAACTGGCACGGGCTTTCAAGGCGCTGTCCAACGCCAACCGGGTGCGGATCTATCAGGTGATTCTGGAATATTGTCAGCAGCATGGTCAGGCGGATCTGGCCAGGGTGCCGGCCGGTTGTGCCTTTGGTGATTTTATTCAGCGCCTGAATGTGGGCGCGCCGACGATTTCGCACCACGTGCGGGAACTGGCCGAGGCCGGGCTGATTCATGTCTCACGTCAGGGGCGGCGACGTTATTGCCGTGTCGATCCTGCCATGCATCAGGCATTACGGAATTTTCTGCAGTCCGATTAGCAGTGATAGCCGACTGGTGTCAGCCCTGGCCGCAATGCTGACTGTATTGATTCAGTGCCTTGCTGTCGTGGGGGTCGACCATATCGACCCAGACATTCAGTGAACTACTGTCGCGGGTATTGCGCAATTCGCTGAAGTTGCCGGCACTGAAGCTGCCTTTCAGTGTATCGCCGGCTTTTGGCGCTTCCCCTTTCAACTGTTTTACCAGCACCATGCCGTTGTTGCTGTTGAGGAGGATGTAGTCACAGCTCTGGCTAAGCACCACGGTGGCGAGCTGGTCGGAGGCCATAGCGGGGCCGGCAAACAGCAGGGAGGCTAGCACGGTGGCGGTGGCAAATTTCGCTGACATGACGGAACCCATTTGTGTTGTTGTTTTGGTATCTGATCAGACTACGAATATCAGACAATCTTGTTTGTTGTTTTACTAAGGTAACGGTGTAACGAATGTAAAACCATGGCGATGTTGGCATAACTGGAGTGATACCGACATCGTGGATAGGTGGGATTATTTGGTTAGTAAATAAGTGCTAGGAAAGCGCCGGACCCCAGGGGAGTCCGGCGTATAAATCACTTCAGTTCCTTGGACGATAATCCCAAAACGCGTCGGGCAATGACCAGTTGCTGAATTTGCTGGGTGCCTTCAAAAATATCCAGAATTTTTGAATCACGTGCCCATTTTTCCAGTAGCTCGTCTTCGGTGTAGCCGAGTGTGCCAGCCAGTTCCACGCAGCGCAGGGTGATGGCGTTGCCGACACGGCCGGCCTTGGCCTTGGAGATGGATGCCTGCAGGGTGTTGGCCTGCTTGTTGTCTGCCATCCAGGCGGCTTTTACCGCCAGCCAATAGGCGGCTTCCCAGTCTGCTTCCATCTTGTAGATTTCCGCTTCCACCGCCGAGCAGTTATCTACCGGTTTGCTGTAGTCATACTGGATATGGTCCTTGAGCAATTCCTTGATGCGCTCCAGGGACGCCTTGGCACAACCGATGGCCATGGCCGCCACCAGCGGGCGGGTATTGTCGAAGGTTTCCATGACCCCGGCAAAACCTTTCTTGGTATCGATCTCCGGGCTGCCGAGCAGGTTTTCCGCCGGTACCCGGCAGTCATTGAAGTTGATGGCCGCGGTGTCGGAAGCGCGAATACCGAGTTTCTTTTCCAGACGCGCCAGTTCCATGCCGGGCGTGCCCCAGTCCACCACGAAGGATTTAATGGCGGCGCGGCCCAGTTTCGGGTCGAGGCTGGCCCACACCACCACGCAATCCGCCCGCTGACCGGATGTCACGTAGATTTTCTCACCATTTAGGATGTAGTGATCGCCATCTTTTTTGGCGGTGGTGCGGATGGCGGCTGAGTCGGAGCCACAGCTTGGTTCGGTAATCGCCATGGCGGCCCACTTGCCCTTGAAGCGCTCCAGTTGTTCGTCATTGGCTACCGCTGCGATGGCGGCATTGCCCAGCCCCTGGCGGGGCATGGCAAGCAGGAAGCCGGTATCGCCATAACACATCTCCATGGCGCCCAGACAGACGCCCATGTTGGAACCGTTCTTGACCGCGCCTTCCTCTTCCTTGGTGCCCTTGCCGGTGGTGGCGGCGCCGGCGGAGTTGGCCGGGTCACCTTCGTTAAAGCCATCCAGTACCGAGGCCAGCATATCCAGTTCCTTGGGATACTGGTGTTCGCCGCGGTCATACTTGCGGGAGATCGGGCGTAATGTGCTTTGGGCGACCTGATAGGCGTTGTTGATCAGGGGTTTGAACTTCTTGGGAATCTCGATATTCATTGTCTCAATCCTCCTTACAGGTGCAGGCCGCCAAAGGCGACGCCGATAGCACGCAGATCCCGATACCAACGTTCCACCGGGTATTCATGGGTAAAGCCGTGTCCACCAAGCAGCTGCACGCCGTCGGTGCCAATTTTCATGGCCTTGTCCTTCACCAGGGTGCGGGCCAGGTGGGCTTCACGCTGAAAGTTCTTGCCCTGTTCAGCCCGGCACACCGCGCGGTAGGTGAGCATGCGCATGGCATCCAGTTCGATAGCCATATCGGCAATCATGAACGCCACTGCCTGGCGGTGGCTGATTGGCTCGCCGAAGGCGGTGCGTTCATTGCAGTAAGGCCCGACGTAGTCGAGTACCGCCTGACTGGTACCGATGGCCAGTGCGCACCAGGCCAGGGTGCCGAGATCCACGAACGCGCGGTAATCGAAATCCTTCTCGCCGAGACGGTTTTCGGCGGGAACCCGAACGTTGTCCAGAATCAGCGGGCGCTGGGCGCTGGCACGCACACCCATGGACGGATCTTCGCCCACGGTCAGGCCCTCGGTGCCACCCTCGACAATAAATACGGCGGGGCCGTTTTCGGCCTGGGCGGCGACCAGGAATAACTCTGCCTCGCCGGCCAGAGGTACCATCGATTTGGTTCCATTCAGCACATAGCTGTCGCCGTCATTGCGGGCACTGGTCTGCAGCTGCAGGGGGTCGAACAGTGGCCGCGGTTCGCTAACCGCGATGGTGGCCAGTGGTGGTGTGTCCTCGGCAAAGGCGCTGAGATATTTTTCCTGCTGGTCGAAGGTGCCCCATTGAGTCAGGGCATTGGCCACGCCCATGGGGGCGAGGATGGCCACCGCTTGGCCCATATCGCCATGGGCCAGGTCTTCAGCGACCAGCATGCTGGTGACAGTGGAGCGCTCGGTGGCGGCACCACCCAGGGATTCCGGTACCGCGAAGAAGTTCAGACCCAGCTCCTGCGCCTGGGCCACCACCTCGTCACTGGTCTTCTGGGCGGCATCGGCCTTCTCGGCCTGCTCGCGCAGCACGTCTCTGGCGAAGGCCTGCATGCTGTCACGAATCATCTGCTGTTCGTCAGTGATACCCAGGTCAAACAGGTCACGGGTCTGGCCGGGCGCGTTGAGACGCTCGGGCTTGCCGCCCTTGCCACTGGACTTGAAGGCCCGAGCGGTGGTGGTGAGCACCTGGAAGCCGCTTTTGGTGAGGGTGTAGGCCAGCCGTTCGACAGTCTTGCGCATGCCCATCTTGTCCAGCATCTCCGAGCTGGCCAGGCGGTTCAGCGCGGTCAGGGCATAGCCCACTGCATCTTTCGCCATGGTGAATCCTCTTTGTTGTTGATCGGTTTGCACTCGATTATGGAGCAGTACCGTGGGCGCTCATTGACCAGTCTGCCTCATTTGGCTGGCTGACAGGCAACCGTCTGGCGCTACAGACCTAGCCAAACTATTGCTAAAAGCGTAAAGGAGAGGAAAACATTCTGTCGGGATCGTGGGGGCATTGTCGCGCTCTGGTTGGCGCCAGCGGAAGTGGCAGGCAAAAAAAAGCCCCGTCAGGCGGGGCGTAATACTCCTGGATAGGTTGCGACGGGCCCGGGAGAGGCTGACGATGTGCACAAACGTCAGATGGCCGGGCCGGCAGGAGTCTTCAAGCAGAATCTCGTTGCATGCGATGAGATTAGTATAGGCGGGTCAGCGCGGAATGGCGTCACTGTGCATCGCGCTCAGTTGGCGGTGGTCGATGCAGGTGGCGGGGCAGGACAGGTGAGGCCACCGATGGGATAAATAGGTAGCGTTGCAGACAAAAAAAGGGCCGGCGAAGCCGGCCCTTTTTTCATTCAGCCCGGGGCATTATTGATACTGGGCTTCCTTGGTGGTGGCCTTCATGATGGCTTCCACACGACGGTTCTGAGCACGCCCTTCGCTGGTCTTGTTGTCCGCGATCGGGTTCTCTTCACCGTGACCCTGGGTGGAAATGCGGTCCGCGCTGATGCCGAACTCATCAACCAGCACTTTCTTCACCGCATCCGCACGTTGCTTGGACAGCTTCTTGTTGAAGCTGGCTGCGCCAGTGCTGTCGGTATAGCCTTTCAGTACCAGGTTGGCAGACGGGTATTCCTTCATCTGCTTGGCCAGGCCTTCAAGGTCCGGGTAGGAGGTTTGACGAACTTCCGCCTTGCCGGTGCCGAACTCCACGTACAGGGTCTGCTTGAGATCCTTGGTCAGGTACTTCTGACAGCCGGTATCGTCCACCAGGGCGCCAGACGGCGTTTTGGCACACTTGTCCATGCTGTTGACCACGCCATCGCCATCGTCGTCCAGTTCGCAACCCTTGGAATCGACCTGGGCGCCAGCGGCGGTGTTGGCACACTGGTCACGGTCATCCGGCACACCGTCGTTGTCGCTGTCGGTGACAACATTCTTCACCGGCATCGGTGCAGGCTCTTCCTTCTTCTCGCTGCTCGCGCCAATCAGGAAGTTCAGGCCAGCATAGATTTCCGCGTCCCAGCGATCGCTGCGGAAGCTGTAGTAGGGGCGTGCGCCGACATCGAGCAGGAAATGCGGATGCAGCAGGGTCTGGAAACCACCTTCCAGGCTGCCGATGGTTTCCTTGACGTCGTTGGTGCCGGAGTATTCGGTGCGGAATTCGCCGGCACCGATACCCACATAGGGTTCGAACATGGCGTTGCCGTAGAAGTGCTTGCGCAGGCTGGCCAGGGCAATGTTGGTGTTGACATCCTGGTTGAGGAACAGCTGCGGAGAGGTATTGTTGCGCTCCCACCAGGCTTGTACTGACCAGTCCTTGTTGAAGCGGTAACCCAACTGGGCGCCGGGCAGGGTGATTTCACTTTCACCGGTGTTGGAATCAATGTGGTCACCAATATCCAGCCAGTTTTCACTGATGTGGCCACCCAGGTAAAAATAGCGTTGGGGCATTTCATCCGCGGTAGCAATGGCGGCTACCGATACGGATGCGCAAGCAATGCTAGCAGCAAGAAAACGTTTGGCGTCCATATATTCCTTCCTTAGTTTTATCAAATCGGCAGAACTAACACCCGCACAGTGTTGCCAGCAGGCAAGACGGTGTAAATGCTTAAGGAGAGATTAATAAAAAAATTTACAAAATATGGAATTATTTTGGTAGCGGCTTCTCATATTTTTGTAACTTACTGATAAGAAAGGGCGGTGTGATTAACGGTCTGATAATATTTTATTATTAGGGTTTATGGCTGTACTGCTGCGCTGATCATTGCGATTCTGGTAAAGGGCATAATCGGCTTCGTTCAAAAGGTGATTAAGGTTTCGCCCGCTATTTTCCGTGCTGGCGACGCCGATGCGCGCCGAGATCTGAATCTGGCCGGTTTCGCTGAATTGATTGATGCGAGTGGTCAGGGCGCGCAGACCTTCGCCCATGTGTACTGCCGCCTCAAAATTGGTATGGGGTAGCACCAGCAGGAACTGGGCGCCGTCAAAACGACCAAACAGATCACTTTCACGAATTTTTTCGCGAATACAGTCGGCAAACAGTTTCAGCAGCTGCTCGCCGCTGCTGCGTCCATGGTTGTCGATGAGCTGGTTAAAATCACTGATTTCTATCAGCAGAATGGAAACCGGGTAATCATGCCGCTGACTCAATGACAGTTCACGTTCCAGCATGCCCAGCAAATGGGGGCGATTGAAAAGACCGGTCAGGTGGTCTTCCCGGGCCTGTTGCTGCAACTGGCGGTTGTTGCGATCCAGAGCCAGCAGGCGGGTGCTGATGGCATAAAACGGTGCCGGTAACAGTAACAGGGGGAGGGCAATGGCCAGTACCATGGCCGACAGCCAGTCCCGCTCGCGCACCGCCAACACGGTGACACCGGTAAGGATGACCGACACGATAATCGCGGCAAGCGTCATGACGATGGTTGCCCGGATGGCCGCGAACTGGTCCGAATGGCTGACCTGGTGCGCCGTCGCCGCGATGATCTTGAACAGCTTCATGCCGCCTTCCCCGCCTGCAAAATTGGATCTGAGTTATTTTGGCCTCAGTATCCCGCGTGGCAGGTGGGGGTGCAATACGGCATTGCTCTAGCGGCCGAGCAGGGCGTCCTTCATATCTTGCGAATAGGGGTGCTGGCCGAACCAGATACTCAGGTAGGCGCTGGCGAAGTCATCGCCCTGTTCCCGGGCCAGCGGCTGGCCGTTGAGGGCGAGGGCCAGGCTGCCATCGCTCAGGTAGGTCAGCGTGTAGCGGTCACCATCCCCGATATCCTGATAATGGTTGTCGAAACGTACAATGCGCGGCTCCAGCTGCTGAAATCGCTTACTATCCAGATTCTTTTCCAGGAAATGGCGGGCGGCCTTGGCAAAGGCATCGCCGGGAACGTCGTGGAAATACTGGAATTGCAGTCGCAATGGCGGTGCCAGCAGGTTGTCGGCCTGGCAGTCCTTGCGTAACAGTGTGGCCTTGCCAACGGTAAAAAAATGCAGGGCTTTCACGTCAGCCTGGTGGCACTGTTTCCAGGCCAGTGCCGGCTGGAAAGCCAGTATCAAGACAGCGGTGATTAGTGATCTCGTAACCATCGGGTCATCGGTCCTATTACCGGTAGATGTTGATCCAGCCCCTGACTGCTGTCCCAGAAATCCTGTTGAAACACTACCCGGCCCTGATCATTGAAGCACAGCTGACTGATACCAATCGTGCGAGACAGCTGTTTGCTACCCAGTACCGAGAAGTGGGCATCCATGACCCAAAGCAGAAACACATACTGGTCATGGCCATGGATTACATCCAGAGGCCTCAGAGACATGTCCGATAACCGCTTGGCCGTCTTCATAAGGTGTGTCTTGAGGGCGGAGCGGTCATGCAGGGTGACCAGGGTGTCATTGAAATAGAAATGCTCGGCGAAAACCTGGTCAAGGTGTTGGTCGATGTAATCTTCCCGCAACGGGCTGAAGAGGGCCAGATAGGCCTGCATCTGTGCGTCGTCGGGCCACTGGCAGGACGGCGTTTGTTGACGCGCCTTCAGGTAGCTGTCGGTGTATCCGTAAGGCCCTTTGGGCACGCTGCTGCAGCTACTCAGCAGCAGCAGACTGATCAGGGCGCAAGTCAATTTTGATACTTTCATTGGATCAGTCTGGCCGCTGGCTGGTGAACCGGTTGTGAAGTTGTTTCACAGCCTTTTGACGAGTGCTGGCGCAACCTTGTGCAATGAATCGAATCGATCGTGGCACTCTCGTCAATGCACTTACTTTTCAGCTGCTCTGGTTTGCTGCGGTGGCGGGGGCCGCCCATGGCTGGGCCTGGCTGGCCTGGCCGGTACTGCTGACCATGGTCTCATTACAGGGGCGGGGCCGGAATCACTGGCAGCGCGATGTCCTGATGTTGCTCACCGGTGCGCTCTTCTGCCTGATAACTGAACCGGTATGGTTGGTGGTGTCATTGTTAAAGTACGTGCACTGGTCGGATCACTGGCTGGCGCCACACTGGGTCTGGGCATTGTGGCTGGGTTTCGCGGTGAGCTTTCATTACAGCCTGCGTTGGTTGCAGGGGCGTTGGTGGCTGGCCTCTATGCTTGGCGCCTTCGGCAGTGTGGTTTCCGTATCCACCGGCATAAAGCTCGGCGCTGCAGTGGCACCACAGGGCTGGCTGCCACTGGCGCTGGTTTACGGCGTAGTGTGGGCGCTGGCAGCACCACTCATGGCGGTGGTGGCACGGCGACTGGAAGATAACCTGGGAGGGCACTATGCCTGATTTACTGGCCCTTTTGTTGCTGTTACTGGTGGTGGCCACGCTGCTGTGGTGGCAACAGTACCGCAGTGGCAATGCCGGCTGGGTGGATGTGTTCTGGAGTGCTTCGGTGGGCATTACCGGCCTGTTGCTGTTGTTGATTCAGCAGGGGCAGTGGTTGCCACGCCTGATCGCCGGTCTGTTGCTGGCCTGCTGGTCATGGCGGCTGGCATCCCATATCGCCACCCGGGTGATGGCGGATGACCATGAAGACGGCCGCTATGCGGCCATGCGTAGCGCCCTGGGGAAATGGGCTCAGCCAGTCTTTCTGCTGTTTTTCTGGGGGCAGGCGCTGCTGGCCTGGGGCTTTGCCTTGCCGTTCAAGGTGATTGGCGGGCAAACGCTATTTTGCCGCTGGAGCCTGGCGCTGGGGGCCGGTCTGGGGCTGCTGGCAATTGTTGGTGAGGCCATGGCGGATCGGCAGCTGGCGGCGTTCAAGGCACGCAGTGACAGTGCCGGGCGGACCTGCCGACAAGGGCTGTGGCGCTATTCTCGACACCCCAATTATTTCTTCGAATGGTTGCACTGGTGCAGTTACCCGTTGATCGCGCTGGGCGCCGCGGGTGCAGCATGGTTGTGGTTGTTGCCATTGGCCATGTTTCTGTTCATCTGGTTTGTTACCGGCATTCCCTACACCGAGCAGCAAGCGCTCAAATCCCGTGGTGACGATTATCGCCATTACCAGCAGACAACCTCTGCATTTTTTCCCTGGAGACCGAAATCATGATGATTCAAATGGCCGAGTCCGGCCTGTTACCCGATGCCCTGGTCCGTTTCGGTATCCGCCGTCTGCTTGGCCAGCGATTACAGGAAGAAAGCCGGCGCGAGGATGCCGGGCAGATGCAGGAGTCGCTCTGGTCCGGGCCGGTCGCCGTGGAGCAGCAAGCGGCCAATGAGCAGCATTACGAAGTGGATGCCCGCTTCTACCAGAAAGTGCTGGGGCCACACCTGAAGTATTCCAGCGGTTACTGGCCGCAGGGTGCAGTCACCCTGGAGCAGGCGGAACAGGCCATGCTGGCGCTGACCTGCGAACGTGCCCAGCTGGATAACTGCATGGACATTCTGGAACTGGGGTGTGGCTGGGGCTCACTGACATTGTGGATGGCGGCCCAGTACCCCGGTAGCCGTATCACGGCAGTGTCGAATTCCGCTTCCCAGCGTGAGTTCATCATGGCCAGAGCGAAAGAGCGACAACTCGACAACCTGACCGTGATCACCGCAGATGCCGCCGGTTTCCAGCCGCAGCAACAGTTCGACCGCGTGGTGTCGGTGGAGATGTTTGAGCACATGCGTAATCACCGGGCGCTGATGGCCAACATTGCCAGCTGGCTGAAGCCTGGCGGCAAACTGTTTGTGCACGTGTTCTGTCACAAGTCGCTGACTTACCTGTTCGAAACCGAAGGGGAAGACAACTGGATGGGCCGTTACTTCTTCACTGGCGGCATGATGCCATCCTATGACTGGTTACCGGGTTGTGCCGATGCATTGCAGGAAGAACAACGCTGGGCGGTTAATGGCAGTCACTATGCGCGCACCCTGGAAGCCTGGTTGAAGGAAGCCGACCACAGTCGAGATCAGCTGGTTTCGTTGCTGGATGAGGTCTACGGCCAGGGGCAGGGCAAGGTATGGTTGCAACGCTGGCGTATGTTTTTCATGGCGTGTGCCGAGCTGTTTAATTATCGTGGTGGTGAAGAATGGTTTGTCGCCCACTATCGATTTTGTCGGGACAGTGAATGAAGCGTACTGGGGTTCAGCACCGGCTTACTCGGGTTTACCTGCTACAGATTCTCTTGATCAGCCTGGCAACGGTGCTGGGGGTCTGGGCCACGGCGAATATTATCGAGCATGTGCTGGTCAAGGAAGCGCTGATAAAGGAGGCCGAGCATTACTGGTCCCTTTATCAGAAGAACCCGCAACAGCCCCGTCCCAATACCCGTCATCTGCTTGGCCTGCTGCAGAGCAATCAGGTCCACGACAGTGTGCCCGACGTGCTCAAGTCACTGCCCGATGGGTATCGGCGGGTCAAGCTGAATGGCGAAAACCCGATCGTCTACATTGAGCATCACAACGGCGCGCGCCTGTATCTTATCTTCGACGAGCAGCGGGTGACTGTGCTGGCGTTCCTGTTTGGCGTGTTACCGCTGACCGGTGTGCTGCTGGTAATTTACCTGACGTCCTTTCTCGGCTGGCGAAAATCCCGGCAGCTGGTCTCGCCGCTGGTGCAGCTGGCGGATGAGTTGCGACATACCCAGGTGGAAAGCCCGAGTCTGGCACGCCCGGATCTCAGTGCCATTGATGCCGAGGCGGACAGTGAGGTGGCGGTGTTGGTGACGTCCCTGGAAGCCTATGCCGACCGGCTGGTGACCTTTGTGGAGCGCGAGCGTCAGTTTACTCGCGATGCCAGCCACGAGCTGCGTACGCCGCTGGCGGTGTTCCGTGCCAACCTGGAATTGCTCAGCAGCCAGGTGGGTGAGCGGCCGGTGATCAGCCGCATGAGCGATACCGTGGATGATATGGAGTCGGTGCTGGAGACCCTGTTGATGCTGGCCCGTACCGAGCAGCGCCCGGCCGACGAGGAGGCGGTGATCGTCAATGATCTGGCGGTGAATCTGATGGAGCGCCTCAAGCCCCTGGCGGAGCGCAAGCAGATTCGCATTCAGGTTCGCCAGACCGCCTTGCTGACCATTTTTGCTCCGGAAGCGGTGCTCACTATCGTGCTGACCAATCTGATTCGCAATGCCATCAATTATTGCGGCTCCGGTGAGGTGTCGGTGGTGATTGCCGAAAAGGCGGTGCACGTGGTGGATACCGGCCCGGGCATGGAGGCCAGCGAACTGGCCCGTTTGCTCAAGCCTTTCGAGCGTGGCAACAACCAGAAGGAAAGTGGCCATGGTCTGGGGCTGGCCATTGTCCACCGTCTTTGCGAGCGCTATCACTGGCAACTGGATGTGGCCAGCGAGCCGGGCCGTGGCACCGAGGTGCGCATCCGTTTCCCGTAGTGGCGTCAGGCGGACAGGGTGTTCAGTTTTACCGCCACCAGTAGCCGTTTGGCATTGAGTGCGTCACGAATACGCAGCAGCACGGCCTGGGCCCGTTCCGGGCTGGTCTCGGCCAGCAGGATGGCAAAGCGGTTGTTGCCCAGGTGACCAATGCTGTCTTCTTCGCGCAGCAGGGCGGCCAGCGAATCCGCCAGCGTTAGAGTGTGGGCCTGTTCCGGGCCCTGTAACTCGATGACGGTGGCATAGAGGCCGAAATCACGACAGCGCTGCCGCTCTTCCTCCAGGGTTTCCTGCCAGCCGGTGGCATCCAGCAAACCGGTTTGCTGACAGCGATGTGGCTGGTCGATAAAGGCGGTGATGCGCTGGTGGCTGAGGTCGGTGAGCGCATTACCCAGCATGAAACTGAGCAGGCGAGCCTGGTGCAGCAGCGCCTGGCGGTGGTCTTCGAGATCGCCATCATAGGCGGTTGGATGCAGGGCACACAGCGTGCCAAAAAAGCACTGGTGCTGGTCCATCAGCGGCAGGCTCAGGAACGCCCCCACCGGCATACCCGTCAGGTGTGGTGGCAGGCCGTCGGCGTTATTGGCCAGCTGCGCACGGCCCTGGGTTTCCACCAGGGAGCAGGGGCTGTGTTGCCAGTCCAGCTTCTGGCCCTGTTGCAGGCCATAGTAGCTGTCGTGAACATGCAGCAGGATGTGGTCGTCCCCACGCCGGCGCACAACCATCCACAGAGCCATGCCAAAGCGCTGTTGCAGGTCCGCCAGCTGGGCGTCCATCAGTTCCTGGAAACATCCATAAGGCGCCAGGCAGGAAGAATTCGGGTCAGTCATGATCGCGGTATTATTATGCTTTGCCGCGCATTCTGCTGGCTAACGCCGTCAGGGTGCAAGTTCGGCCAGCCTAATGGACCTGATCCGCCGATGCCTGGATACTGAAGCCGACGCCGGGCAGAGTCGTGAGCAGGGCAATCTCGAACGGCTTGTCCACTGCCTTGCGCAGGTTGTAGAGGTGACTGCGCAGGGCGTCCGAATCTGGCACCAGATCCCCCCACAGTTCCTGTTCCAGCTGTTCGCGGCTGACCACCTTGGGGGACTCACGCATCAGGATGCGCAGAATGCGGAAGGCGGTGGGTGACAGCTTCAGCAGCTGGCCATTGCGGCGCACTTCCTGGCGCGCCGGGTCCAGTTCCAGATCTGCCACTTGCATCAGGTTGGCGGCCACTTCCCGGCGTTGGCGGCGCACCAGGGCCGAGGCCCGGGCGGCCAGTTCCGGCAGTGCGAAGGGTTTGACGATGTAGTCATCGCCACCGCGGTCGAAGCCTTCCAGCTTGTCATCCAGCTGGTCACGGGCGGTGAGGAAAATCACCGGGGTGTCGATGGCGAGATCCTTGCGCAGATACTGGCAGAAGCTGTAGCCGTCTTCGCCGGGCAGCATCACATCCAGCAGAAGCACGTCATAGTGATGTTCCTGCACCAGCGAGCGGGCCAGGGCGGTATCGCCGGCATAGTCGACCATGGCGCCTTCCAGCTCCAGATACTCGACCACGGTCTGTGCCAGCTGACGGTGGTCTTCCACCAGTAGTACGGAAAGGTTCTTCATGGTCGGGTCTCCCTGTATTTCCCCAAGCGTGGCGTGGGCCGCGTCAATTTCCTGTCAATTATCATCACGCGCCGCTGTTGCCAGCGCCAGCGCGTCAGTCGGCGCTCTGCACGCGGTGGTCTAGCGGGAGAAATACGCCCGTGCCGCCTGGTTGACCCGGGGAGACAGACGCAGGGCGGCAATCATTGTCGGCACGGCCATCAGTGCGTACATGCTGTCCACGATGCTGATCACCATGCTCAGGGTAGCTACCGAGCCGAGCACCACCAGCAACAGGTAAAACCAGACGTAGTGGTGCTGGTAGCGAGCGCCGATCAGAAAGCCCAGGCATTTGCTGCCGTAGTACCAGAAGGTGAACACTGTGCTGAGGCTGAGTACCGCGGCCAGTATCGCCAGAATGCTGCCGCCAAAACCGGCAAACAGGGCATCAAAAGCTGCCACGGTCAGGCTGACGCCGTTGTCGTGCCCCTGTTGCCAGACACCGCTGATCAGGATCACCAGGGCGGTGCAGGTGCATACGATCAAGGTGTCGATCATCGGCCCCAGCATGGCCACCAGCCCTTCGCGAACCGGTTCGGCGGTACGCGCGGCGCCGTGGGCCATGGCCTCGGTGCCAATGCCGGCCTCGTTGGAAAAGGCGGCCCGCCGCACGCCGGTGATGATCATGGCGCCGATGGCACCGCCGGCGGCGGCCTGGCCGCTGAACGCATCATGGAGAATCAACTGAACGGTCGGTAGCACCTGCTCGGCGTGGCTGACCAGTACCAGCAGGGTCAGCAACATATAGCCCAGTACCATGGACGGCACCAGCGTCGACGTGACCCGGGCCAGCCGCGGTAACTTGCCGGATACCACCGAGTAGACCAGTGCGGCCAGCGCCAGGCCCATGTAAAGATCAAACTGGAAATGGTCATTCGCCTGTGTCCAGCCCGCCGGCACCGCGATGCCATCGCGCACGACTTCCACCAGCTGGTTGATCTGGAAGATCGGCATGGTGCCCAGTAGCCCGGCCAGGGCAAAGAAATAGGCCAGCGGTTTCCATTTCGGCCCGAGCCCTTCGCGCACGATATACATGGGGCCGCCCTGGAGCTGGCCCTCGCTGTCGCGGCCGCGATACATCACCGCCAGGGTGCAGGTATAGAACTTGGTGGCGATGCCTACCAGGGCACTCATCCACATCCAGAAGATGGCGCCGGGGCCACCCATGGCAATGGCCACCGCCACACCGGCCACATTGCCCATGCCCAGGGTGCCGGACAGGGCGGTGCTGAGCGCCTGGAAGTGGGACAGCTGGCCTTCGTCGTTCTGGTCCACCGGCCGCATCAGCAGGCGAATGCCGCTGCCCAGGTGGCGGTAGGGCAGCAATCGGGAATAGAGCAGGAAGTACAGGCCGCCGCCCAGCAACAGGATGACCAGTGGCGGTCCCCAGAGGAACCCGGCCAGTGCTTTGAGGGCGGCATTCAGCTGTGTATAGACGTCATTCATGTTGACACCCTAGCAGGCGACCCGGTCAAGTCCAGTTCAGTCCTGCAGGGTGGCGGTGCGGGCAAAGCGCTGTCGGTAGTGGCTCGGTGACAGCCCGGTATGGCGCTTGAACAGGCGCGAAAAGCTGCTGACATCCTGATAGCCCACCTGTTCAGACAGCCGGGCCAGATTCACGGCGCCACGTTCGAGCATCTTGCGGGCCGCTTCGATGCGTACCCGTTGCAGGTATTGCAGTGGGGGTTCGCCGAGGGCGGCGGTAAAGCGCCGTTGCAACTGGCGTGGACTCAGATGTACCTGTTCTGCCAGCGTCGCCAGGCTGGTGTTGTCACGGTAATGTTCATGGATCCAGGTTTGCACCGCCTGCACCTGGTCGTCCTGATGATAGACCCGCGCCGGCAGTCCGGCGTAGATGCTTTGCAGGTCATTGCGTACATCGATAACAAAGGCGCGGGCCAGTTCGCGGGCCAGATCCGCGCCACAGAAACGTTCCACCAGCAGAATGGTCAGGTCACGCCAGGCAGTGCCGCCGCCGGCACAGAAGATATTGCCGTCGCGGGTAATCAGTTCCCGCTCGGTCAGTGTCACCTGCGGATAACGCTGGCGAAACTGGGGGCTGAACCCCCAGTGGGTGGTGGCGGTGCGGCCGTCCAGCAGACCGGCCTCGGCGAGCAAAAAGGCGCCAGTACAATTGCTGGCCAGGTCGGCGCCGCCCTGGAACAGGCGACGCAGCCATGGGAGCACCTCCCGTTCGTGCTGCAACACCGTTTCCAGATCACCACCGATGGTGGGTACGATCACCAGATCTGCTTGCTCCACCTGCTCCAGGGAGGCATCGGCGGCCAGGCGAATGCCATTGGTGCAGCGCACCGGATTGCCGCCACGGGACACTATCTGTACCCGGAATTGCCGGTCCAGCGGCTGGTTGTGAATACGGTTCCAGGTCACCCCGGTCAGGTTGAGTAAATCCACCACCCCGGTCAGGGCAGAGGCAAAGACACCATCAAAAGCCAGTACCGCTACATGATACATCTGTCGTTTTTCGCCATAAATAAGTCATAGGCGACAATGCCAGATGAGCATGGCCAGTGGCAAGCTGCGTTCAGGCAAAAAAGGAAACAAGCTGTGAGCGATATTATTCTTGACCGCCGCGACCTGCGGTTTCAGTTGTTCGAGGTACTTGATACCGAGGTACTGTTCCAGCGCCCCCGTTACCATGAGCATAGTCGTGACACCGTGGAAGCGGCGCTGGATACCGCCGAGAAGCTGGCGCGTGAGAAATTCGCCAGCCATAACGCCCTGGCGGACCGGGAAGAGCCGGCCTTCGTGGACGGCAAGGTGGTCATGCGTGCGGAGGTCAAAGATGCCTTCGATGCTTATGTGGCCGCCGGTTTCATGAGTTCCCGGGCCAGTTTCGAAGAAGGCGGAATGCAGCTGCCGGAGGTGGCCGCCGCCGCCTGCAAGGGCATGTTTACCGCCGCCAACCCCAGCAGTACCGGTTATGCCTTCCTGACTGCCGCCGCCGCCAACGTGATTCGCAACTTTGCCAATGATGATCTGCGCACACGGTTTGTGGCGCCGATGATGGCCGGCCGTTTCACGGGCACCATGGCGTTGACCGAGCCCCATGCCGGCTCCAATCTGGCCGATATCCGCACCCGCGCGCAGCCCCATGACGATGGTAGCTACCGAATCAAGGGCAACAAGATCTATATCTCCGGCGGTGACAACGAGCTGGCGGAGAATATCGTGCACCTGGTGCTGGCCAAGATTCCCGGCGGCCCCGATGGGGTCAAGGGTATCTCCCTGTTTGCGGTGCCCAAGTACCGGCTCGATGCCGACGGCAACCCGGCGCAGCGCAATGATGTGATCCTTGCCGGCCTGATACACAAGCTTGGCTATCGTGGCACCACCAGCACCGCACTGACCTTTGGCGACAATGACGATTGCCACGGTTACCTGGTGGGTGAGCCCCACCAGGGGCTGCGTTACATGTTCCAGATGATGAACGAGGCCCGCGTTGGGGTCGGCTTCGGTGCTGCCGTTCTCGGTTATCGTGGTTATCGCTTTGCCCTCGACTACGCCCGCGACCGGCTGCAGGGCCGCCCGCTGGGCTGTACCGATTTCAGCACCCCCCAGGTGCCGATCATCGAGCATGCCGACGTCCGCCGTTTGCTGCTGACCCAGAAGGCCTATGCCGAAGCGGCCATTGCCATGAGCCTGTATGGCTACCGCCTGGTGGACGAAGCCCAGCAGGGCGAGACACAAACTGCCCGCGACGAAGCGGCGTTATTGCTCGATCTGCTGACGCCGGTGCTGAAAAGCTGGCCATCGGAGTTTGGCATCAAAGCCAACGACATGGCGATCCAGGTCTTCGGTGGTGCCGGCTACACCCGTGAATATCCGGTGGAGCAATGCTGGCGGGATAACCGCCTCAATCCCATCCACGAGGGCACCACCGGCATTCAGGGCCTGGATCTGCTGGGCCGCAAGGTGTGGCTGGCGAATGGACGCGGGTTGCAGTTGCTGGCCGAGCGTATGCAGGCCGATATCCGCGTCAGTGACAACCCGCGTTGTCGCGAATTTGCCCGGCAGTTGGCGGCCATGCTGCCGCGGGTGCAGCAGGCCACCGAGGCGGTGGGACGGCAGCTGGCCAAGAGCGGCCCGGAACTTGCCCTGTCCAATGCCAATGCCTATCTGCAACTGGTGGGCCATGTGGTGGCCGGCTGGATGTGGCTGCGTCAGGCCAATGCCGCAGTGCGCCTGGGCGATCCAGCAGACGCCGATTTTGTCGCTGGCAAGTTGCAGGCGGCGCAATACTTC
>JAWVWY010000041.1:0-21776 GCA_033723495.1 Alcanivorax sp. | reverse complement strand
TTCCCTTTCTGAATTGTAAGCAATATGTTGCGTTGTGTTGCCTATAGTGTGCTCCAAGTGTACTCTTGTGACAAAACTACATCTTGTGCCCTGAGAGCCATTCGGTGACCGGATCGGCAGGACCGGGACTAGACAGAATAACAACGAGGTCCATTGTGCCCGATAAACTCCTGGCGAAAATGCTGCTGGGAACTGCGCTTACCTTAAGTGCACTCCAGGCTAAAGCTCTTACGGAGCTCAACGATGCCGCCTTGTCTAAAGTGCAGGGGGAGGGGCTGGCTTTTGCCATGGATAATTTCAGTTTCCGCTTTGCCCCCACCAGTTTTATCGAGTTAACGGGGACCGCTCCCAAAGGTACGGGGTGGCGTCGTGGCGACGCACGCTACTATGGCCTGTCATTGACGGATGGGGAGGGAACAACGGGCACCGATTGGTTCGGCAATGGCTGTAGTGATTCAAGCGGCTTTGCCGGGGCTCTGGCCTGCCCGCTGGGGAATCAAAATCCAGCTACCGGAGGCGTCACGGCCAATAACTTTGGTATCGGATCGATGGCATCCGTTTATGACCCCTACGTACTCAGGGCCTACCAATATCCTGGTTATGACTATGCCGGGAATTATCTGTCCTCTACTAACAATAATATGCCCACGGTGATGGAGCTGATAGGCCCGAGCAATACGGACAACTGGCGCTGGGCGTTTTGGGGTGAACTGGAGGTTGACAGGACAAATAACAACGCGGATATGGGTGCCTGTAACGCAAGCGGCTCTAGCAGCTCGGATTGTACTAATAGCAACGGTACCGCAGAGTTCTTGCAAAGTCAGACGATTATACATGGAAAGCCGGTGACGACGTCCGGTGATCCGGCAATATTTCGTATCATGCGCACCACCAATAATCCTGACGGTGATACCTTTGGTATAACATACCAAAGCGCAATTTCCGGTGATTTTCGTTTTTCTGTGCGCCAACAAAGTGATTCGGCGGATGCATTGCGCTGGGTGCCGGATTTCAACGATGCAGAAGGGATGTACTTCAAGAATGTGGATGCGTTCCTGCCGCTTGGTACCTTGCACTACCAGACGATCACGCTAGACGCTGCCGGCGACGGCAATTTCATTATCGAGCTGACACGCATACCGAATATCGCAGCGATTTATAATAATTTTTATTGCGGCTCCATTGGTGGTGACTGTGTTACACGCACTGGCGGCTCAGGTACTGATGCAGATCCCTATACCTACAGCGCAACCACTTGGGATGCCAATGCTGATGGACAGATTGACACTCCTAATAAAAACACCCACGGCTATGTCCGGTGGGGGGATTTTAGTGCGCCTTACCCAACGGCAACAGCAACAGACAATGGGATTTATTTCGTTGGCGGAGTCGACACCAATAATAATCCGACCAATGATGTTGTGAATATTGGTACGGCCCGAATTGAAGGTATGACTATCCAGCATCTTAAAATTACTACGTTGGGGGCCGGCCCGTGATGATGCTTAATATTTCTCGGCCTTTTTCTTTGCTTTTGGCGGCGTTCTTTCTTTGTGCGTCACTTTCCTTTTCAACGGCTCATGCAGCGGGCTTGCGCCCCCTGTCTGATAGCGAGATGGGTAATGTTACCGGACAGGAAGGGATCCTTGTCAGCGTGGATTACTACTATAATTCTTCACCTGTCGATAATTCTGCCACGGCCAATTTCGATGAGTCAGGCCAGGCGCTGATCGGCAGTGGTGCCTCCGGAACCCAGGGCGATGGTGGCTGTAGCACACCTGGCACAACTGGCAGTCTCGCTGATATGGATTGCCGACTTGGTTTGCAATTGGCAAACCGCACTAACAACTGGTTGGTTTTTAAAAACGGTCATGCCTCCCTGGAAATGAATCGTTTGTCACTTGATGCGTCATATCTTGGTGATGCCGGCTCAAGTGCGAACACGGCTTATTTCAATGAAGACAAATTCAGAGGCGTCTCTCCTGACGGTGGAGTAACGCCAGGAAATTGCCTGCTTGGCACTGGTAATTGCACAACCAGTTACATCAAGAAAATGCCGGCAGTAAGGAATCACTACCCCGAAACTGGAGGAGTTTATTGTTTTCCTGGTAATTCTTACGCCGGTTGCTCTGGTGCTGACCGCAGTTCTTTGGGTTTTAACGATGTTCGCCTCGGCGTTTACGTCGAAGGCGTCGCCGTAGAAAACAACAACACCGGCCAGGATGCCTGGCAATATAACAATCTTGGCTCCTTCTTGGGCGTCAATATCGCCGATAACAATGGCAATCAGGCACGAATTGCTGTTGGCGGTGATTTTTACATGTATGGGTTCTGATGAATGAATACTTATACTGAAGCATCATCGCGCACCTCCCAGAAAACGCCTCTCTACGCATTTTCTGCCGTTAACAGATGTGACAGTCTGGGCGGGGCTACCCTTTCATCGCAACCAGTGCGGATTTGCCAGACGCTGGTGTTGGCGGTTTCTTTTTTCCTGTTGCTGGCTTCCACTAGTGCCAGTGCAATGATTCCAATGACTGACCTTGCTCTTTCCAAGGTTACGGGGCAGGCGCTGTTGCAGATGAACAAAACGCTGGGCGATGGCAGTAACCTCAATGGCTCCAGCGGGATCACTTTCTATAAGGCCGGCCTCGATGCCAAGCTGGCTCTGAACATGAATATTGGCAAATTACAGCTGGGTTGTACGGCGGCAACCGTCAACGGCCAAAACTGCGACATTGATATTGATCATTTGAGTTTGAGCGGTAACACCTGGACCAATGGCCGTCCGGATTCTGATGCTATCCTGACTCACCCTTTCTTTGAGTTCGCGATTAAAAATGATAATTCAAGAACGTTGCGTCAAATTTCCGGCATTCGCCTGAGTGCAGAAAATGTTGACGGCATGCTGACTTTTGGTGATCAGAATTCTTCCACACCGAATGGTATCAATGCCCTTAGCGGTTACATGAACCTGATGCAGGCAACAGGTTTTGGCGACCTGTTGCCGATCAACATGTCCTACAGTTGCAACCAGAGCCGAAATGCAACGCCCAACTGTGGCAATTCTATCGATCCGGTTACCATGAAACTAAATGGGACCGGGGTGGATTGCACCACTGTTAACTGCACGCTGGCAAGCAACACGGCAATGGTTGGCACACTCTGTATTTATGTATTTTTTGCCGCCGAATGTGGCAGTGGTCGATATGCCGGTAATGAGGGCAATACACAATATTCTTCCACAGACTATACCCTGCCTCTGGCTGCCAATGGCACCACTACCTATCCAGTTACCGGTGGTAGCTGCCCGCCCAACAAGGTTTGTTTTACGACTAATGCCACGCAGGTTTCCGGCAAGCGAATGACATCGGTCGATTTGACGGGCAATGCCAATGTACCAACTGTTTCATTTAACTGTAGTTCTCAATGTGCCTATGCGAATACCAGTTATCTCGGCATTAGTCTTAATGCAAAGATTCAGGGCAGTATGAGCAATCTCAAGGCAACAGTCCCGATTAGTGAAGCCCTCGGCATGATTCATAAACTGTCAGTGAGCAGTGCGTTTTCGCTATCATTTCAGAATCAGGATGTATTATGGCCAGGAGAAAATGCGGTGGCACAGAAGGGCTGGTGGATGGCCTTTAATGACCCGATTGATCTGGGCAGCATTAGCACCAGTAACCCCCTGGTGCTGACACCCCAGGTTTTGCAGCAAGCCCTCTGCGCTCCTGGTTTTGTCGCTGCAGGTGGTGGTTGCCTGAATGACCCGGACACCAACTCGCCGGACCACAACAAGAGCTATAACGGACACTATGTCGGCGGCCCAGGGGGCGTTAACGATGCTTTGTGGTACCAAAAGGGTGGGGCGATTGTTAACAACGCGATTGTTACCCTGATTTCCCCAAGTATTAATGTGGGTAATATTCCTTTGACTGCGGTGGTTAATTACCCGTTCACCAATCCACAGTTGAGCGCCCAATCTTTTACGACAAACTGTTGGGGTAATAGCAAGTTCTGTTGACCAAGTGCTTAAAATTGTCTCACAGAGAGTAATTGCGAATAAGCTGATCGAAATTCAGCAAGGGTGGCTGAGAGTTAAAATGGCGACCCAGCTGTTTTGCTCGAATTTATTACAGTGTTTACTGCAGGAAACTGAGTTTGTCGCCAGCCATATAGATTCATGGTTTGGCCATAACAATGAAACAACGAGGTCTTTGTGGCGCACTTGAAATTTACTGTTGGCAATCTTATAGGCCTGATTCTGGCTGCACCGCTGTCATGCCCCGTGTTTGCCATGCAGGCCATGGATGATGGTGCGCTATCCAAGGTTAGTGGTCGCGACGGCATTTCCGTGAGCCTCAATACCGGGGCTGCGGGCTGGACGGCAGACACCGCCAAGGTAACGCTTGACTCAGGTACTGCGTCGCAGGCCTCTTTGAGTTTCAATACAATCTCTCTGACCGGCACCAATAGTGATGGCTCCATAAGTGGTGCCAATCCTGCTTCCGGTGTACTGACGTTTGATGCCGGTGCGGATGGCAGCGGCAACCCATTGCTTTCATTGGGAGCGAAAACCACAAATCGCATTCGCCTCCAGGCGAATTCATTGACCATCCCTTCCCAGCCTTCCGTTGCCGGTCGCTCATTTGGAACCTGGGCGATGGACTTTGATGGTCAAATAAAGCTAACCAATAATGGCATTTTTAATATCGGTTATAACCACGCGTACCTGTACGGCAAGATTGATAATGCCAACCTTTTTTATCGACAGGGCAGTGCAAGTAATGCATGGATGGCCATGCATGACTTCAATCTTATGTGGGAGCTTCCTGATGGCACCATCGGGCTGGATGGGCAAGGGCTCGTGCAGCGCGCAGGCTCACCCTGGAAGGTCGGCGATGGCACCCCGGGGGCGCCGACGAATTCGGATTTGATTAACCTGGCCCTGGATTTTGAGTATATATTCGGCAAGCAGTCTGGCGGTGAAGAATTTCAGGTTACCAGCGCTGATCGCGGCTTGATGCATTTTGGCTGGCTTGGCAGTGTGAAAAATGCTGAGCTTAAGTGGACCACCGACGGGATCTGGAGTGGCGCCACCGATTACGCGGATACCGCGGCCACCACGACAAGGGGCTTGCGCCTGAGCACACAATGGGATTTCGTCAGTGCCTCGGATGCGGCAAGCCTGGGTGACCCTAACAAGGAATTTCGCTGGCGACTGGGGGAAACCGCGGATGTCGCCAGTGCCGACCAGTCGCAGATGAATTTTGAGCTGGGTGACTGGACCATGTGGGGCAACCGTACAGCGGCGAAGCCAGCTGCGCTTTATGTTCCCATGGTGTCGCTTGATGTTATTAACGGCCAGGGTGAGGGCGCTCCCGCCCTGTGCTGGGGGGAGGCCACGGCCACTTGCGGCGGCGGGCAGCTCGTGGATGTTCAGCCTGGTTATATTTCAGGCATCTACAACGATGGGACAACATCGCTGGCAGCCAATTCTGGTGATGCCGGGGCTATTGCGCTCATCATGCGTGATGCCCAGCTTCAGGCCTATTCTCAGAAAGTTACCCTGCTCGAAACTGACGCCGGTGGCACTGTCAGTTCCAGAAAATTCAATTGGGGGCTGATTTACTCCCTGGCAAACGTCAATGCCAATATATACCTTTATCCCGGCGGTAGTGGTTCTGCAGGTAGCATTAATAACGGGGTTATCGCCGATATTGCTCTCTCGTCTCAAACACTGGCCGATGATGGCTCCAACCAGCAGGGTTTCAACTGGGATCACGGCACCCATTTGATGATTGCTGATACCGATGCACAAATGGGCATCGGTTTCATGAGTAGCAGTTTCCTGTTGGCTGCGAACGACACGCGAATCTGGGTAAAAAACCAGACTGGCGCTGATTATTATTCCGGTGGCCTGGACTTCTTTTCACCACAGGCACGATTCAATTACAGTGCAACTTTCGGTGGTGGCCTGCTTCCTGATAATGCTGCCTACAATCCAGGGAGCACGACCGTTCCTCAGACGGTAAATGGTGCGCTGCTTGACATAAATCTGGAGGGGATGGTCAATCTGCGGTTATCGCCGTCTGACCCTAACGAAAGCAACAATCCTAACAATGCCCGCAACTTCCTTGCGTACAGTGGTGCCTTGCGTCTTGGTAACAACTCAGGCACGCCAAATTTCGATGGTGCGACTTCGACGTCTGGTTATGGCACATATCTTTCAATCGCTGAACCCAGCCAACCGTCTTCAGCGATACGTTTGGCAAACATTACGGGTGATATCGCATTCACCAATGGCATGGTTGATATCGTTGGCACCGGTGAGCAAGCCGGCAGTCCTGAGCCCAAGATGGTGATTGCTAACGATATTCAGATTGGCTATGCCGCCAAGGGGCGGCTGGATGAAGCCGTAGCTGGCACAAATGTGAGTCTTGGGGCTGCTCAACCCCTTGAAATTAATCAAATTATGCTGGGTGATGCCACTTTAGGGTCGATGATTATCCCTTCAGCGAGAATTCACTCCAGTATCACACTGGAACCACAATCCGCAGCAGTGCCGTTTACTCCGTAATCTGAAGCCGGTGCGGTCTCTGCCGCACCGGCCCTTGCCAAAGCCTATAACGAATTCGTTTTCAGAGGCTACCTGCCTGGCTCTATTCGCATAATGCAGGCTGCATGCCGGTAACCACGGCTTATTGCAGCCGCCGCTCCAGCCCGGTCGTGGCCAGAATCCGTGTACTGATTTCTTCGATGGACAGTTCGGTAGCATCCAGGTGAGGGATGTTGTAGCGGTTATACATCGCCTCCAGGGCTCGCAGTTCCATATCGCACTGCCGCAGTGAGGCATAGCGGCTGCCAGCCTTTCGCTCGCTACGAATGGCGCTGAGCCGATCAGCGTTGATGGTCAGGCCAAACAGCTTATGCTTGTGCTCAAGTAATGGCTTGGGTAGCCGCAGGTCGTCAAAGTCATCCTCGGTCAGCGGGTAATTGGCTGCGAACAGCCCGAACTGGAGTGCCAGATACAGGCAGGTAGGCGTTTTCCCCGAGCGGGAGACACCAATCAGAATGACGTCGGCCTGATCATAGTGGCGGGTACGCGCACCATCGTCGTTATCCAGGGCGAAATGCACGGCATTGATGCGAATCCGATAGGATTCGGCGTCACGGATGGCATGGCTCTGGCCCACGGTGTGGCTGGAGCGCACGCCCAGCTCGTCTTCCAGCGGATTTAGAAAGGCACCAAAAAGGTCCAGAACCAGCCCGTTGCAGCGCTGCAGGATCTCCCGGTGGTCGCTGTTGATGAGGGTGGAGAAGACCACCGGCTTTTCCCCGTTCTTGTCCGCCAATTGATTGATTCTGGCCACGGCGGCATGGGTTTGTTCATCAGACAGAACATAGGGAATGGTGATCTGTTCAAAATTTATACCGCCAAACTGGCTCAACATGCTGTGGCCCAGGGTTTCTGCGGTGATGCCGGTGCCATCGGAAAGGAAAAACGCGGTACGTGTCATGTCGAGCGCCTTGCGGTTTGTGGGTAAAACGTCTGATTACGGAGCGAATGGTGGCGGATATTGCCCCATTCGCCAAGTGTTATGGCTCTGCGCGTGGCGGATAGTGGCGCTCTGATACCTGTCATTAGCTTGCGGACCCTTGTAGAATGTCCGCTCCATTCATTCCGGTAAAGTTTAGGGAGTACGACCTTGGCGGAATACGTAGTCTGGTTTCAGGATCTGGGCAAAGGGGACGTAGAGCGCGTCGGCGGCAAGAATGCTTCCCTCGGTGAGATGATCAGCAACCTGTCGGCGGCGGGTGTGTCCGTGCCTGGCGGTTTTGCGACCACGGCCGAAGCGTTTCGGGAGTTCCTTGAGCACAATAACCTGACGCAGAAGATTAACGATGCGCTTGGTGAGCTGGATGTCGACGATGTCGTAGCCCTGGCTAAAACCGGCGAGCAGATTCGAAAGTGGGTGGTGGAAGCGCCGTTCCAGCCGGCGCTGGACAAGGCCATCCGCGATGCCTATGACAAGATCGGCGAGGGGAATCCGGCGCTGCCGGTCGCGGTGCGCTCCTCTGCCACCGCGGAAGACCTGCCGGATGCCTCCTTTGCGGGCCAGCAGGAAACTTTCCTCAACATTCGTGGCGTGGATAGCGTCATGGTGGCGGTGAAAGAAGTCTTCGCCTCCCTGTTCAATGATCGGGCCATCAGTTACCGGGTACACCAGGGCTTTGACCACAAGCTGGTAGCTCTGTCCGCCGGGGTACAGCGCATGGTCCGCTCTGAGACCGGTGCTGCCGGTGTCATGTTCTCCATGGATACCGAATCCGGCTTCCGCGATGTGGTCTTTATCACCGCATCCTACGGTCTCGGTGAAATGGTCGTGCAGGGCGCGGTCAACCCGGATGAGTTCTACGTTCACAAGAAGACCCTGCTGAACAAGAAACCGGCCATTCTGCGCCGTAATCTGGGCAGCAAGATGCAGAAAATGGTCTATGGCGCCGAGGCGACCGCGGGTAAATCCGTGCAGATCGTCGATGTGGATAACGCCGAGCGCATGACGTTCTGCCTCAATGACGAGCAGGTGGAAAACCTGTCCCGTCAGGCCATTGAGATCGAAAAGCACTACGGCATGCCCATGGACATCGAGTGGGCGCTGGATGGCGACGACGGCAAGCTCTACATCGTGCAGGCCCGCCCGGAAACGGTGAAAAGCCGTTCCGATGCCAATGTCATGGAGCGCTATCTGCTCAAGCAGACTGGCAAGGTGCTGGTAGAAGGCCGCTCCATCGGTCAGCGCATCGGCGCTGGCAAGGTCCGCGTGGTCAGCAATATCAAGGAAATGGAGAAGGTCCAGCCCGGCGATGTGCTGGTCACCGATATGACCGACCCGGATTGGGAGCCGGTCATGAAGCGGGCCGCCGCCATCATCACCAACCGTGGCGGTCGCACCTGTCACGCCGCCATTATTGCCCGCGAGCTGGGTGTGCCGGCCATTGTCGGGTGTGGCGATGCCACTGAAGTCCTCAAGGATGGCCAGGAAGTGACGGCCTCCTGCGCTGAAGGTGACACCGGCAAGATCTATGAAGGGCAGCTGGAATTTGACATTCAGCGCAACTCCATCGAATCCATGCCGAAACTGCCGTTCAAGATCATGATGAATGTGGGCAACCCGGACCGTGCCTTCGATTTCGCCGGCCTGCCCAATCAGGGCGTGGGCCTGGCGCGGCTCGAGTTCATCATCAACCGCATGATCGGTGTGCACCCGAAGGCGCTGCTCAATTACGACACCCTGCCCAGGGACGTGAAGCAGAATGTCGACAAGCGCACCGCGGGTTATGGTGACCCGGTAGACTTCTATGTGGAGAAGCTGGTTGAGGGGATTTCCACCCTGGCCGCTGCTTTCCATCCGGAAAAGGTTATCGTGCGGCTGTCCGACTTCAAGTCCAACGAATATGCCAACCTGATTGGTGGCAAGCTGTACGAGCCGGAAGAAGAAAACCCCATGCTGGGCTTCCGTGGTGCCAGCCGTTACATCAGCGAAAACTTCCGTGACTGCTTCGAGCTGGAGTGCCGTGCACTGAAGAAAGTGCGTGATGTGATGGGCTTCACCAATGTGGAAATCATGGTGCCGTTTGTGCGCACCACCGGCGAAGCAGAACAGGTCATCGAGCTGCTGGCCAGGAATGGCCTCAAGCGGGGTGAAAACGGCCTGCGCGTCATCATGATGTGCGAGTTGCCCACCAACGCGCTGTTGGCGGATGACTTCCTGCAGCACTTTGACGGTTTCTCCATCGGCTCTAACGACCTGACCCAGCTGACCCTGGGGCTGGACCGGGATTCCGGTATCGTCAGTCACCTCTTTGATGAGCGTGACCCGGCGGTGAAGAAGCTGCTCAAGGCTGCCATCGATGCCTGTAATGCCCAGGGCAAGTATGTGGGCATCTGCGGGCAGGGGCCGTCCGACCACCCGGATCTGGCCAAGTGGCTGATGGAGCAGGGCATCTCTTCGGTGTCCCTGAACCCGGACTCGGTGCTGGATACCTGGTTCTATTTGGCGGAGAAGCACGGCCACTAAGCCGTGTCTTGACCCGTTCTGCGCTCCGGCGCACAGTAAAAAGCCCGCTTTTGCGGGCTTTTTACGTTGTTGTTGGGGGATGACAATGTTCCATCGTCTGATACGAACCCTGGAGCTTTATGATGGGCTTCGGATGCCGGTGCGAATTGATCAGCAGGAGCTGCTGCTGATTCATGAGCAGGGGCAAAGCTGGCTGATGAGTCGGCGCTGCCCCCATGCGGACTTCCCGCTCGACCAGGCCACAGTCCATGGCAATCTACTGCGCTGTCCCGGGCATGGGCTGGAGTTCTCCCTGCGCACCGGGCAATGCACCGCAAACCGTTATTGTCTGCGCCAGTATCGTCTGGATTATGAAGGGCAGTGGCTGGGGGTCGACCTCTAACGGGACGCCACCACCGGGTGTTCCTGGCCCAGCTCGGCCACAAACTGGCCGGCATAGCGCTTGCGCAGCTGTTTGACTTTCTTGACGTAGGCCCGGGTTTCCTTGAAGGGAGGAATGCCGCCGTAGCGCCGCACGTTGCCTTCACCGGCATTGTAGGCCGCCAGAATCTTGTCAATGGAACTGAACTTGCCCTTCAGATAGGCAAGAAAGCGGGTGCCACCAAGAATGTTCTGGCGCGGATTGAACGGGTTGCTGACATGCAGTTGCCGGGCGGTTTCCGGCATGAGCTGCATCAGCCCCTGGGCGCCAACACGGGATACCGCATACTTGTCGAACATGGATTCCGCGTGGATGACCGCCTTGATCAGCGCCGGGTCCACATGATACTCCGAGGCAGCCTGGCTGATATGGGTGTCATACTGGTCGCGCTGGGCCTCGGTCAAGGCGCGCGGGTGATAACTCCAGCCCTTTCTGACAGAAAGCAGCGTGTAATGAGCACCCACCCGGTCATGGGCCTGATCCGTAAAGAGGATCGTGCCATCCGGGCCACGGTACTTGTAGATGTTATCCCCGAGTGCAATAGACGACAGCAAGCAAGTCGCCAGAGCCCCCAGCAGCAGTATTATTTTCATTGTTGTCCTGTCAGGCTATGCCTGAACGATATCAATCACTCCAAGGGATACCCCAATTGTCTCCCCTGAGCCAGACCGCGAGGCGCAATTACAGATGGGCCGGCAATCTGGCCGATGAAAAGTGGAGTGAAATTTTAGATACAGGATACTACTGTTACGGCCATGTCCCAAGTCGGCGCATCAGATGATCAGCCGGCGATTGTTTTTAGCTATTGAAAATATTTATTCTAATAGTTTGAGGCTTACTCTGTTTGCCGCACAATATTGGGTGACGTACCTGCCAAGACAAGGAGACCCACGTTGACGACTGAGTTTGATTTGCTGGTGATTGGCGCCGGTTCCGGTGGCGTTAGGGCCGCTCGCATGGCTGCGGGGCATGGTGCCCGCGTGGCGATTGTGGAGGAGCGCTTTTTTGGCGGCACCTGCGTCAATGTGGGCTGCGTTCCGAAGAAACTGTTTTCCTATGGCGCCAGCTTTTCCCAGGAGCTGAGCCTCGCTGCCGACTTCGGCTATCAGCTTGATGGCTGGCAGTTCGACTGGGCCACGTTGCGGGATAACAAGAGCCGGGAAATCGAGCGGCTCAATGGTATCTATCAGCGCATTCTCGATCAGGCCGGCGTCACCATCATCGAAGGGCATGGCAAGCTGGTCGCCCCCGGCACCGTTCAGGTCGGTGACCGCACCCTCTCTGCGGCCAAGGTGTTGATCGCCGTGGGCGGCAAACCCTATGTGCCGGACTTCCCCGGCCGTGAACATGTGCGTATTTCCGATGATCTCTTTTATCTGGAGACACTGCCGAAAAAGGTGGCCGTGATTGGTGGCGGCTATATCGCCACGGAATTTGCCGGCATTCTGAATGGGCTGGGGTGCCAGGTGACGCAGGTTTACCGGGGGGATCTGTTGCTGCGCGGTTTTGATGGCGATATCCGGGACTTTGTTGCCAACCAGATGCGCCATCAGGGGGTGGCCCTGACATTCAATGCCGATGTGGAGCGTATTGACTCGACCGCCGCCGGCAAGCAGGTCATCTTCAAGGATGGCGGCCAAGAGACGTTTGATGAGGTGTTCTGCGCCACCGGTCGCGAACCTCGCCTGGACAACCTGTTCAGTGACACGATGAGGCCGGCGCTGACCGACAAGGGGGCCATCCAGGTTGACGCCAACTTTGCTACCAGCGTGGACAATGTGTACGCGTTGGGGGATGTGATTGGCCGTGTCGAGCTGACGCCGGTGGCGCTGGGCGAAGGCATGTGGCTGGCCGCCCACCTTTTCGGCAGGGACAAGCCGAGCGCCAATATGGACTATGACAATATCGCCACCGCCGTGTTTAGCCACCCCAATATCGGCACGGTGGGATTAACCCAGGAAGAGGCGCTGGCAAAGGGCAGGGCGGTGCGGGTCTACAAAAGTGAGTTCCGGCCCATGCGGTATACCCTGGGAAATCAACAGGAGCGCTCACTGATCAAGCTGGTCGTGGATGATGCATCTGACCGGGTGCTGGGCCTGCATATGGCGGGCGAGGAGGCGGCAGAGATCACCCAGGGATTTGCCGTGGCGATGAAGATGGGCGCCACCAAAGCGGATTTTGATGCCACCATCGGCATTCACCCGACGTCAGCGGAAGAGCTGGTGACCCTGCGCCAGTGTGAGCGGATTCAACCGTAGACTGGCCAAGGATTAAGCGATCCGCCGGAACAGCCCGGATCACCGGTTCCGGCGAGATGGCCCACCGCTTATGCACCCGGTTATCCACAGTTTCTGTGGGCAATTCGTCGGAGGAACCAGCGGCATTGTGGCTTCTGTCCCGGCCTGTGTATCATTCGCCAACGCGCCAATGCAGTTGACAGGAGAACAATGAATGCGCCGAGTGGTGTTCAATCAGAAAGGGGGCGTGGGTAAATCCAGTATCACCGTCAATCTGGCGGCCATGAGTGCGGCCCAGGGGCTGCGTACCCTGGTGGTGGATCTGGACCCGCAGTGTAACGCCAGCCAGTACCTGCTGGGCATGCAGACCTACCACAATGGTGAAGGACCCAAGCCCAATATCGGCACCTTCTTCGCCCAGACCCTGTCTTTTCGCCTTAAGGAAAAGGATCCGCGCGAGTACGTTCACGCCACGCCCTTCGAAAATCTGTTCGTGCTGCCCTCGGACGCCGAACTGGGCGAGATCGAGCACATGCTCGAATCCAAGCACAAGATCTACAAGCTGCGTGGCCTGCTCAAGTCGCTGGCAAAGGATTACGACGCCATCTATGTAGATACGCCCCCCGCCTACAATTTCTATACCCTGTCTGCCCTGATCGCTGCGGACCGGGTACTGATCCCGTTTGACTGTGATGCCTTCTCCCGCAAGGCCCTCTACACACTGCTGGAAAATATCCAGGAAGCGCGGGAGGATCATAACGATGATCTCCAGGTAGAAGGCATCATCGTCAACCAGTTCCAACCACGGGCTCGTCTGCCCCAGGAACTGGTCGCTTCACTGGAAGAGGAGGGGCTGCCGATGCTGGCAAGCCGTCTGTCCGCCAGTGTGGTGATGCGTGAATCCCACGAGCAGTCCACACCACTGGTTAGCCTGCAGCCCCGGCACAAGCTGACCGAGGAATACCGCCAGCTGTTCCACGAGCTTCATGCCGGCTAACCCCTTCGTCGGTATTGCCCGGCGCCGCGCCCTGCGTATTTTGCGGTCGGCTACCGCCACCCAGTGGCTGGCGCGGGCGGTGTTGAATCGGGGTGAGAGTCTGCAGCAGAGGCTTGGTGATGGCTTCGGCCAGTTGAAACTGTTGGCCGCCCTGATGAAAGACTGGGCTACCGGCCGCTACCGGGAAATCCCCTGGGGGACCCTGGTTACGCTGGCGGCGGCACTGGTCTACTTTCTGATGCCTTTGGATGCCATTCCCGATGCCATTCTGGTGGTGGGCCTGGTCGATGACCTGGCGCTGTTGAGGAAGGCGATGCGCTGGGCCGCCAGAGACATTGAACAATACCGTCGATGGCGGCAACAGCAAGGTGATGATATCGGGCCGCCGCCGCCGGTGGCCTGACCACTGACACGGTCCGCCTGTCGGGCGATAGCACGAGTTCAAGAATAATCGTATAAAACGGCCATAATTCTTTGATAGGAGGGACTATTTCCCCGGTGGAATTATGGTATGTTGCTCGTTAGCCTTTCTGGCCATCGTAAAAATGATAATTTAACGCACAACAATAAGAGTGATGAAAGGGAGTAGCCCTATGCGTAAGCGTTTACTGGGCGGTCTAGTGGCTCTTGTCCTGCTACCTCTTCAGGGACAGGCAGCAATCAGCAATGCACAGATCGAGGACCTGGAACTTCATCTCTGGCAAATCCGGTCAGATTTTCACATGTACACCATCATGACTGGTAACAAGAACTACCAGGGAGACCTGAGCAAGTCCATAAGCGGCGCCAAGCAGGCGCTGGATGACATGGCTGATAGTGCCGCCAGTGACAAGGAAAAGAAGCTGATCAGCACGATCAAGCCAAAGTGGGCAACGCTGCGTAAGGCGGCAGAAGCCAACACCGTCGTCAGCAAAGGTTACACCGACGCCTACATCATTCAGGACGTCAATGAAATGCCGGCGGAAGTCAGTGATGCCATCAAGGATGCCGGTATCGGAGAAGCTGGCAAATATGACGACATTCGCCAGCTGGCCACCTACCTGCAGCACATGACGTCCGAGTACCTCAATGTTGCGGCCGACCCTGCCGGTGGCATGGCGGCGGGTACCAATGAAGGGCGCATGGCCTTCAAGGATGCCGTGCCGGAGTTTGAAAAGCGTCTTGCTGCGGCCCAGAAGGCCTACGCCAAGGACGATGCCATGGTACGTTCGCTAAACCAGGTGGCGGTGAAATGGCGGTTTATTCGACAGTCCATGGTCAAGTTTTATGAAAATGCCGTGCCTTTCCTGATTTATCGCTACACCAATCAGATGGTGGATACCATGGAGCAGGCCATTCAACTCACCGCCACGGATGTACAAAAGCCGAATTTCGGCCCGGTTAAGTAAGCCCGGCCGCATCCCGGCGATAAACCGACCCCCGGCCTTCCGGGGGTCTTTTGATTGGGGAAGGGAAATATCGTGAAAGTGCCAATGAAAGGACTCTGGGTGGCAGGCTTGTGTCTGCTTGGGCAAATGGCACAGGCCGAACTCCCGGCCAGAGCATTAACGGAACTGCAGGCGGACGCCTGGCGCGCCAGGACGGGTTTTCACCTGCTGTCCATTCGTGGCAACAACCCCGCCGACCAGAACGCACTGGACGAATTGCTGGCACGCGGCAATGAAAAGATCGCCGCGCTGAAAACCGGCACCCATGGTGAGCCCGAAACACAATGGGTCGCTGAATTGCAGGCCGCCTGGGTGGCATTGGCGAAAAGAGCCCGGAATAACCCGCTGGCCACACAGGGCTACGCGGATTACGGCGCCATGAGCGAGATCAACACCGATACCCTGGCGGTCGACCGGCTGGTGCGCGACTGCAAGTTGGCGTCGGCCAGTCGCTACCAGGATATTTACGCGTTGTCCGTGCGACTGCAGAAACTTGCCAGTGAATACCTGGCCCTTTCCGCGTTTCCATCCGCAGGATTGCCCACCGGCACCCAGCAAAGCCCGATGGATTTTGCCGTTAGCGCCCAGGCTATCGATACCCGGCTGTCATCACTGGTGGACCGCTATCGTGGTGACAAGGCTGCCGAGCCGGTGGTGGGCTTTATTCGCCAACGCTGGGAGTTTATTCGTGGCGCCATACCGAAAATGAATGACAATGGTGCCAGCAAGATCCCTTATCTGTTCGCTCGCTACAGTAACCAGATCGCCGAGAAGGTGGAATCGCTGGCTGTTGCCTACTGAAAATAGCGCCCGCACGGGCGCTATTTCTGTCATCCCGAGCGGCTGGCCAACCAGTCGGCACTGATCCGCCAGCTGTGGGAGGGCGCCTTGGAGCCGGAGAACACCCCGGCGTGGCCACCGGGAACCACCTCGAAACGTTTGTCGGTGCTGCCGACCACCCGCATGATTTCGCGAGCAGCCCGCAAGCTGACAATATTGTCGGTGGTGCCTGCAAATGCCAGCAGTCCCTGGTGAATCTTGCCGAAATCCACCTCCCGGTCACCAATGCGGATTCGGCCCTGTGCCAGGCTGTTGGCCAGCAGCATTTTTTCAATGACTTCCCGCACCACGGCGCCCGGGTAGTCGACCATGTCGTTGAACCACTGGCCCATGGTCATGTATTCGGTGACATATTCGCGGTCGCCGATATTGCGCACCAGATCCATGTATGACTGCACCACGCCTGGCGGGTTGGTCATCTTGAAGCCAAACGCCAGCATATTGGCAGGGATATGAAAGAGGCCGTCGTTAAGCGGTTCCAGACGGATCTTGAACCAGTCGTGGACCTTCATGGCGGGGATCGCGGCCAACCCCAACACCTTGCCGAAGGGGCCGCTTTTATGGAAATTCACCGGGCTGGCGATAGTGACCAGGTTGTTTACCGGCGCCTGCGGGTGGCCGCCCAGATACATCAGGCACAACAAACCGCCCATGCAGTAACCCAGCAGATTGATATGCTCGCTCTCGGCATGGCCACAAACTGCTTTCACGGCTTCAGGCAACCAGCGATTCACATAGGTATCCAGCCCCAGACTCCGTTCCGCCTGAGACGGTTTGCCCCAATCAATCAAGTAGATGTCATAGCCCCGAGCCATCAGGTAGCGCACCATTGAGCGATTGGGCATCAAATCGTAGGTCCAGCAGTGAATACCCAGAGCCGGCACCAGCAGTAGCGGGATACGATGCTTTTCCCGCGTCACCGGCATGGTTTCGTCATTGACGGCGATTTCGTCCATGGGGGGCAGGCTGTAATGGCGCACTGCCATAATGCCGTCACGGTAAATCTCGTCCCAGGGGGTCTTGTCTACCTGGATAAAACGGTCCGGGTGCCGGCGCCTTTCAACAATGTGACCCACGGCCTGCAGGCTGCTTTTAAAGCGAGTCGTACCACTCATTGAATACCTCCGATCTGGCATGTGTGCCGGATCCAGTTACGCGATAAACAAAGCCGACAAAGTCTGGCAAAAATTCTGGTCAAGACTATGGTAGAACTGTAACGGCTTTTCATAGGCAAGAGCAGGCGCTAATCTTCGCCGCTTACTTTCAGGAGGACATTGGCCGCCGTGACAGAATCAACACTTTCGTATACCCGCAAGGATACCTGTAACCGCTTCCTGTCCTCGATACGGCATTCCGTGGTGCTCGGCCTTGAGGTGCTCGACGCCGAAGAAATGGCGGTGCGTGTACGTATGCCGTGGCGTGAGGACCTGGTCGGTAACCCGGAAACCGGCGTCATGCATGGTGGGGCCATTTTCGCCATGATGGACCAGGCCGGCGGCATGGCCATTACCTGCAGAACCTTCCCGGTTTTCGAAATCACCCCCACCATCGATTTTCGCGTGGATCACCTGCGCGGCCCTGGCAAGGGCGCTGCGGTGGTCTGCGAGGCCAGCTGCTACCGGCTGACCACCCATGTTGCCTTTGTCCGTATCACCACCTGGGAGGAGGGCAGTGACGAGCCTATTGCCACCGGCCTGGCAACTTATACGCGCATGAAAATTGACAAGTCTGGCAAGGTGGTGGGCTGATGAAGACATTGAAAGCACTGATTGATGATTGTCGAAGCGGTGAGGAAGCCTACCAGGCCCTGATCGACCGGGTGCCCTATGCCCGGTTTCTCGGTATCGAAGTGGTGGCCCAGGGCGAGGAGCTGACCTTCGTTCTGCCCAGGCACGGCGACATCGTCGGTAATCCAACCCTGCCTGCGTTGCATGGCGGTGCCGTGGCTGGTTTTATGGAGCAGGCCGCCATCATCTTCATCCTGTTGCAGATGGGCGAACCGCGCGTACCCAAGACCATCGATTTCACCATTGATTACCTGCGCGCGGGGCTGTTCAGGGATACCTATGCTCAATGCAGCGTGACGCGACTGGGCCGTCGCATTGCCAATGTGCACATTAGCGCCTGGCAGAAGCGCCGTGAGGAGCCTATTACCATCGCCCGCGCGCACTTTCTGTTATCCGAGGAAAACAGCGAGGAATCCGTCTAGCAGAAGTTGTGATTTCGCGCCATCAGTGCTGACAAATGTCATTACCCGACATTGTTTCCATGCGCCTGCAGCGCTAGCTTTAAAGGACCAAAGCGCTATAACTGAGGCAGGCTATGAAAATAAATCGTGTGGAAACGCCGCCCACTGATCTCAGCATCTATGAAAGCTGGGATGGCCCCGGCAGCGAGGATATCGAAGACAAGATGACGCCGGCTCACGTTCGCGATGTGGTGGAGATTTTCCAGACCCCGCTCACCGGTCACTACAACTGGGATTACTCCAGCGCCGACGGTCGCATCCGCAAACTTTACCGCCTTGGCAAGGAGCTGAACTGGAACGCGGAAATTGACGTGGACTGGTCGAAAAGCTTCCCCAAGGATCAGATACCACTGGACCAGTCATTCAACCCCTTCAATGGCTGGGACACCTTTGAACAGTTACCCGAAGACGAAAAGTTGCGTTTCGGCTGGCACAACCTGGCCTGGATGCTTGCCCAGTTCATGCATGGTGAGCAGGGCGCCTTGCTGGTGGCCTCCCAGCTGGCCAGCTGTGCGCCCACCTATGACGCCAAGCTCTATGCCGCCAGCCAGACCTTTGATGAGGCTCGGCATGTGGAGGTCTTTACCCGCTATCTGCAGGAAAAGATCGGCATCTTCTATCCGGTAAACCCGAACCTGAAAGCGCTGCTCGACAAAATACTGTCCGACCCGCGCTGGGATCTGAAGTTCATCGGCATGCAGATCATCATCGAGGGTCTTGCGCTGGCCGCATTCAATACCCTCAAGCTGACCGCACAGGACCCCCTGCTACGCGATATTATCCAGCTGGTGATTCGCGATGAAGCGCGACACGTTACCTTTGGTGTCAACTACTTGGAAGACTTTGTTGAGACCCTTTCTGAGGAGGAAATCGAGGAAAGAGCCCACTTTGCCTTCGAGGCCTGCGTGGTCATGCGCGAGCGTCTGATCAGCACTGAGGTATTCCGTGAATTCGGCTGGGACGAAAACGAGGCCCGCCAGCAGGTGCTGGACTCCACAATCATGGCTCAATTTCGCAACTTGCTGTTCACCCGCATCATTCCCAATCTCAAACGCATTGGCCTGTTGACCGAATCCGTGCGGCCCCGTTTTGAAGAACTGGGCATTCTGCAATTCGAGGACCTGATGGACGATGGGCAGATCGACTGGGCGGAGTTGTCCCGGCCGCTCTACGAGGAAGCTAAAGCCTGACCAGACCCTCATGGACTGGCATGGCCAGGGCTCTGAGGGTGGCGTGATATGCCATGTCCAGCGCCCGTCGCCCCTGCTCAAGCTTGCCGGGGCCGGAGCGGGGCAGCTGTTGCAGTGTCATGGCAACCAGATTGGGCCGCCTGGGTATTTGCAAGGCCGGGGAATTGCGCCGCCGCCAGGGTGAGCGCGACGCCAGATGGTGATAGAACACCCGCTCTCCGGGGCGGGTTGCGGCCAGCCCCGGGCGATCGCCAATACCACCGTCCCAGTACCAACCGCCATTGATGCGAGCCGGCTGAAACAGCAAGGGCACCGCGCAGGAGGCGTAGATCGCTTCTACCAGATCGCCTTCAACCAGTACGCGGGTGCGTCGGCTGGCACCATGCCAGGCGGACAGCGCCACCGGCACCGGGCACAGTTCAACCTGCTGTTGTGGTAGCAAGCCGCCCAGCAAACCCCTGAACCGTTGGCCGGCAAGCAGCCCCAGGCCCGGCGCCGGATCCCAGAAATGTTCACGCTGCAGCGCCATCAGGGTGTCATGCAATTGTTCCGGTGCACACCCTGCCGCCATGCAACCGCCAACCAGAGCACCGGCGCTGGAGCCCACATAGCGGGCCGGCTGCAGGCGGTTGGCACGCAGGGCGCGCAACACGCCAAGATGCGCAAAAAACCCGAAAAATCCTGATGACAGCGCAAGGGTGAAAGGGCGTTCGGCCAGCCATTCTGCCAGGCTGGGAGCGGTAGTGGTCATGGTTGGGCGGCGTCCATCAGGTATTGAGGGAAGCAGCTTGCCACAAATGCGCCGCCACCAGCGACCGCCAGGGTGAAAAGGTGGCCAGCCACCGCTGGGCTTCTTGAATCGAAGGCGAATCGCGCAGCCTGCTAAGGCGTTGAATGCCTCGACGTACAGCCACATCGCCATGCAGGCTGCTGTCGAGCGCGGCATAGCCTCGCAGCAGCGTGTAATTGGTCGTCCAGGGGCCAATGCCCGGCACCGCCAGCAGCAGCGTCTCCAGACTTGACGGGTCTGGTCTTGTATCGGGATTGGGCAACGCCAGGTCGCAGCCGGCCAGCAGGGCACGCGCCTTGGTGGCCGAAAGCCCCACCCGGCGCAGGCCGAGCTCGCCGAGCTGTCGGACACGGCCGGCATCCGGATAGCAATGCAGGCCGTCCTGCATGACTCCCGCCTGAGCAATAAGGCGGCGACGTATGGAAACTGCCGCCTGCACACTGATTTGCTGGCCGATAATCGCCCAACTGAGTGCCTCGAACGGGGTGGCCGTTTGCGCCAGCCGCAAACCGGCATTGCGCCCCAGCAAGGGCCCCAGCTGTGGGTGCTCTGCAAAAGCCTGTTCAAAGAGCTCCACCGGCTGATCGATGCCGATTAAGCGCGCCAGCCAGCGGCGGGCCAATGCCGGCTCAAGGGCATCCTTGCCCGGGCCATGCAGACAGATGCTGACCTGGGTGGCGGCAAATGCCAGCTCCATGACCAGCGGTTGACCTTGCCAGCAGATGCTCTTGCGCAAGCCGGTGGCACCTACCTGTTCGGCCAACTGCAGGGGGTCACGCCGATGGAAGTCGAGGAGATCCTCAAGGCGAAAACCGGCGGGCAAGGGCAACTGAAACCGCATCGCTTCAGTCTTCATGGTGCCGCTGCTCCCGTGCCAACAAGGCCCGCTTGCGTTCACTGCCCCAGCGGTAACCGGCCAGGGCGCCATCTTTTCGAACCACGCGGTGGCAGGGAATCACAAGGGCCAGCCGATTGGCGGCGCAGGCTCTTGCAACCGCCCGTGAGCCCCGGGGCATACCCAGTTGTTGCGCCAGCTGCTGATAGCTGATGGTGCTACCGACAGGCAACGCCTGTAGCGCGTCCCAGACCCGTTGCTGAAAAGCCGTACCGCGGATATCAAGCGGCAGGGACAATCGTGTTGAAGGCCTGTCCAGCAGGGATAATACCTGCTGCAGACTGTCCCCCAGATGGTCATGGTTTTGTTCCAGTTGCGCCTGGGGAAACTGGGCCTGCAGGGCGTGCAGCAACGCCGGGCGATCGTCGCCCAGGCTGATGGCACAAAGGCCCTTGTCGCTGGCCGCGACCAGCAGCTGGCCGAGTGATGACGGCGCAAAGGTATAGATAATGAATTCACCGCTGCCACCACGACGATAACGGTGGGCTGGCATGCCCAGGATGTCGGCGCGGTCTTCATAAAAGCGACTGGCCGAACCGTAACCGGCTGCCAGCGCCACATCCAGTACCCGTTCGCTGCCAGGTAATGCCTGGCGCAACCGTTGTCGGCGGTGGGCTCTGGCATATTGAAATGGTGTCAGGCCGATATG
>JAWVWY010000040.1:0-21830 GCA_033723495.1 Alcanivorax sp. | reverse complement strand
TGACGGATTGTCGAAGCCAACCCAGCAGGTGGCCACCAGATCCCGGTTGAAGCCGGAGAACCAGGCGTCCACCTGGTCATTGGTGGTGCCGGTCTTGCCGGCCAGATCGTCGCGGCCGAGTACCAGGGCGCGGGTGCCGGTGCCCCGTTTGATGACGTCCTTCATGATCGAGTTCATCAGCCAGATGATGCGGCCATCCACCACCCGAGGTGCATAGACCGTTGGCGGTTGAATGGTTTCAGGCGGAGCCTGGTCCTTGTCTGCGCTGCCAGCCGGTGTTTGCGATGTTTTCTTTTGCAGCAGGCTGGCCAGGCTGGGCGCGGGTTGCTCCGCTTTGTGGTCGGCCTCTGGCAGCGGTGTCTGGTCGTTGCCGTCGATCGTCCCGTCGGGGCAGTCGTCGTCGCAGAATTTTACCTCGGGGGCTTTCCAGAGCACATTGCCTTCGCTGTCTTCGATACGGCTGATGTACCAGGGTTTCACCCGGTAGCCGCCGTTGGCAAGGATGCTGTAGGCGGTGGCAATTTGCATGGGGCTGACGCTGGCGCTGCCCAGGGCCAGGGACAAGTCGTGCTGGAAGGTGTCGGTGGGCAGACCGAAACGCTTGAGGGTCTCCATGGCCTTGTCGATGCCGATCTGCCGCAGAATGCGGATGGAAACCAGGTTGAGCGAGCGATAGAGGGCTTCTCGCATGCGTACCGGGCCATAGAACTTGCCACTGGCGCCGGTGGGCCGCCAGGTGGTTTCCAGGTTGTCATCGTCAAACACCACCGGCGCATCATTGATGATGGTGGCCGGGGTGAAGCCGTTTTCCATGGCCGAGGTGTAGATAAAGGGTTTGAAAACGGAGCCGGCCTGGCGTTTGGCCTGGATGGCGCGGTTGAAATTGGAGGCGGCAAAGCTGTAGCCGCCTTGCAGGGCCTGCACCGCGCCAGTGTCGGGGTCCAGCGACACCAGGGCGGATTCCGCCTTGGGCAGTTCCGCCAGGCGCCAGTGTCGCTGGTCGCCCTGGCCGACCGGGCGTACGTAAATGAAGGCGCCGGCCTTGAAAACATCTGCGGTGCTATGCGGTTCCTTGCCCACATATTTGACGTTGAGCTGGGGGCGAGCCCACTTGATGTCATCCCAGGCCAGTTGGGCGCGTTTGCCGTCCCGGAACAGGATCTGTGCCGTTTTTTCGCCAATGGCGGTGACAATGACCGGGTGCAGGGGGCCAATGCGTTTGTATTTGTGCAGGGCTTTGGTCCAGCTGGCGATGGCCGGGTCCATGCCGGTGACGGTTTCCTGTGCTGCCGGCTCTTGTGCGGCCTGATCTTCCGGCAGGGGCTGGTCGTCCGGCGCCGGCAGGTCTTCGTTGTCGGCCTGTCGGGCGGCGGGCAAGGCTGGCAGTTTGCTGAGGTCTACCTTGCCAAGTGGGCCGCGGTAGCCGTGACGTTCATCGTACTCATGCAGCCCTTCGCGCAGGGCGTGCACGGCTTCCTGCTGACGTTTGCTGTCGAGGGTGGTAATGATGCGGATGCCGTCGGTGTAAATGTCGTTGGGGACCAGTTTGGCCGCCTTGAGGCGCGCCATTTCGCCCAGGTACGAGGCCTCCACTTCCGGGCGCGCGGCATGGAAGCGGGCGGAAACCGGCTCTGCCTGTGCCTGTTGGCGCTGTTCGTCGGTGATATAGCCGAGCTGGTGCATGCGCTGCAGGATCCAGTTGCGGCGAATCATGGCCCGGTGCGGGTTGGTGATCGGGTTATAGGCGGAGGGCGCCTTGGGCAGGCCGGCGATCATGGCCCACTGGGCCAGGCTGAGGTCGCCGATGTCCTTGCCATAGTAGACCTGGGCGGCGGCTTCGGCGCCATAGGCACGATGCCCCAGATAGATCTTGTTCAGGTACAGCGCCAGGATGTCCTGTTTGCTGAGGATTCGTTCGATCTGGATGGCCAGCACAATCTCGTTGAATTTGCGCAAAAAGCGCTGGTCGCGACTGAGGAAGAAGTTGCGGGCCACCTGCATGGTAATGGTGGAGCCGCCGGAGCGGATCTCCCGGTAGCGCACCAACTCCACGGCGGCTCGCACCAGGCCTTTCAGGTCAACCCCGTGGTGGGTGAAGAAGTGCTCGTCCTCGGCGGCGAGGACAGCATGAATAAAGGGTTTGGGGATTTCGTCGAAGGTAATGGGCTGGCGCCGCTTTTCACCATATTCGGCCATCAGCTTCATGTCTTTGGTGTAGATGCGCAGTGGAATCTGGTATTCCACCTCCCGAAGCTGGCTGGCCGGTGGCAATTGAGGGGCCAGATACAGGTAGCAGGCAGCCAATACGGCCAGGCCGCCACCGGCGCCGGCAATGGCGAGAATGAAGAGATATCGAATCCAGGAAGGTACTGACATAACAATGGCAACTACTGGCTGGGATCGGTAAAAAGGCCTAACCGGCCCGTGAAGTGGGTCATTATATGGTGGAAAGGTTATTGTGATCTAATATCTGTTCTGTTATTACTAACTCCTAAAGTGATTCGACATAAACTACACGTAAGTGTATCTTTCTCAACAAAAAACACTTTTATAACAACTAGACGGGACGACGACAGTGCTGCCTTTCCTCAGAAAAAAGGCCCAGACATTACTGGGGATCGACATCAGCTCCACGGCGGTCAAGCTGCTGGAACTGTCCAAATCAGGCAATCGATTCAAGGTGGAGAGCTATGGCGTCGAGCCTCTGCCAGCGAACGCGGTTGTCGAAAAGAATATCAGTGATGTGGAGGGGGTGGGAGACGCGATTGCCCGTCTTGTGAGCCGTGCCCGCCCCGGGGTGAAAACGGCCGCCGCGGCGGTCTCCGGTTCCGCCGTGATCACCAAACTGATCGAGATGGACGGCTCCCTCAGCGAAGATGACATGGAAGCTCAGCTGAAGAGCGAGGCCGATCAGTATATCCCCTATCCCATGGATGAAGTGCGTATGGACTTCCAGGTGGTCGGCCCGGTGGAGGGCAGTGACGACCGGGTGGAAGTGCTGGTGGCGGCCTCGCGTACCGAGAACGTGGAAATGCGTTCGGATGCACTTGAAGTCGGTGGCCTGCAGGCGAAGGTCATGGATGTGGAAGCCTATGCCATGGAGCGGGCCTTCCAGCTGGTGCTGCCGACCCTGCCCAATGCGGATGAGCTGGAAACAGTGGCGGTATTCGATATTGGCGCCACCATGACTACTCTCAACGTCTTTCACCATGGGCGCAGCGCCTATACCCGTGAACAGCTGTTCGGGGGCAAGCAGCTCACCGAGGAAATCCAGCGTCGTTACGGTATCTCCATGGAGGAAGCCGGGCTGGCCAAAAAGACCGGTGAGCTTCCGGATGATTACCAGAGTGAAGTGCTCGGGCCCTTCAAGGACGCCATTGTTCAGCAGGTTAATCGTTCCCTGCAGTTTTTCTATGGCTCCACCCAGTTCAATGAAGTGGATTATATCCTGCTGGCCGGCGGGTCGGCGTCCATTGATGGTCTGGACGACCTGATCCAGGAAAAAGTGGGGGCCGGTTGTTCGGTGGCGAATCCGTTCACCGATATGGCGCTGGCTAACAAGGTGAGTGCATCGGCTATCGCCAATGATGCACCGGCACTGATGATTGCCTGTGGGCTGGCCTTGAGGAGCTTTGAATAATGACAACAACAATCAATCTGCTGCCCTGGCGGGAAGAGCGGCGCAAGCAGCAGCAGCAGGAGTTTGTTGCGCTACTTGTGGCCGCCGTCGTTGTTGGGGGGCTGTTGTTCTTTGGCTGGAAGGCCCATGTCGATCAGCAGATTGCCGATCAGCGTGCGCGTAATAATTTTATTGAAAGCAAGGCTGCGGAGCTGGACACCAAGATCAAGGAGATCAAGGAGATCAAGGCTCGTCGCGATGAGCTGATTTCTCGGATGAAGGTGATCCAGGATCTCCAGGGCAACCGGCCGTCGATCGTTTATATTTTTGATCAGCTCGCCCGGACCTTGCCGGATGGCGTTTACTACCTGTCCATCGAGAGAAAGGGCAAGTTGTTTACCATCAAAGGCATTGCCGAATCCAACAACCGGATTTCCCGCTTGATGCGTAATCTGGATGAATCGGAGTGGTTTGAGGCGCCCAACCTGCAAAATGTTACCGCGCTGGATGACGGTTCCGACGCCAACAGCTTTACTCTCACCGTAGAGCAGTCCTCCCCGAAGAGCGATGAAGACAAGAAGGAGGACGGCAAATGAAAGCCTCTGAATTGAAGAATCTGGACCTCCGAGAGCTGATGGATGAGCTCAATGGCCTGGATTTCGAGAATGTGGGGGGATGGCCAGCTCCGGTAAAGGTGGGAGCGGCGATCCTGGTTCTGGGCCTGGTACTGGGGCTGGGTTACTTTTTGGTGATTAGTGATTCCTATGGCCAGCTTGATCGACAGCGCGCTCAGGAAGCGACGTTGTTGAAGTCTTTCGAGCACAAGGCATTTGAAGCCAAGAATCTGGACCAGTACCGCGAACAGCTGGCGGAGATGGAGCAAACCTTTGGTTCTCTGCTCAAGCAGCTTCCAAAGGACACCGAAGTGCCCGGGCTGCTGGAAGATATCACCCACACAGGCCTGGGCAGTGGTCTGGAGTTCAAGAAAATTGAGCTGCAGGACGAAGTGGAGAAAGAGTTCTACGCGGAGCTGCCCATCGATATCGAGGTGATTGGCGACTACCACAGTTTTGGTGCTTTTGTGTCCGGTGTTGCCGCCCTGCCTCGGATTGTGACCTTGCATGATTTCACCATCGAGCACCCCAAGGCCAAGGATAAGGATGCCCTCGGTCTGCTGGATATGCATATCACCGCCAAAACTTATCGCTATGCCTCCAAGGATGGCGACACAAATACAAAAAACAGCAAGCCGGCCAAGCGCCGTAAATCCTAGGGGGAGCCAATGAAAACCATCGTAAAAACGGTTTCAAGCTCGGTGATGATAGTGGTTGCCCTGGGATTGTCTGGTTGTGGCTCCAACGCCAATATCCCCCAGCTTGAAACACGTCTGAAAGAGATTGAGGCACGGCCTCGCGGGCGTATTGAGCCGCCGCCGGAATTCAAGCCGATTGCGACCTTTGCCTATTCTGCGCATCAGTTGCGCTCGCCCTTTACGCCGCCGGTCGACCAGAAATTGATGCCGGTTACCAACGGCAAACAGGTGGAGCCGGACCTGGATCGCCCCAAGGAGTATCTGGAGCGTTTCGCGCTGGATTCCCTGAAGATGGTGGGCACCATTGCCAAGCCCGGGCAGCCGCTGCAGGCCTTGATTGCTGACCCGTCCGGGGCGGTGACTCGCGTCAAGGTGGGTAGCCATATGGGTAAGAACTTTGGGCGCGTCACCAAGGTATCCGAAGTGAAAGTGAGTTTGATCGAAATCGTACCGGATGGTCGGGATGGCTGGGTGGAACGCTCCAGCAATGTCTCGATTTCCGAATAACAGCCGCTGGGGACCCAGTTATGAAACGTGCAACATTGACAATAACAAAGACCGCTTCCCGGCGTCTGGCGGGATTGCTTTTCGGGGCCCTGCTGTTGAGCTGGGCGTCACTGGTTCAGGCCGGAACCCTGAAAAATATTGATACCAATGCGCTCTCGGGTGGTGGGCTTGAGGTGCGTCTGACCTTTGACGGTGGTGTGCCCGACGTGAAGGGTTACAGCATCGAGAAGCCGGCCCGTATTGCGCTGGATCTGCTTGGTGCCACCAGTGCCATCAAGGAAAAGCGCCAGAATCTGGGGTCCGGCAATGCCCGCAGTGTCACCATTGTGGAAGCCAAGGATCGCACCCGGTTGATTTTCAATCTGGACAAACTGACCGGTTATTCCACCTCGGTCGACGGTAATGCCCTGGTGGTGAAGCTGGGGGATGACCAGGTGGCCAGTAATGATGCGTCCAAGGCGCAGGCTCCCAATAGTCCCGGCGAAGCCGCCATTACCGGCGTTGATTTCCGTCGCGGGGATAATGGAGAGGGGCGTGTGATCGTCAAGCTGTCCAAGCCTTCGATTCCGGTTGATGTGCAGGAAGATGGCGGAGTGATTACCGCACGCTTTGTCGGCGCCGGTGTGCCTGATGACCTGTTGCGCAAGCTGGATGTGACGGATTTTGCTACCCCGGTGAAAATGGTGGACACCAAGATCAGCGACGGTAGTGCAGTGATCACCATCAAGCCGACCGGTAACTGGGAGTATCTGGCTTATCAGGCGGACAATGAGTTCAGTATCAACGTCAAGCCGGTCAGCAAGGCCGAGGCGGACAGCAAGAAGAAAGACGCCTTCAAGTACACCGGGGAAAAGCTGTCTCTGAACTTCCAGGACATTGAAGTGCGCTCGGTGTTACAGCTGATCGCCGATTTTACCGGCCTCAATCTGGTGGCTTCGGATACCGTCAAGGGCCGTATTACCTTGCGATTGCAGAATGTGCCCTGGGATCAGGCACTGGACCTGATTCTGAAAACCAAGGGGCTGGACAAGCGCAAGGTCGGCAATGTGCTGCTGGTGGCGCCGGCGGATGAGATCGCCGCCCGTGAGCAACTGGAGCTGGAAAGTCAGAAAAAGATCGAAGCGCTGGCGCCACTGCGTACCCAGTATGTCAGCATCAACTACGCCAAGGCTTCCGATCTGAAGGAGTTGATCAGCAGCGCAGGTGGCAAGAACGGGTCCCTGCTCAGTGAGCGTGGTTCCGTGGTGGTTGATGAGCGTACCAACACCCTGATCATTCAGGACACCCAGCCCAAGTTGCAGGAGATTGCCGGGCTGATCAAAAAGCTGGACGTGCCGGTCAAGCAGGTGTTGATCGAGGCCCGTGTGGTGGTGGCGACCAACGATCTGTCCAATGAATTTGGTGTCCGCTGGGGTGGTCTCGGTTACGACGGCAAGAGTTTGATCCAGAATGGTCGTACCTACGGGGTGTCCGGCCGGCTGCAGTCCCTGCGCGACCTGCACTATACCAATGTGGACGGTGCGCTTTACGGCGCCGGTGATTTCAAGGGCGTGCCGGGGACGCCGACCAACCCGGGGCAGGTGGCCTTCGGGCCAGACAAATACAAGTTTAAGAAGCCCAATGATAGTGGTCAGGGTGAGGATATGATGGTCGACTTGGGGGTCGATTCCTCCAATGCCTCCCGGTTTGCGGTGGGCTTCACCTCGCTGACTTCCGGCCTGATCGAGCTGGAACTGTCCGCCATGGAAGCGGAGGGGCATGGTGAGTTGGTGGCCACGCCCAAGGTGTTGACCGCGGATCAGCAGCCGGCGGTGATTGCCTCCGGTCAGCAGGTGCCTTTCCAGGTGGCCACGTCTTCCGGTGCCACCTCCATCGACTTTGTGAAGGCGGAGCTGCGTCTGGAGGTGACGCCGCATATCACCCCGGACGGCAATATCGTCATGAGTCTGAAGGTCAACAATGACTCCTTCACCGGTAACAGCATTGCGATGAATACCAACCGGGTGGAAACCTCGGTGCTGGTTAATGATGGCGAGACCGTGGTGCTTGGTGGTATCTTCCAGCAGCAAAAGACCGACTCTGTGACCAAGACGCCGTTCCTGGGCGATCTGCCCTGGATTGGCACCCTGTTCCGCAAGAAGGTCAAACGTGACAACAAGCAGGAGTTGCTAATCTTCATCACGCCACGTGTGATGAAGGATGCTGTAGCGAATCGGTGAACGACAGACAACCTTTATCCCTCTTCCTGGTGGGGCCCATGGGTGCAGGAAAAAGCACCCTGGGTCGCCACCTGGCCCAGCAGCTGGCCCGTCCCTTTTACGATTCTGACCGCGTGATCGAAGAGAAAACCGGGGCTGATATCCCGTGGATCTTCGATATGGAGGGGCAGGCCGGATTTCGCCGCCGCGAGGCGGAAGTCATCGATGAATTGACGGTGCTGCCGGGCATCGTGCTGGCCACCGGTGGTGGTGTGGTGGTGACGCCGCAAAATCGTCAGCACCTGCATGGGCGCGGCTGTGTGGTTTACCTGTGGACGCCGGTGGATGTGCAGCTGGCTCGCACCCGCAATGATCGTAATCGTCCCCTGCTGCAGACCGCGGACCCCAGGGGCCGGCTGGAGCAACTGCTGGCAGAGCGGGATCCCCTCTATCGGGACGTGGCCCATCATGTGGTGTCCACGGCCTCCGGTAATCTCAAGAAAGTCAGCGATGAAGTGCTGGCTTGTTTGGCATCACACCGGCACGGATAATTACCGTGCAAGCGTGCCTGCCTTTGCCGGCGCGGTAACTGTCTGATTCCGGGAGCAGTAATGCGAACTTTGCAGGTGGCGCTGGGCGAGCGCAGCTACGACATTCATATCGGTGCCGGTCTGCTGGCGAGCTATCCGCTGGCCGATCAGGTCAAGGGCAGCCAGGTGTTGGTGGTTAGCAACGAGACCGTAGCGCCACTGTATCTGGATGCCATTACCCGTCAGTTTTCCCACCTGCAATGTGACACTCTGGTGCTGCCCGATGGTGAGCGCCACAAGACCCTGGAAACCCTGGAGCGCATTTTCGACACCCTGCTGGCAGCGGGACATACCCGCACCACAACCCTGATTGCCCTGGGTGGCGGGGTTGTTGGTGACATGGTGGGTTTTGCTGCGGCCTGTTTCCAGCGTGGTGTGGATTTCATTCAGGTGCCGACTACCCTGCTGGCTCAGGTGGACTCCTCGGTGGGCGGCAAGACAGCGGTCAATCATCCGCGCGGCAAGAATATGATCGGCGCCTTCCATCAGCCCTCCCTGGTGCTGATTGATACGGATGTGCTGGCGACGTTGCCGGAGCGGGAGCTGGCCGCGGGTATGGCGGAGGTCATCAAGTACGGCCTGATTCGAGACAAGGCGTTTTTTGCCTGGCTGGAAACCCGGGCGGCGTCGCTGTTGTCCAGAGACCAGGAGGTGCTGGTCGAGGCCATTTACCGCAGCTGCCAGAACAAGGCGCAGGTAGTCGCGGATGACGAAACCGAGCAGGGCAATCGTGCCCTGCTCAACCTGGGGCATACCTTTGGGCACGCCATCGAAACGGCCACTGGCTATCGTGACTGGCTGCATGGCGAGGCCGTGGCGACGGGGATGTTGATGGCGGTCCGGCTGTCCGTGGAGCTGGGCTGGGTTGAGGCTTCCCTCGTCGACCGGTTGCAAGCGCTGCTGATAGAGTGGCAGCTGCCGGTGGCGGTGCCGGCTGCCATGACGCCGGCGCGCTTCATGGAGCTGATGGCGCTGGACAAGAAGGTCCAGAATGGCCGGCTCCGGCTGGTCTTGTTGAAGGCGCTGGGTCAGGCTGTAGTGACGGCCGACTATGACCCGGCCGCCCTGCGAAAAACCTTGGAGGTATTTTGTGAGCACTGACGGTAGCCGATTTTATCGGGGGGCAAGCCGGGCAGAGTATCTGGACGCGCTTTGCGGTCATGCCTCGCAGGGCTCCACGGCGGTGCTTGAAGGAGATGCCGGCAGTGGCGTTTCCTGTCTGTTGGGGCAGGCAGTCATGGCGCTTTTTGAGGGTATGGAAATTATCCGTATCGACGCGGCCGAGTCCCATGATGGTGGCGTGGTGGTGGAGGCCTTGCTGCGCCATTTCGATATCGAGCGCCCGCAGCTGGCGGATGTGTTGCGCGATACGCTGGCCAATAGTCGCCTGACGGTGGTGGTGGATAATGCCGAGGAGTTGCTCGACGAAGCGCTTATGACCATGGGGTCCCTGAAGCAGAAACTGGGTGGGCGCCTGGCGTACCTGTTTGGCGGTCTCCCGGGGGCGGCAGAAAAGATCAAGGGCGCGGATCTGCTGGTGGACGATGTTCTGGATCTGCCCGCCCTGTCGGTGGAAGAGGTAACGGCTTTTGCCGACCAGGTGGCGGGAGTCACGTTGTCCGAGGAGGATGCGGTCTCTGTGCATGAAGAAAGTCATGGTCTGCCGGGAATCCTGCTGGAGTTGTTGCAGGATATGCCGTCTGCGCCGCTGGTGATGGCGCCCGGAGAGCGTCAGGAGGGCGCTGTTTCCATGGCGGCTGCTCGAGCCTTGCCGTGGCGCCATGTGGCTGCGGTGGCGGGCTTGTTGGTGTTGCTGGTGATCATCTGGTCAGCCTTCGGCGGTGGGCAAGAGGGGGATTCCGCACCGGTCAGCCGCCAACTGGCGCTGCCGGTTCCCAAGCAGGACGCGACACAGGCGGACCCGGAAGAAATCACCCCGCTCAAGCCGACCATGAAGCCGGTGGCACGGCTGGAAGACCTTAACAAGCCTGGTCGCCGGGAGGATGGTGGTGCGGATGCCGGAGGCGAGCCGGTGGATGCGGCCCAGCGCGACAGGGCTGACAGCGATGTGCAGGTAACAGCGGTAACCGATCCCATCATGCAAAGTGCGCCGGCGGAAAAAGCGGCCAGCAGCAGCACCCGGAGTGCCTCCGAGAGTCGCAAGAGCGATACGGCAGAGCCGGTATACCATCAGGCGTCCTGGTTGAAGGGGCTGGCTGACAGTCGCTGGTTCCTGCAGGTGATGGTGACCGGTGATGAGGCCAAGGCCAGGGCGGTGCTGGATCAGATCAAACGTCATGGCGCCTATTATTCGGCGCTGCGTAACGGCAAGTCTGTGTTTCTGGTGTTGGCCGGCGATTATGCCAGCCGGCAGGCGGCCGAGGATGCCAGGGCCTCCCTGCCCGAGCGCTTGCGGGCGGCGGGGCCATTTCCGCGTCAGATGGCGGCCATCCGTAAAGAACTTTAGTCATTCGGCAGGGAGGCCTGTTTCCGGATTTTGGCGGACGATAGGCGAAATTGACCGGTGTTTCCCGGAAAATTGGAGGCTTGGCTGGTGTGGAAACCAGCCTTGGGCCGGTATTTTCACGCGTTCAATTTGTCGCCTAACCCCGCAATGTGTAGAATGCATATCCCTTTTTTGCCGTCACCGCTTTCCTGACGCCATTAGCCTTCTGTAAGTCTCTGAATTTCAAGAGGAAAGGTTTTGATGCAGCAGAACTCAACGCTGGTGCGGGGGCTCACTGAGCCCGGAGAATTCCGGGACAACTGTGGTTTTGGTCTGATTGCCCATATGGAGGGCAACGCCAGCCACGAGCTTTTGCAAACCGCCATCGAAGCACTGACATGTATGACTCACCGGGGCGGCATTAATGCCGACGGAAAAACCGGTGATGGCTGCGGTCTGTTGCTCAAGAAACCCGATTCTTTCTTCCGCAAGGTCGCGGAAGCGCAATCCATTACGCTGCCGGACAACTACGGCGTGGGGATGATCTTCACCCACCCGGACGCGGACCAGGCCGCGCAGCAGAAAGCCGCCATTGATGCGGCCCTGGATGCCCAGGGCGTGCAGGTACTGGGCTGGCGCGAAGTGCCCACCGATGATGCCTGTCTCGGTGATCTGGCCCGCGCCTCCCTGCCGGGCTTCTGGCAGGTGCTGGTGGCCGCGGAGGGCAATTCCGAGCAGGAATTTAACCGTCGCCTGTTCTTCGCCCGCCGCCACGCGGAAAAGGCCATCGACAGCGATGGCTACTTCTATGTCTGCTCCCTGTCCGCCTCGGTGATCTCCTATAAAGGGCTGATGATGCCGGTGGACCTGCCGGCCTTCTTCCCGGATCTGGGTGACGATGCCATGGAGACCGCCATCGTGGTCTTCCACCAGCGTTTCTCCACCAACACCCTGCCGCAGTGGCCGCTGGCCCAGCCGTTCCGTTACCTGGCCCACAACGGTGAAATCAACACCGTTCAGGGCAACCGTAACTGGGCGCTGGCCCGTGAAAACAAGTTCGAAAATGAACTGCTGCCCGGTCTGGAAGCGCTCAGCCCGCTGGTCAATCGCACCGGTTCCGACTCCTCCAGTATGGACAACATGCTGGAGGTGCTGCTCGCCGGTGGCATGGACCTGTTCCGCGCCGTGCGCATGATGATTCCGCCGGCCTGGCAGAACGTGGAAACCATGGACGCGGACCTGCGCGCCTTCTACGAATACAACTCCATGCACATGGAGCCGTGGGATGGCCCCGCCGGCCTGGTAATGACCGATGGCCGCTACGCCGTGTGTATGCTCGACCGTAACGGTCTGCGCCCGGCCCGCTGGGTGGTGACCAAGAACGGCTTTATTACCCTGGCCTCCGAAATCGGCGTCTACGGCTACAAGCCGGAAGACGTGGTGGCCAAGGGCCGGGTCGGACCGGGCCAGATTCTGGCCGTGGATACCGAAACCGGCGAGGTGCTGCACACCAGGGACATCGACAACCGTCTGAAGGTGCGCCACCCCTACCGCGACTGGCTGAAGAGCAATGCCTTGCGCATCGAGGCGGATTACGACCACGAAGTGGAGCGTACCGATGAGGTGGACCCGCAGGATCTGCTCAGCTACCAGAAATTTTTCCAGATCAGCTTTGAAGAGCGCGATCAGGTGCTGCGCCCGCTGGCCGAATCCGGCCAGGAAGCCACCGGCTCCATGGGGGACGATACGCCCATGGCGGTGCTGTCCAAGCGTGAGCGCCCGCTGTACGACTACTTCCGCCAGCAATTTGCCCAGGTGACCAACCCGCCCATCGACCCGCTGCGTGAAGCGATCGTCATGAGTCTGGAAACCTGCGTGGGTGCCGAGCGCAACGTGTTCGAGGAAACCGCGGACCACGCCGACCGGGCGATTCTGTCCACCCCGGTGCTGTCCCACTCCAAGTTCACCAACGTGCTGAACATTGACCGGCCGGGCTACGACGTGGCCAAGCTGAGCCTGCACTATGCGCCGGAAAAAGGCCTCAAGCAGGCGGTGCTGGACCTGTGTCAGCAGGCCGAGACGGTGGTTCGTGACGGCAAGGTGGTGCTGGTACTGTCCGACCACGGCATTGCCCAGAACCAGCTGACCATCCATGCGCTGATGGCCACCGGTGCGGTGCATCACTACCTCACCGAGAAAGGCCTGCGTTCGGACGCCAACATCATTGTGGAAACCGCCACCGCGCGCGATTCCCACCACTTTGCCGTGCTGTTCGGCTTCGGTGCCACCGCGGTCTACCCGTACCTGGCCTACGACGTGATCGCCGACATGGTGCGCTCCGGCGAGCTGCTGGGCGACGCGGTGGAACTGCAGAAGAACTTCCGCAAGGGCATCAACAAGGGCCTGATGAAGATCCTCTCGAAGATGGGGATCTCCACCATTACCTCCTACCGCGGTGCCCAGCTGTTCGAAGCTGTGGGTATCGACCGCGAGGTGGTGGACCTGTGCTTCCGTGGCGTGCAGAGCCGTATCCAGGGCGCCGGCTTCGTCGATTTCGAAGCCGACCAGCAGAGCCTGGCCAAGGATGCCTGGAAACAGCGCAAGCCCATCGATGCCGGCGGCATTCTCAAGTACATCCACGGCAAGGAATATCACGCCTTCAACCCGGACGTGATCCATGCCCTGCATTGCGCCACCCAGGACAACGACTACACCGCGTACAAGGAGTACGCGGAGCTGGTCAACAAGCGTCCGGTGGCCACCCTGCGTGACCTGTTTGCACTGCGCGACGACGTGCAGGGCATCAGCGTGGACCAGGTGGAACCCATCGAGGCGATCCTGCCGCGTTTCGACTCCGCCGGCATGTCCCTGGGGGCCCTGAGCCCGGAAGCCCACGAGGCCATCGCCACCGCCATGAACCGTCTGGGCGGTCGCTCCAACTCCGGTGAGGGCGGTGAAGACCCGGCCCGTTACGGCACCGAGCGTGTCTCCAAGATCAAGCAGATCGCCTCCGGGCGTTTCGGCGTGACCCCGCATTACCTGGTCAACGCCGAAGTGCTGCAGATCAAGGTGGCCCAGGGCGCCAAGCCCGGCGAGGGTGGCCAGCTGCCCGGTGGCAAGGTCAATGCACTGATCGCGCGCCTGCGTCACTCGGTGCCCGGCGTGACCCTGATTTCTCCGCCGCCGCACCACGACATCTACTCCATTGAGGATCTGGCCCAGCTGATCTTTGACCTCAAGCAGGTCAACCCGGCGGCCCAGGTGTCCGTGAAGCTGGTATCCGAGCCCGGTGTTGGCACCGTGGCCTCCGGTGTGGCCAAGGCCTACGCGGACCTGATCACCATCTCCGGCTACGACGGCGGTACCGCGGCCAGCCCGCTGACCTCCATTCGCTACGCCGGCTCTCCCTGGGAGCTGGGCCTGGCGGAAGCGCACCAGGCGCTGCGTGGCAACGACCTGCGTGACAAGATCCGTCTGCAGACCGACGGTGGCCTGAAGACCGGCCTGGACGTGATCAAGGCGGCCATCCTGGGTGCCGAATCCTTCGGCTTCGGTACCGTGCCCATGGTGGTGCTGGGCTGTAAGTACCTGCGTATCTGTCACCTGAACAACTGCGCCACCGGCGTGGCCACCCAGCGTGAAGACCTGCGCAAGGAGCACTTCATCGGTGCTCCGGATCTGCTGATCAACTACTTCACCTTCGTGGCCCAGGAAGTGCGTGAGCTGCTGGCCATGCTCGGCGTGAAGAGCATCCCCGAGCTGATCGGCCGTACCGATCTGCTCAAGGTGCTGGAAGGCGAAACCGCGCGCCAGGGCAAGCTGGATCTCACTCCGATCCTGCGCAACGACCTGGTGCCGGCGGACAAGCCGACCCACTGTCAGGTGAGCCGCAACGAGCCGTTCGACAAGGCGGTACTGAGCCAGAAAATGGTGGACGACATGCTCACCGCCATCGACAGCAAGTCCGGTGGTTCCTTCCACTACCAGATCACCAACTGTGATCGCTCCGTGGGCGCCCGCGTGTCCGGCGAGATCGCCAAGCGTCACGGCAACCTGGACATGGAAAGCGCGCCCATCAAGGTCCGCTTTACCGGTACCGCGGGCCAGAGCTTCGGTGTGTTCAACGCCGGCGGCCTGCACATGTACATCGAAGGCGATGCCAACGATTACGTGGGCAAGGGCATGGCCGGCGGCAAGCTGGTGATTCGTCCGCCCCAGGGCAGCCCGTTCAAGAGCCAGGAAACCGCCATTATCGGTAACACCTGTCTGTACGGTGCCACCGGCGGCAAGCTCTATGCGGCCGGTACCGCCGGCGAGCGTTTTGGCGTGCGTAACTCCGGCTGTCATGCCGTGGTGGAAGGCGCCGGCGATCACTGCTGTGAGTACATGACCGGCGGCAGCGTCACCGTGCTGGGCCGCACCGGCCACAACTTCGGTGCCGGCATGACCGGGGGCTTTGCCTTTGTACTGGACGAAGACAACGATTTCTTCGACCGCATCAACCCGGAGCTGATCGAACTGCATCGCATCAGTTCCGAAGCCACCGAGTCTCATCGCAGCCATCTGCGTGGTGTGATCAGCGATTACGTCAACGAGACCGGCAGCGAGTGGGGCCAGTACATTCTGGATAACTTTGATGCCATGAGCCGCAAGTTCTGGCTGGTGAAACCCAAGGCCGCAAGCCTGGAAAACCTGCTCAAGAGCACGCGTGCCAATCCGGCATAACGGGGGAGACCATGGCTGAACGTTTGAGTAACAACTTCCAGTTCCTGGATGTGCCCCGGCACGATCCGAAGAAAAAGGACATCGAAGACCGCAAGCACAAGTACGAGGAAATCTACCACCCGTTTGAAACCCGGGAAGTAGAGCACCAGGCACACCGTTGCCTGCACTGCGGCAACCCGTACTGTGAATGGAAGTGCCCGGTCCACAACTACATTCCCAACTGGCTGAAGCTGATCAGCGAAGGGAATCTGATGGAAGCGGTGGAGCTGTCTCACCAGACCAACTCCCTGCCGGAAGTCTGTGGCCGTGTCTGTCCGCAGGACCGTCTCTGTGAAGGCGCCTGTACCCTCAATGACGGCTTTGGCGCGGTCACCATCGGCGCCACCGAGAAGTACATCACCGACACGGCCCTTGCCATGGGCTGGCGTCCGGACATGTCCAGGGTGGTGTGGACCGACAAGAAGGTTGCCGTGATCGGTGCCGGCCCGGCGGGCATCGGCTGTGCCGACGTGCTGGTGCGCAACGGCGTCAAGCCGGTGGTGTTCGACCGTTACCCGGAAATCGGTGGCCTGCTGACCTTCGGTATCCCCGAATTCAAGCTGGAAAAACCGGTCATGGCCAAGCGTCGTGAAGTGTTCGAAGGCATGGGTATCGAGTTCCGCCTCAATACCGAGGTGGGCAAGGACATCACCATTGATGAACTGCTCAGTGAGTTCGACGCGGTTTTCATGGGCATGGGCACCTACACCTACATGAAGGGAGGCTTCCCCGGCGAAGATCTGGACGGCGTGCACGAAGCGCTGCCGTTCCTGGTGGCCAACGCCAACCGCAACCTGGGCTTCGAGAAGGACGCCGCCGACTTCATCGACATGAAGGGCAAGCGTGTGGTGGTGCTTGGTGGTGGTGACACCGCCATGGACTGTAACCGCACCTCCATCCGTCAGGGCGCCGACGCGGTGATCTGTGCCTACCGCCGTGACGAAGAGAACATGCCGGGTTCGCGCAAGGAAGTGGCCAACGCCAAGGAAGAGGGCGTGCAGTTCCTGTTCAACCGTCAGCCCATCGAAGTGGTCGGCGAAGACGGCAAGGTGGCCGGCGTCAAGGTGGTGGAAACCAAGCTGGGCGAGCCGGACAACAATGGCCGTCGTCGTCCCGAGCCGATCCCGGGCAGCGAGGAAATCCTGCCGGCGGACGCGGTGATCATCGCCTTCGGGTTCCGTCCCAGCCCGGCGGACTGGTTCGGTGCACAGAACATCGGTACCGACGAAGCCGGCCGTGTGCAGGCCCAGGAAGAGCAGGACTTCCCGTTCCAGACCAGCAACGAGAAGGTCTTTGCCGGCGGCGACATGGTGCGCGGCTCCGACCTGGTGGTAACCGCCATCTGGGAAGGGCGCGAAGCGGCCAAGGGCATCCTCGATTATCTGGATGTGTAACTGACGCGGCACGCTTGCGCGCAACACGCATCACGCTAAAGGAAGGGCCTGCTTTTGCAGGCCCTTTTTCTATATGATGTCGGGGTTTCCGGTTTTTGCGTGGTGCGTGCAAGCGTGTTGCGTGAACGCGTTTTTAAAGGATAAACCATGACTTTCGCGCCCCTCCAGAACGACCGTTTCCTCAAGGCCCTCAACCGCGAGGCCGTCGACCGCACGCCGGTATGGATGATGCGTCAGGCCGGGCGTTACCTGCCCGAGTACCGGGCCAGCCGGGAGAAGGCCGGCTCCTTCATGGACCTGTGTCAGAACGCGGAGCTGGCCTGTGAGGTGACCCTGCAGCCGCTGGAGCGCTATCCACTGGATGCCGCCATCCTGTTTTCCGACATTCTCACCATTCCCGATGCCATGGGGCTGGGGCTGTATTTTGAGACCGGGGAAGGGCCGAAATTCCGCAAGGTGGTGCGCACCGAGGCGGATGTGGCCGCGTTACCCGTGCCGGATGCAGAGACCGATCTGGGCTACGTAATGAAAGCGGTGAGCACAATTCGCGGCGCCCTCAATGGCCGTGTGCCGCTGATCGGCTTTTCCGGCAGCCCCTGGACGCTGGCCACCTATATGGTGGAAGGCGGCTCCAGCAAGGACTTTCGCCACCTCAAGGCGATGGTCTACAGCCAGCCGGAACTGGCCCATGCCATGCTCGACAAGCTGGCGCAATCGGTCACCGCCTACCTCAATGCCCAGATCCGTCACGGTGCCCAGGCGGTACAGATCTTCGATACCTGGGGTGGCGCCCTGTCCGCCGAGGCGTACCGGGAATTTTCGCTGAAATACATGCAGCAGATCGTTGATGGCCTGATTCGTGATCACGAGGGGCGCAAGGTGCCGGTGATCCTGTTCACCAAGAACGGCGGTCTGTGGCTGGAAACCATGGCCGACAGCGGCTGTGATGCCCTGGGCCTGGACTGGACCATCAACATCGGTGAAGCCCGTCTCCGGGTAGGGGACCGGGTTGCCCTGCAGGGCAACATGGATCCGGCGGTCCTGTATGCGTCGCCACAGGCCATTCGGGCCGAGGTGAAGCGGATATTGGATGACTTCGGTGATCACCCCGGCCATGTGTTCAACCTGGGTCATGGCATTACCCCCCAGGTGGACCCGGAGCATGCGCGCGTCTTTATTGAGGCGGTACAGGAATTCAGTCAGCGCTAGAACAATCAACAGGAACACAGGGGGAAGGGATGCGCCCAATAGCGACGGCGCTGCTGTTGGTGCTGGGGGCACCAGCGGCGGCCATGAACCTGGGCATGGCAAAGATGGCGATGGCCGAGCCTGGAGAAACGCAGAGCCAGGTTTGTGGCAGAGCCATGGCGGCCATCACCGAGCAGTTACACGATAGCCTGTTCAGCGTCATTCGTGCCACGAATGAGTACAAGCAGCGCTTGCGACTTTACCAAAAACAGGGTTACGGCGAAGCGGATTTACGCGCGGCCTACCTGGATCAGTTGCATGGCCAGGTGCCGCGTGAACAAAGCCGGCGCTGGAATGGCAAGCGCTGCGTGGTGCGTGCCAATTACCAGGGGGATGTGGAGGCGCTGGCGCGCAGTGTGCCGCGTCCCGAGTTGGCGGCACCGCCAACATTGCAGAGCGAGCCCGATGACGACCAGGCGCCACCTGCGGGGATGGATTCGCGCACCTGGGCACTTTTTCAGACTAGCCGTAACCGTTCCGAACTGGCCAGGGTAATGAGCGTGATTGCCGGGGTGCGCATGCGCATCAGCGAGTATTACCTGAACAGTGGCGACTGGCCCGAAGACCTGCAGCAAATGGATATCGCCCCCGAGCAGCTGGTAGGGCCGAATATCAAGCGGGCGTATCTGTTGCGGGACGGCATGTTGAAAGTGGAGCTGGACGGGCCGCTGGCGCAGCACTCACTCAATACCTGGCCGGTGGATAGCGGCATCCGCGGGCTGGAATGGAAATGCACCACGGATGTGAAGCTGGGACCGCATCCTTTCTGCCGGCAGGTGGATTAGCGCCTCATGCGCGCCTGTCAGCCAGAGTCAGGCGCCGATTTTCCTTAATTGATAGACGTTATGGGTGATGGCAACCACCTCGCCCTGGGCGTCCTTGACCTCCACATCCCATTCGAAATCGCATTTTCCTTCCGCTTCCGTGGTTGCTTCGATGCGCTGGATCTCTTCCTCGCTGACGCGCACCTCCACGGTCACGTCGGACATGGCCGGGCGGCGGAAGCGGATGTGCATGTCCTTGACGATGGGGTAGAAGCGACGGGTGTCGAACGACGTCAGGTAGATCACCCCGCCGGGCAGCTCGGCGATGGTGTAGAGAGCGCCCGCATACATCATGCCCACATGATTGAGGTTAGGTGCCAGTGGCATGCGCATCTTGCAGTAGCCCCGTTCCACATCCAGGGTTTCCACCCCGCAGCGTTCTACAAAGGCAAAGGTCTTGTCGCTGGCGGCCTTGATGGTGGTTTTCTGTTCTTCACTGAGCGTCATGGAAGTCTCCGGATAAAGGAAATAGCGGTCACTGGGTATCTGGCAGGCAGGCATTATCGAGGCCTGCCTCAATACGGGCACGGGGGAAGGTCATCTGGAACCGGCGAATGGCAACGCCGGCCAGGCAGCGCCCCTCCTGCATGGCCGGGAAATGTTCACCGTCGGCCCACAGCTGGATATGGCGGGCCAGGCCGGCACGGCCCCGGGCTTCCGGGGTGTAGTAAAAGGTCTGGTTTTGCCAGTGTTGGGCCAGGCTGCGCCAGCGTTGCGGTATCAGGGCGGTATTGATGGGCAGGGTCGGGCCGAGAGGCTGAAAGGCCAGTCGTGCAAACGTCCTGCCCTCGCGGCTAACGCTGACGCGAGTCTGTTTGCCGTCCTGTTCTACCCGGAAGTCCGCCAGCGCTTTGGGAATGCCCCAGTTGGTGCGGCCGTTATCGACGCTGTCCTGTGATGACACATAGATGCGGCCGATGGACCAGCGACGCTGTTGATGGGCAAAGGGAAAGTGCCCGCCAAGAAACAGCAGCTCCCGGTAAGGGCCCACGTCGCTACTGTGGTAGTCCACGAACATGACATGACAGAGGGCGCCGCCGGGGCGCGGCAGGGAAGCCGGGTAGCCGCCCTGTGTCTGACGGACGGGCTGCGGCAGACGCAGCGTGGCGATAAAGCCGTTACCGGTGAGTTGCCAGGGGGCTGGGGCCTGCATGGGGCGCTCCTGCTGCCGAAAAGTAGACACGAAGTCTACGCCTGGCGAAGGCGGGCCCCAATGACCTATTGCTGGTAGATTTGGTCAGTCTTGGCGGCACAGATGAAATCGTTGCGGTGCAGGCCGCTGATTTTGTGAGTCCACCAGGTCACCGTGGTCTTGCCATACTCGGTCAGCAGCGCCGGGTGGTGGCCTTCGGCCTCGGCCAGCTCGCCGATCCGGTTGGTAAACGCCAGGGCATCGACGAAGTTAGTGAAGGAAAACGTGCGTTGCAGTTTCTCGACGCCATCTTCCTCCACCAGCATCCATTCCGGGACCTGTGGCTTCAGATCGCTTCTTTCCTGGTCGGAAACCTGGGGCGCATCCGCGCGGCAGGCACTACATTGTTGTTGGCTTAACTCGGACATACTGCTACCCCTCACTATCACGGGCGGGAAGGTCCCGCCCTTCAAGGCTAGTCGATACGGTCAGCAAGGCAAGGGTCAGTTGGGCTTGCAGAGCCTGACCGGGTCGCCACTGGTGCCGCCAGGGGCCATTTTCTTGAGGATGCGGCGCAGTTTTTCCAGGTCGGTGTCATCGCGCTCGCGGCCGGGGATTTCCATGCCGTCCGCCAGGCGCAGCAGTACCGCCTTCATCTTTTCAGGCATGAGCACGGGTTGGCGATGCTGAAGCACATAGATCAGATCGCCACGCTTGAACAGCAGGAACCCGTAGTAATAGGTACCGCTTTCCGCCTTGCTGTCCGGCTCTCGGGCGGCATCTACGTTGATGCCGATAATGGCAAACAGGGCCTTGGGGTTGGCGTCATCCAGGAACTCGCGGTGGGCGGCTTCTGCGTTGGTGATCATCGGCGCATTGGCGACCACTTCCCGCAGGTAACTGTTGAGCGTCAGGTTGAGCAGCGTCAGGTCCGAGGCAAAGCGGGGTGCCTTGATCATCGGGTTACTTTCAATCTGCAGGTAATCCACCCGGAACAGGCGGCCGCTGCCATCCCAGAAGGTGGTGGAGCCGCCGGTGCGGTCGCAGCGTTCATCGAGGACCACATGCCCCCGGAAGGTATTGATGCCCAGGTCGAGAATGTAGGCACCGGCTGGTGAGTAGTAATAGTCACCCTTGCGTTCGCCCTGCAAGGTCTGGCAGCTGGCCAGCAGCATGGCCACTATCAGCGTCGCGGCAGGTTTGATTATTTTCATTATTCGCCCCGGATTGTCATTGCTGGCTGATCATAACATACCCGTGGCGTTGCGCAGCTGTAACGGGTCGCTGTTATCCCTTGCGGCTGGGCGTTACAGCACCGGTAGCGGCGATACCATGACGACGGTCTTGCCCGGGCGTTCCTTGCGACTGCGGTCATAATGCCAGGTGGCCATGCCTGGCTTGTCATAGACGCGGGCCTTGAGCTCGGTGATGGGGGTCTGGCAGGTCTTAATCCGGGATGCCGCGTTGTTGAATCTCTCCAGTAGCTGGGCATTGACCGGTGACTGTTTTTCCGCCACCGCCGCGTCGCAGCTCTGGCCATCCTGGCTGGACAGATAATTGATGGAGGGCGAGAGCAGCACATACTGGCGCAGGGCGCGCTGCCCCGCATCGGTAATCTTGATGCACTGGTGTTCCCAGTAGTAATAGCAGTCGTCACAGCGTGCCTGCAGGGAAAACAGGGTCAGGGCAAGAAAAAGGCACAGGCGCATCATAGTGACGACTCCTGTTGCAGGCGTTGTTGCCGTCCAGGCTCCCATTGCAGCAAGACGTTGTCAGTGATCAGGTGGTCGGGAATG
>JAWVWY010000039.1:0-21947 GCA_033723495.1 Alcanivorax sp. | reverse complement strand
TGATGTACGGCAGCGCGCCCACCGCTTTCGTGCGCTGGGGACAGGCCCATAATGCCGAGCAGGCGCTGGACGGGCTGGGCATGCTGGTGGAGCAGGCCGCCGAGGCCTTTTCCGTTTGGCGCGGCTGGCGCCCGGATACCGCACCGGTGATGACGATGCTGCGGCAGGGCGACTGATGGAAGAGGTGCTGCTGGCCACCCTGGTCAGTTTTGGCATGGTGCTGGTCACGGTCACAGTGCACTACGGCACCCTCGCCGGGCTGTCCGATATCCTGCGTCACTGGGGCAAGTTTCGTGGCCAGATCCTGCTGGTGGTGATGGTGATGTTCTTTGCCCACATGGTTGAGGTCAGCCTCTATGGCCTGGTCTACTGGCTGATGGACGGCATCGATGTGAGCATGGCGATTGGGGGCAATGTTAGCGGTGATTTCCTGGATCACCTGTATTTTTCCACCGCCTGTTATACCTCTTTGGGCCTGGGCGATATCTATCCCATCGGTGCCCTGCGGCTGATTGCCGGCGTTGAGGCGCTCAACGGCCTGATTCTGATTACCTGGTCGGCGTCTTTCGCGTTTCTGGTGATGCAGCGTCGCTGGCGTTTCTAATCGGCGGGCTGCGCCAGATAGCGATCCTTGAGACGCACATAATTGCCCGCCACATAGCTGAGAAACTGCCGTTCTTCATCGCTGAGCGGGCGCACCGCCCGCGCCGGCTGGCCGCGATACAGGTAGCCGCTGGCCAGGTGCTTGCCCGGCCCCACCAGCGAGCCGGCGGCGACGATCACCTCGTCGTCCACTACCGCGCCATCCATGATGACGGCCTGCATGCCGACCATCACCCGGCTGCCCAGGGTGCAGCCATGCAGCATGGCCTGGTGGGCAATGGTGACATCGTTGCCGAGAGTCAGGCTGAAGCCCCCCGGATTAAACGTTGAATCATGGGTGATGTGCAGTACGGCATTGTCCTGGATACTGACCCGGGCACCGATACGGATGCGATGCATATCACCACGGATTACCGCCCGCGGCCATACCGAGCAATCGTCGCCCAGCACCACATCACCAATCACGGTGGCATCCGGGTCCACAAAAACCCGCGCTCCCAGCTGCGGGACCTTGTCTTCAAAGCGGCGAATCCCCATCACTGATACACTCGACAGTTCGATTTCATGGCCGGGCAGGGCCCAGCATCCCTGTCCTGCCACTATACGCATTTGCGCCTGTGATGGGGCCCGCCATGTGGGCACCCGGGCAGTCGCCATGTATCAGCAGCACAGGAAACACCTTGATGAGCGATAACCCCCTGATTGATTACCCGGATCTGCCACCCTTTTCCCGCATCCAGCCCGAACATGTGTTGCCGGCGGTGGAGCAGCTGGTCGCCGATGGCCGGGCACGCATTGCCCAGGTGCTGGCGGACGGCCAGTTCGACTATGCCCACCTGGTGCAGGCCCTGGATCATGAGGACGACCGGCTCGGCAAGGCATTCGGGCCGGCGGGGCACCTCAATGCGGTGGCCCAGAATGAGGCGCTGCGCAATGCCTACAACAGCTGTCTGCCGCTGCTCAGCGAATACGGTACCGAGGTGGGCCAGAATGCCGCCCTGTGTGCCGCCTACCAGAGCCTGCGTGACAGTGATGAGTGGGCCAGCCTGGATGCCTCACAGCAAAAGGATATCGATAACACCCTGCGGGATTTCCGTCTGTCCGGGGTGGACCTGCCGACGGACAAGAAGGCCGAGTACATGGCCAACTCCAAGCGCCTGTCCGAGCTGACCAGTACTTTCTCCGATCATGTGCTGGATGCCACCCAGGCGTGGAGCAAGCATATTACCGACGCATCGGAGCTGGCTGGCCTGCCCGACAGCGCCCTGGCCGGTGCCGCCGACCGGGCCCGCGCCGCCGGCCAGAAGGGCTGGCTGCTGACGCTGGATGCCCCGGTGTTCATCGCCGTCATGAGCCACTGCAAAAACGCCGGCCTGCGTGAGGAGATGTACACCGCCTGGACCACCAAGGCCTCTGATCAGGGGCCCCAGGCTGGCCAGTTCGACAACGCCGCCATCATGGACGAGATTCTTGCCCTGCGTCACCGCCAGGCGCAGCTGCTGGGCTTTGCCAACTATGGCGAGAAATCCCTGGCCACCAAGATGGCCCGTGACGTTCAGGAGGTCATCCGCTTCCTGGAAGACCTGGCGCAGCGGGCACGCCCGCAGGCGCAGAAGGAGCTGGCCGAGCTGAAGGCGTTTGCCGCCGAACAGGGCGCCGGTGAACTGCAGCCCTGGGATATCGGTTTCTGGAGCGAGCGCCTGCGTGAGGAACGCTACGACATTTCCGAAGAGGAACTGCGCCCCTGGTTCCCGGCCGACACCGTCATCAACGGCATGTTCCAGGTCGTCGGCCGGCTGTTCGGTATTCGCTTCCAGGCCCGGGAAGACGTGGATACCTGGCACCCGGACGTGCGCTTCTACGAGTTGCTGGACGAGGACGGCAGCGTGCGCGCGGCCTTCTATCTGGACATGTATGCGCGCACCGGCAAACGTGGCGGCGCCTGGATGGACGATGCCCGCCTGCGTCGCCGGCTGGCCGATGGCTCGCTGCAGACACCGGTGGCCTACCTGACCTGCAACTTTGCCCCGCCCGCCGGCGGCAAACCCGGGCTGCTCACCCATGACGAGGTGGTGACCCTGTTCCATGAGTTCGGCCATGGCCTGCATCACATGCTCACCGAGCAGGAGGTGCCCGGCATTTCCGGCATCAACGGCGTGGCCTGGGATGCGGTGGAGCTACCCAGCCAGTTCCTGGAGAACTGGTGCTGGACGCAAGAGGGCATTGCGCTGATTTCCGCGCACTATGAAAGCGGCGAACCGCTGCCGAAGGACAAGCTGGAAAAAATGCTGGCGGCGAAGAATTTCCAGAGTGCCATGCAGATGGTGCGGCAGCTGGAATTTTCCCTGTTCGATATGCGCATTCACGCCGAGTACCAGGACGGCCTCAATGTTCAGCAGGTGCTGGATGACGTGCGTCAGCAGGTAGCGGTGATTCAGCCGCCGTCCTTTAACCGTTTCCAGAACAGCTTTAGCCATATCTTCGCCGGCGGTTATGCGGCCGGTTACTACAGCTATAAATGGGCGGAAGTGCTATCGGCGGATGCCTATTCCCGCTTCGAGGAAGAAGGCGAATTCAACGAGGACACCGGCCGCGATTTTCGCACCAAGATCCTCGCCCAGGGGGGCAGCCGCGAGCCGCTGGAGCTGTTCATGGCGTTCCGTGGCCGTGAGCCCAGCGTCGAGGCACTGTTGCGCCATTCCGGTATCGACAGTCGCTAGCCGTGGACGTCGCCGCACTGGCGGCGACGCTTTGGGCGGAGACTGCTCCGCAGTGTCTAATGGATACTGTGAGGCTGTCGAGACACCGTTCAGTGTTCCGTATTAAGCAGACGAGGACGACATGAAACGCCAGTTTATCGCCGGAGCCACCTGCCCGGAATGTGGAAAGATGGACAAGATCCAGCGTGTCATTGATGGTGATCGGCAATGGATGGAGTGCGTTGCCTGCGGAGCGAAAAAGGACCTGAACCATGAGCCGGCTCCGGCCACGGACGCGTTGGCCCAGACGGTGACGTTAAAACCGTCTGCCAAGAAATAAATTTGTACCTCAGTACCTCCTTGCGGTTTGCTGTCCGGCATTTCGCGCCGCCTTCACGTGCCAAATCACACAAGTCGTTTTTTCGTCTTGAGAGGCTCACGGCGATCGGTTTTACTGGGCTCTCTGGAATCCGCTGCATGCTTTCTCACTGAAGGGCTCTGCGCCGTATAACAAAAATTCCTATGGTGTATGACGAGCAGGCTGGTGCGTCAGACCTGGCTCGGCGGGTTCCCCGGGTAATGGTTGTTGTCTGGTTTATTTTTTGAATCAGAGCCATTGCCGCTATGGGGGTGACAATGAACGATAATAATGCTGACCCGGTGTTGGCCGAGACGTCCGCACCTGAAGCTCAGTGGTTGCTGGATGTGGCAAGCGCCAACGCCAGGGACCTGCGGGCGCTGTTGAGTGGCCGTTCCCTGGCCTTGCTGAAATTGCCCGCAGACCTGGAGACAGCGTTTCGGCACCATGCCCGCTCGGGCGCTGCCGGACTGTTGCGGCGCTCCATTTTCGGGCTGATCGCGCTGTATCTGATGGTGGTGGTGCCGGTAGCCTGGCTGGTCAACAGTAGTGGCATGGAGCTGTGGTTGTGGCTGGCGGTCTATCCCATCGGCGTGGTACTGGCGGTGATTTTCCTGTTCACCCGCCTGCCCCGCCTGGATCGTCATGTCGAGCCGGTGCTCAGCTGGAGCGTATTCACCTGCCTGACTGGCACCGTGTACTGTGCCCTGCGGCTGGGCAACAGTTTTCTTGGCCAGGTCGCCGCTTTTGAAACCATCTATATTCTGATTATTGCCTTCTCGGTTCTGAAACTGCCTACCCGGTTGGGGCTGGGCGGTTCGTTGCTGGCTTTTCTGGTGGCGCTGGCCGGCGCCGAAGTCTCGGCACTGGCAGTGCCCTGGTTGATCGTGCTGCTGTTTTTCCTGGTGCCGCTGCTGATCTGTGCCATCAATGGCTACATGCTTGAGTATGCGGCCCGTCGTGACTTTATCCAGATGCTCTGGCACGAACAGGAAAAGCGATTGCTGCTCAAGGATATGGTGGCGGTGGGCAATGACGCTGACGATATCAATACGGTGCTGGAATTCGCCCTTAGCCGTATGTGCATGCACATGGGCTGGCTACTGGGTAACGCGCCGGTGTACGACACGGCTCACAAGGAAGAGCTGCGGGTTTGTCAGTTTAATGGCGATGCCGACAGTGATCTGGCCAGGGAGGTGGATATGCTCTGGCCGCAAGAATATACCCGGCAACTGCGCGACCAGGTGTGTCATTCCGGCGAGGCCGCCTGGAAGAGCGCGGCCTTGCGAATCAACGGCAAGACCCGTCATGTCAGCCGGCTGGCCTTCCCGGTGCGGGTGGATGGCAGCACACGGGCGTTGCTGGAGTTCCTGTCTCCCCGGCAGGAGGTGCCGGATGCCAACCTGCTGGCACTAATGGAACAGATTGGCAATCAGCTGGGCCGGGTATTCGAGCGTAATCATCAGCGCATGGAGCTGCGTACCATGGCGCTGCATGATGCCCTGACCGGTTTGCCCAACCGCAGTTACCTGCTGAAGCAATTGCATGCGGCCCTGTCCCGAGCCCGGCGCCGTGACAGTTATCGCTTTGGCGTGTTGTTTCTCGATGTGGACCGCTTCAAGTGGGTCAATGACAGCCTCGGCCACCTGGCGGGAGACCGGTTACTGATGGCGTTCGGTCAGCGGCTTACCGACGCCGTGCGACCCTATGATTTCGTCGCGCGCCTGGGTGGCGATGAGTTCGCGGTGATCGTGGAGGATGTGCACACCGTGCATGAGGTGACGCGGGTGGCCCAGCGTATCCAGCAGAGCCTGGAGGCGCCACTTCAGGTAATGGGCAATCGGGTGGATGTGAGTGCCAGCATGGGCGTGGTGATGAGTTCCCGGGATTATCACGAACCGGAAGAAATGCTGCGCGATGCCGACACCGCCATGTATCAGGTCAAGCGTCAGAGTCGTGGCGGGTATCTGCGGTTTGCCGAATACATGCACGAGAAGGTTCGCCATCGTTTGCGGCTGGTGTCGGATTTGCGCGACGCCATCGAGAACGATGAGCTGGTGCTTCACTACCAGCCCATCGTGTCCCTGCAGAGCGGTCGTGTGGCCGGCTTCGAAGCGCTGGTGCGCTGGCCCCATGAAGCGCTTGGTATGTTGTCGCCGGATGCCTTTATTCCGCTGGCCGAGGAGTGCGGATTGATTATCCCGTTGACGCGCTGGGCCTTGCGACGCGCGGCCAGGCAGCTGGGTCTGTGGCAGCGACAATATCCGCAGGCCCGTCAGGTGGCCTCCAGCGTTAACCTCTGCGCCAGTTATTTCGCATGCGAAAACATGCCCGATGAAGTGTTGAATGTGATTGCGGATGAAGGGCTGTGGCCGGGGAGTTTGCGACTGGAAATTACCGAAACCCAGATCATCGAAAATGCCGAGGATTGCATGCGTAATATCCAGCGGCTGGAAGCAGAAGGCGTGCCGGTTTACATCGATGATTTCGGTACCGGTTATTCATCACTGAATTATCTGGCCAGCTTCCGCGTCAACGCCCTGAAGATTGATCGCACCTTCATGACGCATATCAACGAGGACGGCAAGGAGGCCATTGTGGTGCGGGCGATCAATTCCCTGGGGCAGTATCTGGGGCTGGACGTTATTGCTGAAGGGGTGGAAACCCGTGAGCAGCTGGCCAGTCTGCAGGCACTGGGTTGTCAGTATGCCCAGGGGTTCCTGCTGGCCAGGCCCATGGATGTGCCCACCGCGGAACGTTATATCGACAAACGTCTGATAGAAACCAACAGTGAAGCTCGCCCGCCGATCTGGACGGGTGACCGCCGTGGCGTCTTTGAATAAGCACGGTGCGAGACGCCTGGTGGCGGTTGAGCCGGGCGCAACGGGTGAAGCCAGAGGTGCTTGGCCAATAAAAAACGGGCCGTGATGGCCCGTCTTTGATAGGCGGCGCAAGCAGGTGTGCGCCGATTACTTCTCCACAAACGCCCGTTCGATCACATACTCGCCCAGCACGCCGCCGCGGGTTTCCTTGAAGCCCCAGGCGTCGAGGATGTCGGTGGTGTCCTTGAGCATGGCCGGGCTGCCGCACAGCATGAAGCGGTCGTTTTCCAGGCTTGGCTGGGGCAGGCCCAGGTCCTCGAAAATCTTGCCGCTGGTCATCAGGTCGGTAAGACGGCCCTGGTTGCGGAACGGCTCACGGGTCACGGTCGGGTAGTAAAGCAGTTTGCCTTTCACGAATTCACCGAAGAATTCGTTGTTGGGCAGCTCATCCTCGATCATGTTCTGATAGGCCAGCTCTGACACATGGCGCACCCCGTGGGTGAGGATCACCCGGTCGTACTGGTCGTACACTTCCGGGTCCTTGATGATGCTCATGAACGGCGCCAGGCCGGTGCCGGTGGACAGCAGCCACAGATTCTTGCCCGGCAGCAGGTGGTCCGCCACCAGGGTGCCGGTGGGCTTGCGGCTCACATAGATCTTGTCGCCCGGCTGGATTTTCTGCAGCTGGGAGGTGAGCGGGCCGTCCGGTACCTTGATGCTGAAGAACTCCAGTTCTTCCTCATAGTTGGCGCTGGCGATGGAATAGGCGCGCAGCAGCGGACGACCATTGTCCTGCTCCAGACCGATCATGGTGAAATGGCCATTCTTGAAGCGAAACCCCGGGTCACGGCTGGTCGTGAAGCTGAACAGGGTATCGTTCCAATGGCGAACGCTGGTGACGGTTTCAGTATTCAAATTAGACATAAGTAAATAACTTTTTATTCCGCATGTGTCTGATGGTGGAAATTTAATCGAAAACAACATATCGGTAAAATGGGTAATTCCGATATTTCATATTTGTTTATCCGATAAAGGGGCCGTCATGAAATTCACCCTTCGCCAGTTGCAGGTGTTTCTGGCCACTGCCCACCATGAAAACATCAGCCGCGCCGCGCAAAGCCTGAGCATGAGCCAGTCGGCGGCTTCCGGGGCGCTCAAGGAGCTGGAAGCGCTCTATGACCTGAAATTCTTCGAGCGCGCCGGCAAGCGCCTCAAGCTCAACGAACTGGGCCGCCAGTTCTGGCCACGGGCGGAGGCGTTGCTGGCCCAGGCCCGTGAGCTGGAGGCGGACCTGCTCAGCCACGACAACCTCGGGCGGCTCAATGTGGGGGCCACCCTGACCATCGGCAACTACCTGGCGGTGGGCATCATGGCGCAGTACATGGCCGAGCAGCCCGGCGCCCGGGTGCACCTGGAAGTGGCCAATACCCGTGCGATTGTCAAGCGGGTGCTGGGCTTCGAGCTGGATCTGGGGCTGATTGAGGGCGAACACAACCACCCGGACCTGGAACTGCTGCCCTGGCGGGCGGACGAGCTGGCGGTATTTTGTGCCCCGGACCATCCACTGGCGAGCAAGGGGCGCCTGGATGACGACGATCTGCGCGGCGCCCACTGGATTGTGCGCGAGCCCGGTTCCGGTACCCGGCAGACCTTTGAGCGGGCCATGCACGGGCTGGTGCCGGAGCTCGACCTGGCACTGGAGCTGGAGCACACCGAGGCCATCAAACGGGCGGTGGAAACCGGGCTGGGCATCAGCTGCCTGTCACGGGTCTCCCTGCAGGAAGCGTTCCGGCGTGGTTCGCTGGTGGAGCTTTCGGTGCCGGGGCGGGACTTCAGCCGTGATTTCTATTTTGTCCTGCACCGGCAGAAATACCGCAGCCCTGGCATCAACCGCTGGCTGGAACTCTGCAAGACGCTGCCCTGACGGTTACTTCATATAGGCCGGTTTGAGAATGCCATCCAGCTGCGCATAGGGAATCACCAGTTGCGGCTGGCCCATGGCATAGGGGGCCAGCTGGTAGACGTTGTATTGCAGTGTCAGGCCGTCGTCGCCCAGATAGAAGTTGTCGGTCTTCTCGAACGGCCAGCTTTGCTGAAAGCTGGCGCCCAGTTTGTGTTGCTTGAGCCATTGCTGGTGGCGTTGTTTGGCCTGTGTCCAGAAAGCCTGGCTCTGGCCGGGCTGCAGCAGATCAGCCAGGGCGATGGCGTGTTTATCGGCCAGGTCCCAGTGCAGGTAGGCGAGCCCCGGCATGCCATGGGCGCCGCCGGTGAATTCATAGCTTTGCAGCTCGAATGTCAGCAGCGTGCCCTGGCGCCCCATCAGGCTGGCGCTGCCGCTCAGTTGCCAGTTCTGCTGATCGGCCATGGGTACGTCCTCGGCGTCGGCCAGAAACGAATCGGCCAGCTGTTGCGGGGAGGGCGGTTTTGCCGGGGCCTGCTCATCGCTCTCCAGCATGCCGGCCAGCGCTGCCAGCAGCGCCTGATTCAACGCCGGCTGTTGGTCGATACTGACCCAGCGGAGCGTGACACGGGGACAATGGTCGCCGGCGCAGCCGGGCAGTGATTTTTCCAGCCCGTGCTGTGCCAGCGCCAGGGGCGCGGCGGTGTCCTTTTTCGGGTGGTCCTGGCTGTTATCGCATCCGCCCAGGGCCAGCAGCCCCAGCAGTACCACCAGTGTCATGCGCATCGGTTATCATCCTTTGCCGTTGTCTGTTATGTCCGGCATTTAACGCAAGCGAACCCCGGTTTTGCAAGCCCGCAGTCGGCGGCCTATGCTGCCCGCCTTTGAAGGAGGAAATACCATGAGTTTCTGGACCGTGTATCTGTCCGGTGAGATCCACACCGACTGGCGCGAGCGCATTATTGCCGGCTGTGCCGAAAAAGAACTGGATATCGAATTCACCAGCCCGGTCACTGACCATGAAGCCAGTGACAAGGTGGGCGTCAATATCCTGGGCGCGGAGGAAAAACGCTTCTGGGAAGACCGTCTGGGTGCCGGTATCAATGGTATCCGTACCCGCAAGCTGATTGACGAAGCGGATCTGGTGATTGTCCGCTTTGGCCCCCAGTACAAGCAGTGGAATGCGGCCTTTGACGCCGGTTACACCGCCGCATTGGGCACGCCGATGATTATCCTGCATGATGAAGAGCATAACCATCCGCTCAAGGAAGTGGATGCCGCCGCCGATGCCGTGGCGCGTACCCCCGAGCAGGTGGTGGAGATGCTGGCGTACATCCTTAACGCCTAGCGGCGATGTCGTTGCGCGGGGCCGTTTTACGGCTTTTTTCGGTCCTGGCGGGAGCGTTTTTGCGTCAACAGGGTCTGATATCGGGAATGGCACACAAGAGGAGTCATCATTATGGGACACCGATTATTGGCTGCCACGGCCGTGATGCTGATGACCACCGCCGCTGCCTGGGCCGAGCCGGAGGTAGCGCCTTCGGCCCGGCCGAACGATCCGGACCGGGTTGAAGCCCGGATGGAAGACCGGCTGGAAGACGTGCGCAACTATTCGGTTGAACAGAAGGATCAGGCCATGCAGGCCGCCCGCCGGGCGCTGGATGAGCTGGATGGCCACATCAGGAGCCTGCAGGAAAGCGTCGACCGTAATTTGCACACCTTGTCCCGGGAAAGCCGGCAGCGGCGTGAAGAAGGGCTGGCGGGCCTCAAGATTCAGCAGCAAAAACTGCAGGCCCGCTATCATGATCTGCAGGCGGCCACCGCCAATAACTGGGATGCCGCCAAGCAACACTTTTCCGAAAGCTGGCAGGCCGCCAAAAAAGGCTGGCGTGCGCTCACTCACCTGCAATCAGACGACACACCCCAGTGACGATCAGGCCGGCGTTCATTGCCTTGCGCCAGTGTATTTCGTCTCGACCCTGAGCGGTGCTGGCGTGCTGCAAGGAGGATGGCCGTGTTGCCCCAGCCACTGATTGCGGTTGCCGATGTGGCGGCCAGCAGCCGCTGGTACCAACAGTTACTGGGCTGCGAGAGTGGCCATGGCGGCGCCGACTATGAGCAGCTGATGATGGCCGGGCGCATGATCCTGCAACTGCATCACTGGCAGGCCCATGACCATCCCCACCTGGGCGACCCCCGCTCCCCCTGCGGCAACGGCGTGCTGCTGTGGTTTCAGACTGATTATTTCGATGAGGTGGTGGGCCGTGCCCGGGAGATGCAGGCGCTGCTGCTGGAAGAGCCACATCTGAACCACAATGCCCATCACCGCGAATGCTGGATCCGCGACCCGGATGGTTACGTGGTGGTGATCGCCGGTGCCTACGGCGACCTGGGTTAGCAAGAGGCTGCCGCGCTCGGTGGCGCCGCCATAGACCTCAGATATCGGCGTAATGCTCGCCGCCCTTGAGCCAGCGCTGCAGTAACGGGGCGACCAATGCGGGGTACTGGTGCAGCAGGGCATCGGCTACCTGGCGGGCCGGCTCCATCAGTGCTTCATCGCGGACCAGATCCGCGATACGGAAGGCCAGGTCACCGGTCTGGCGGGTACCGAGCCATTCGCCGGGGCCACGCAGTTTCAGGTCTTCCTCGGCGATCACGAAGCCGTCGGTGGTATCGCGCATCACCGCCAGCCGGCGTTTGCCGGTGTGCGACAGCGGGTGTTTGTAGAGCAGCAGGCAGTAGCTCTGCTCGCCACCGCGACCCACCCGGCCGCGCAGCTGGTGCAGCTGGGCGAGTCCCAGCCGCTCGGCATTCTCCATCACCATCAGGGTAGCATTGGGCACATCCACGCCCACCTCGATCACCGTAGTGGCTATCAGCAACTGGGCCTCGCCACGGGAAAAGCGTGCCATGCGTTCGGCTTTTTCCCTGGCCTTCATGCGGCCATGCACCAGCTCCACGTTGAGGTCGGGCAGCGCGGCTTGCAGCTCTGCAAAGGTGGCTTCGGCGGCCTGCGCCTGCAGTTCCTCCGATTCCTCAATCAGGGTACACACCCAGTAGGCTTGCGTGCCGCCCCGGCAGGCATCGTTGATGCGTTCGATCACCTGCGGGCGGCGGCCCTCCGGCAGCACCAGGGTGTCGATGGGCTTGCGCCCCGGTGGCATCTGGTCGATCACCGAGGTATCCAGATCGCCGTAGACACTCATGGCCAGGGTGCGAGGAATCGGCGTGGCGGTGAGTACCAGTTGATGCGGCACCTGTACCCCCTGACTGGTATCGAAGCGCCCCTTTTCGCGCAGCGCGAGACGCTGCTGTACCCCGAAGCGGTGCTGCTCGTCGATGATGGTCAGCCCCAGGCGATGGAACTGTACCGCGTCCTGGAACAGTGCATGGGTGCCGACCACGATCTGCGCGCGGCCATCGGCCAGCGCCGCGTTGGTTTCCCGGCGTGCTTTGACGCCCAGGCTGCCGGCCAGCCAGTGCACCTCGATGCCCAGCGGTGCCAGCCACTGGCGGAAGTTGTCGCGGTGTTGCTCGGCGAGCAGCTCGGTGGGTGCCATCAGTGCCACCTGGTAGCCCGATTCGATGGCGGCCAGGGCGGAGGCGGCGGCCACCAGGGTCTTGCCCGAGCCCACGTCACCCTGCACCAGTCGCAGCATGGGGTGCGGCTGGTCCATGTCGGTGAGCAGTTCGCCAATCACCCGCTGCTGGGCGCCGGTGAGGGCAAAGGGCAGGTTGTCGGTGAGCGCCTGGAACAGGCCATCCGCGCTTAGACGCGGCGCGCGCAGGGCTTTCTGACCGGCACGCTTTTGCAGCATGCCGAGCTGATGGGCGACCATTTCTTCCATCACCAGCCGTTGTACTGCCGGGTGCTGGCCCTCCAGCAGCATGTCCACCGGGTCGTCCGGACGCGGCGTATGCAGCTTGGTCAGGGCCGCGGTGAGGCTGGGCAGGCCGCCCTGGTCCAGCAGATCGGCGGGAATCAGTTCCCGGGGCGGGTGCCCGTTGAGGTAGTGCAGGGCCTGACCGGTGAGATTGCGCAGGGTCTTCTGGCTGATGCCCTCGGTGGTCGGGTAAACCGGCGTCAGTGCCTTTTCCAGTGCGGGCAGGCTGGCGCCCACCTGGTATTCGGGGTGGTAGAACTCCAGCCCGGCGGCGCCCGGGCGGGGTTCGCCATAGACGCGAATGCGGCGACCCCGTTCCAGATTGTTCTTCTGGGCGGCGCTGAAATGGTAAAAGCGCAGGGTGACCATGCCGGTGCCATCGGCCACTTTGCACAGCAGCGAGCGGCGCCGGCCGAACACCACATCTGCGGCCATCACCTCGCCTTCGATGACCACGCCGGTTTCCGGGCGCAGGCTGCCGATGGCGGTGATGCGGGTGCGATCCTCGTAGCGGAACGGCAGGTGGAAGAGCACGTCTTCCAGGTTATGCAGGCCCAGCCTGGCGAGCTTGTCCGCCGCCGCCGGGCCGACGCCCTTGAGACGGGTGATGGCGATCTCCGACAGCGACATGGGGGTCGGTCAGGCCGCCAGCCCTTCGCGGGGCACCGCCTGGCGCAGCACCTCGATGGCCTTGGGCCGTGGGAAGCTGTCGCGCCATACCAGCGCAATGGTGCGGCTGGGCACTGGCGCCTGGAAGGGCCGCACCGCGAAGGTATCCTTGTCATAGCCGTGCTGGTAAAGCGCCGAATCCGGCAGCACGGTGATACCCAGGCCGGAGGCCACCATGTGGCGCAGGGTCTCCAGCGAGCCCCCTTCAATCTGCACCAGATTCTTCTGCCGTTGCGAGTCGATGGCCGGACACAGCTCCAGCACCTGGTCGCGGAAGCAGTGTCCTTCACCCAGCAGCAACAGGGTTTCATCCAACATCTGTTCCGGGGCAATGTGCTGCTGTGCGGTCCAGGGGTGATCGGCGGGTAACAGTACCGAGAAGGATTCCTCGTACATGTGTGCGCGCACCAGGCCGCCACCGGAGAACGGCAGGGCGACGATGATGGCATCCAGCTCGCCATGCTCCAGCTTGCGGCGCAGCACATGGGTGTAGTTTTCTTCGATGAACAGCGGCATTTCCGGCGCCGCCTGACGCACCCGCGGCACCATTACCGGAAACAGATAGGGCGCCACGGTGAAGATGGCGCCGACACGCAGCGGTGAGCCCAGCTGGTCGCGCTGGCTCAGGGCCATTTGCGCGAGCAGGTCGGCCTGTTCCAGTACCCGCTGGGCCTGGGCAACAATGGGTTCGGCCTGGGGCGTGACCACCACTTCCCGGGGGCGCCGTTCGAACAGCGGCATGCCGAGCTGGTCTTCCAGCTTCTTGATGGCGGCGCTGAGGGTGGGCTGGCTGACATTGCAGGCCTGGGCGGCATGGCCGAAATGGCGTTCACGGGCCAGGGCGACCAGATAGCGAAGTTCTGTTAATGTCATGGCGTCGATACGTTCAGTCGATGGTTACCGCATTGTGCACCCCAGTGGGGGGGGATGCCAGAGGGGTCCTTCATTAATAATGAATAATTAATAGTTAATAACTCGCGGGTGAGCACGGTGTTATGTTCACCGTCCGGGGCCGCGCTTTTGAGTGGGTTGTGCTGGCAGGTTTTCGTTATTCATTATTCATTATTAACTATAAATTGGTTTTCAAATGTCTCACATCCTGATTGCCGGCCTGGGGGATCTGGGCTCCGGCCTGGCCGAACAGCTGCTGGCCGACGGCCACCGGGTCAGCGCTATTCGCCGCGGCCAGCAGGCACCCGCGGGGGTCGAGTTGTACAGCCAGGATCTCACCGAAGGCGCGGCCTTGCTGCCGCCGGACCCGGTGGACCTGCTGGTGATCATCATGACGCCCTCTGCATACAGTGAGGAAGGCTACCTCAAGGCCTATTTGCGGGCGCCGCTGACCCTGCTTGACAGCCTGGCGGCACAACAGCCATTACCGCCGCTGGTATTCGTCTCCAGCACCGCCGTGTTTGGCGACCAGCAGGGCGAGGTGGATGAGCTGACGCCGCCCAGGCCGGTGCGCTACAACGGTAAGGTGCTGCTGGCGGCGGAAGAGGAGATCAGCACCCGTTCGCTGGCCACCGTGGTGCGTTTCTCCGGTATCTATGGCCCGGGCCGCCATCGCCAGATCGACAAGGCGCTACGGCTGGCCCGCGGCGAGGAGCCCCTGCCGGCGGCCCAGTGGACCAACCGTATTCACCGGGACGACTGTGTCGGCCTGCTGAAAAGCGTGGTCGACGGTTGGCTGGCCGGTAACGAGATGCCGCCGCTGGTGGTGGGCACCGACAACGTGGGCGGGCGCAATCTGGATGTGCTGCAGTGGCTGGCCCGGCAGCAGGGCCTGACGCTGGCGGTACCGGACGAGGCGCCGGCGGGCAAGCGTATCCGTAGCCGGTATATCCGCCAGGGGCATTACACCTTGCAGTACCCCGGCTACCAGCAGGGGTATGCCCAGGTGCTGGCGGATCGCCAGACCCGGTAGGCGCCAGCCTGCTGGCGCCCTCAGGGCGCGCGGGCGGGGCAAAATCAGGCTAGAATCGCCCATCTGTCGGGGAGCGCAGGCCCCGCTGATCATTTTTTCGTCGTTACACTTGCCTCCTGCGCGTGCATTAGTAAAGTGTGCGCCTCAATTTTGTCTGTGCCGGGCTGCAGCCCGCAAATGCCCGTGGTGGGCGCAATGGAGTGAAGTCAATGAGCACACCGGTTGCCGTGGTAATGGGCTCCCAGTCCGACTGGGAAACCATGAAAGAGGCCTGTGACGCCCTCACCCAGTTCAATGTGGGCTGGAAGGCCGAGGTGGTGTCTGCCCACCGCACCCCCCAGCGGATGTACGACTTCGCCAAGCATGCCCATGACAACGGCTACCAGGTCATCATCGCCGGTGCCGGCGGCGCCGCCCACCTGCCGGGCATGATTGCTTCGCTGACGCCGCTGCCGGTGCTGGGCGTGCCGGTGAAGAGCCGCACCCTGTCCGGCTGGGACAGCCTGCTGTCCATCGTGCAGATGCCCAAGGGCGTGGCCGTAGGCACCCTGGCCATCGGCGCCGCCGGGGCCTGGAATGCCGGCCTGCTGGCCGCCCAGATGCTGGCCGCCGGCAACCCGCAGCAGCTCAAGAAAATTGCCGACTGGAAGGCATCCCGCGCGGATGACGTTTTGAAAAATGCGGAACTGGGTCAGGGCTGAGGTCATAGCATGAATCGCGTACTCGTTCTCGGTGGTGGCCAGCTCGGCCTGATGATGGCGGAAGCCGCGGCGCGGCTGGGGCTGGTGGTAGACCGTTACGACCCGGAGCGGGCCCTGCTGCTGCCGGGTACCTCGGACCTGGCGGTGCCGATCAGCTGGGAGGAGTGCCAGGCGCGCTACCCGGTGATCACCGTGGAGCGCGAGGCCTTTCCGGAAGCCGGCCTGTCCGCCGAGCTGGCCAGGAGTGATCGCTGCGTGGCCCGTGGCGCACTGCAGGTGATCCCCGACCGCTTTACCCAGAAATCCATGCTCGACAAGCTGGCCATTCCCACCGCGCCGTGGATGACCCTGGATGCGGCGGCGGACCTGGACGCCGCCGTGGAAAAATTCGGCGGCGTGGTGGTCAAGGCGCGCAGCGGCGGTTATGACGGTCGCGGCACCTGGATCATTGGCGAGGGTGGCGACCTGAGTGGCGTCCCGGCCAGCGAACTGGCCGGCAAGGCCATCGTCGAGAAGAAGATTCCGTTTCGCCGCGAGTTGTCCATCGTCGGCGCGCGCAGTATCACCGGCGAGACCCTGTTCTACCCGTTGACCCGCAACTGGCACGTGGATGGCATCCTGCGCCTGAGCCTGGCACCGGCCAACGCCAGTGCGGACCTGCAAAAGCCCGCCGAACAGATGCTGCAACGCATCATGGAAGAACTGGACTACGCCGGCGTGATGGCCGTGGAGTTCTTCGAGGTGGACGGCGAGCTGGTGGTCAACGAGATCGCCCCCCGGGTACACAACTCCGGGCACTGGACCCATGAAGGCGCAGACTGGTCCCAGTTCGATCTGCATGTGCACGCGCTGGCCGGCGTGCCCCTGCATGCGGTCAATGTGCACGGCCCCACCGCCATGGTTAACCTGATCGGCACGCCGTTCGAAAATGCCTGGCTGCAACACCCGGGCGTGGTGCATTGGTATGGCAAGAGCGTGCGGCCGGGCCGCAAGCTGGGCCACGCCAACCTGGTGGCCGACAGCATTGAACAGCTGCGCCACGGGCTGGATGCCTGGGCCGATGTACTGCCCGAGGGCTATCAGGCGATTCTCGATTCGGAATTGCAGCTCGGTTAGACGCCTTTTCTGCGGCCGGATTCACCGGTTTTTCCGTCCATGTGGTTACACTGGTGAGCGAATTGCAGGGGGAGTGCAAGGTGTCGATAACCGGGTTCGTCAGTCGCTACAAGCGTTTGTTGCTAGTGGTCGCCATGCTGGTAACGCTGGCGCTGGTGATGGAGTTCACCGGCCTGCGCGAACAGCTGTCGCTGGCGTTCCTGCGTGATGTCTTGCAGCACAACCGGGTGACCGGGGTGTTGGCCTTTATCCTTATTTTCATTCTCGGCAACCTGGTGCAACTGCCCGGCTGGATCTTTCTGGCGGCGGCGGTTCTGGCACTGGGCACGGTGCTGGGCGGGCTGGTCACCTACGTGGCGGCCTGCCTGTCCTGCATGGTGACCTTTGTGGTGGTGCGGAGCCTGGGTGGCCAGGCGCTGGAGCAGATCGACAGGCCGCTGGCCCGCCGTATCCTCGACCGTCTCGACAGCCATCCGGTGCGCAGTGTGGCGCTGCTGCGCCTGCTGTTTCAGACCATGCCGGCGCTCAATTATACCCTGGCGCTCACCGGCGTACGGTTGCGCGAATACATGATCGGCACCCTTATCGGTCTGCCGCTGCCGTTATTGCTCTACTGCCTGTTCTTCGACCGTATTGCCCGGGTTCTGCACCTGTTCTAGGGCATTACTGCGCGGTGCCCTAGTGCCTGAGCAGGGCATCCAGGCTGTCCACCGCCTCCGCCCAGTCGGCGTCTTCATCAATGGCATCAGCCAGAAACCGGGCCTGGGACGGCGTCCAGAAAGCGGCCTGGTGCAGCGCCATAGTGGCGCCCAGCTCGCCGCCGTGCTGGCGAACAAAATCTTCGATGGCATCACGGCTGTTATCCAGACCAAGCTGGGCAAAAAGGGTGGTCAGGTCATGCGTGGCGGTATCCATATCTTTCTCCTCGCTGTTGAAAACCATGCAGACAATGCGGTGGTTTCGATAGTGCGCTTTTTGCCGGACACTGTCTGCCTGGCCTGAAGGTCGGTAACAATGCGGGCGTGCCGTGTAACAGCGTGCATAAGGCTGTGTCATTTTTGCTTTGCCGGCACGGATTGTTCCAATCGCCCGCGCCAATGCTGCTAGTGTTGGCAAAAAAACGGGAGAATGCGATGAAGCCAGTCAACCCTATGGATTTGATGTTCCTGCTGCTGGAGCGCCGTAACCAGCCCATGCATGTGGGCGGTTTGTTTCTGGCCAAACCGCCGGAGGATGCCGACGATACCTTTGTGCAGGAACTGGTACGTACCGCCATGGGGTATGACAAGCCCACGCCGCCCTTCAATCAGCGGCTGGTATCCCGTGGTGGTGTGCAGTTCTGGAGCGAGGATGACGAGTTCGATCTGGAGTCCCATGTCTATCATCTGGCACTGCCCAAGCCGGGCCGGGTGCGGGAGTTGCTGGCGCTGGTGTCCAAGCTGCACAGCGCCTTGCTGGATCGGCACAAGCCGCTCTGGGAAGTCTATGTCATCGAGGGGGTGGAAGGTGGGCGCATTGCCGTCTACAGCAAGATTCACCATGCCCTGGTGGATGGCGTTTCCGCCATGCGACTGATGGAGCGGGGTACCACCGCCGCGCCGGATGACCCCATTGTGCCGATCTGGGCGCTGCCAGTACGGCAGAAAAGCCGTGAGGAGCAGGAGGAAGCGGCGCTGGACCCGATTCGCCAGCTGGCCGAGCGGGCCCAGGGGGTGCGCAAGATGGCCGGGTCGGCCACCAAGGTGGTGTCCGAGGTGGTCAACTCGATTCGCCGGCGCAACAAGGACAATGACTATGTGTCGGTATTCCAGGCGCCCAAGACCCTGTTCAATCAGCGTATTTCCGGCAGCCGCCGTTTTGCCGCCCAGTCCTGGCCGATGGCGCGCATTCGCGCCGCCGGCAAGCGTCACAGTGCCACCGTCAACGATATCGTGCTGGCCATGTGCAGTGCCGCCCTGCGCCGCTATCTGCTGGATATGGATGCGCTGCCGGACAAACCGCTGATCACCATGGTGCCCATGTCGTTACGCAAGGACGACTCCGCCGGCGGTAACCAGATCGCCATGATCCTGGCGGATCTGGGCACCCAGCTGGAAAGCCCGCAGGGCCGGCTGGAGAGCATTCAGCGCTCGGTGAACAACAGCAAGGAACGTTTTGCGCGCATGAACCAGGCGGAAAGTATCGCCTACACCTCGGCGGTGATGACGGTGCACGGCGCCAACATGGCGCTGGGCGTCAATCCGGCCTGGCAGGCCTTTAACCTGGTGGTCTCCAACGTGCCGGGTACGGAGCAGCCCCGTTACTGGAACGGCGCCCTGATCGAGGGGATCTACCCGGTATCCATCGTCATGGACGGAGTGGCGCTCAATATCACCCTGACCAGCTACGCCGGCAATCTGGAGTTCGGTCTGATTGGCTGTCAGCGTACGGTGCCGCATTTGCAGCGGCTGCTGCAGTACCTGGAGGAAGGCCTGGCGGAGCTGGAATAGCACCGCCGGTTTTTCAAAACGGTATCAGGCGATATCGAGGATGCCGTCCATTTCCACGCCGGCGCCCTTGGGCAGGGCGGCCACGCCGATGGCGGCCCGGGCCGGGTAGGGCTGCTGGAAGTAGCGTGCCATGACCTCGTTGACCAGCGCGAAGTGGCTCAGGTCAGTGAGGAAGATATTGAGCTTGACGAGATCCTGCAGGCTGCCGCCGGCGGCCTCGCAGACCGCCGTCAGGTTGTCGAACACGCGCACGATCTGCGCTTCCATGTCACCCTCCACCAGTTCCATGGTCTCCGGCACCAGCGGAATCTGGCCGGAAAGATAAACCACGGAGCCGGCCTTGATGGCCTGGGAATAGGTGCCGATTGCCTGGGGCGCCTTGTCGGTGCTGATAACGGAATGGTTGGACATGGTTGGGTTCTTTGGTTGTGCTGCCGGCTCAGCGCCGGCAGGCGAAAACAGGGAAGCGGCTATGCTGGCACGGTGCCTGGCCTCACGCAACATTGCAGTGGGGCAGGCTGGCATCGCTTGCCGCCAAGCGCCTACGGGGTTTTAGGATATTGACCGGTGTCGTCTGTGTGTCCAGGGGGTAGTTTTGCCAAATGCAGTCCAAACCGCACGGCAAGAACTTGAGAAGAGGGCGGGTCAGTGAGACCGGAAGGATCTATTTGATCACCGCAGTCACCAGAGAGCGAAAGCGCTGTTTTTCCGGGCTCAGGCCGCCACGATTTCTCGTGAGGCAATTGATGGACGCCGAGCATTCATGCCATGCGACGTCTCTTGCCTACGTGGTCATGCCAGACCACGTTCACTGGCTGATGCAACTGGGGGAAGTGGGGGTTCTGTCGTCCGTTGTGCAGCGGGTTAAGTCGCGGACAAGCCGGTTTCTCAGGAAGGCGGGTTATGAGTGTGAGTGGCAGAGGGGTTTCCATGATCATGCGGTAAGAAAGGAAGAAGATCTGGCCGGGCTGGCCCGGTATGTCGTCGCCAATCCGGTCCGTGCAGGCCTGGTTAGAAGCGTCAGGACATACCCGCATTGGGATGCAATCTGGTTACCGTGATTTCCCCGCCGCAGGAGCTTGCCTGCAAGCGATATTACCTTTACCGAGTGCCAAATCGCTTGCAGGCAAGCTCCTACGATAAGCTCGGCACGAATTTACAGCCGATGAATGCGCACGATGCTGTCCAGGGTGCGCAGTTTCTTGATGATGCGGGCCAGCTGGATGCGGTCGCGCACGGACATGGTCACGTTAAGGGTGGTCAGGGTCGGGTCTTTCTCGGCCATGTCGATGGTGTCGATGTTGGAGCCCAGCTCCGAGACACTGTTGGCCAGGGTGGCCAGCACGCCGCGTTTGTTGATCATCTCGATGCGCAGGGCGGCGGTGAATTCCTGCTCCACCTGCTTGTCCCAGCTCAGCGCGATGCACTTCTCCGGCGCGTTGCGCATTTCCGCCAGCAGGTTCTTGCAGGTGTCGCGGTGCACCACGATGCCGCGACCGGCGCTCAGGTGGCCGATGATGGTGTCGCCGGGCAGCGGGTGGCAGCACTTGGCATAGCTGACCATCAGGCCTTCGCTGCCACGGATGGCCAGCGGCCGGCGGTCGTCTTCGTGACGGTCGTCTTCATCGCGGGCGCCGGCCAGCTTGCGCGCCACCAGCGGGGCCAGGCGGTTGCCCATGCCGATGTCTTCCAGCAGGTCATCGAGCTGGGCATAACCGTTACCGGCCAGTTCGCTGACTACCCGTTCGATAGGCAGCTCGTCCATGCCCACTTCATAGGCATGCAGGGCCTTTTCCAGCAGTCGCTCACCCAGCTCCACGGCATCCTCGCGGCGTTGCTGCTTGAGGAAGTGGCGGATGTTGGAGCGTGCCTTGCCGGTCACCACGAAGTTGAGCCAGGCGGGGTTGGGGGTGGCGCTGGGGGCGGTGATGATCTTCACCGTCTGGCCGGATTCCAGCGGCGTCGACAGCGCCGCCAGTTTGCCGTCGATACGCGCGGCCACGCACTTGTTGCCCACCTTGGTGTGCACCGCGTAGGCAAAGTCCACCGGCGTGGCGCCCACCGGCAGCTCCTTGATGTCGCCCTTGGGGGTGAACACATAGGCTTCGTCCGGGAACAGGTCCACCTTGACGTTCTCGATGAACTCCATGGAGTTGCCGGCCTTCTGCTGCAGCTCCAGCAGCCGTTGCATCCAGCTCTGGGTGCGGCTGTGGGTGGGCGAGCCGGGTTCGTCCTCGGCCTTGTAAAGCCAGTGGGCGGCGATGCCATTGTTGGCCATGGCCTCCATTTCCTCGGTGCGGATCTGCATTTCCAGGGGAATGCCGGAGCGCGCCTTGAGGGTGGTGTGCAGGCTCTGGTAGCCGTTGGCCTTGGGAATGGCGATGTAGTCCTTGAAGCGGTTGGGGATCGGCGTGAAGTAGTTGTGCACTGCGCCCAGTACCCGGTAGCAGGTGTCCACCCGATCGACGATGATGCGAAAGCCGAACACGTCCATGATGTCGGAGAACGGTTTGTGCTGCTCCTTCATCTTGGTGTAGATGCTGTACAGGTGTTTCTCGCGGCCCAGCACCCGCGCTTCGATGCCTTCTTCTTCCAGGCAATGCTCCAGGCTGGTCTTGATGGTAGTGAGGATTTCCTTGCGGTTGCCGCGGGCCTTCTTCACCGCCTCGTCGAGGATGCGATAGCGGTTGGGGTACATGGCCTGAAAGCCCAGGTCCTCCAGTTCCAGTCGCACATTGTTGATCCCCAGGCGGTTGGCGATGGGGGCATAGATATCCAGGGT
>JAWVWY010000038.1:0-22055 GCA_033723495.1 Alcanivorax sp. | reverse complement strand
TGTCGCCCCCTGCGGGGGTTCCCTCTCTCCACCAATTTGCTAGCCGGGGTCGGTAACACAAAAGCCTGCGGCCCCGGCCATTCGCCGGTATGCGAATGGCGTTCCGCCGGACGAAGCATGCTTCGCGGTTTCCGGCTCCACCCCTGTTTTGTGTTACCTAAGTTGGCCGTCCAGGGCCAACTTCCCCCTATCAAATTGGCTCCGGTCGGCGTCAAACACGGGACAGAGGGTGCCACCTGCACGGGCTGGTCCCCCTTGTAGGCAGCCGCTGGAGAGATTGCGTGTAGGGACAGGTGGCCATGGACGGCCACCTGAGGCAGATAATAAACAGGGGTGGAGCCGATAAAAGCGAAGCATGCTTCGCTCGGCGGAACGACTGGCATCTATGATGCCAGGCCGGGGCCGGAGGCTTTATTGTCTGCCGGTCCCGTTAAGCACGGAATCTCTGCAGTGGGGACCCGGCTTTGCCGGGCTGCCGGTGAGGGTGCGTTTTGTGACTCGCACTGCGTGCTCGGCCTACGGCCCGCCTTTCAGGCGTTCGCTTGCCAGGGCAAGACGTGGTGACTTCTTTGTCACAGCACAAAGAAGTCACTCGCCAACAGGCGAAACCTGGGCAGAGGGAAATCAGTTTCCCGGAATTCCGCGATGAACCTTTTTTTGCCCGTGCCTTTCCTCCCCAAAGTCGTGGCGGTATCCGATATACTGCCGGGGCAATCAGGAAACCGGCTATGAATCGCGAAAAACGTATCGAAATATTCACGCGCCTGCGTGACCACAACCCCCACCCCACCACCGAGCTGGAATACAGCAACCCGTTCGAGCTGCTGGTGGCAGTGGTGCTGTCCGCCCAGGCCACCGACGTGGGCGTCAACAAGGCCACGGCGAAACTGTTTCCGGTGGCCAATACCCCCCAGGCCATCTTTGCACTGGGCGTGGACGGGCTGAAGCAGTACATCAAGACTATCGGCCTGTTCAATTCCAAGGCTGACAACATCATCAAGCTGTGTCGTATGCTGCTGGATCTGCATGACGGCCAGGTTCCGGCCAGCCGCGACGATCTGGAAGCACTGCCCGGTGTCGGCCGCAAGACCGCCAACGTGGTGCTCAACACCGCTTTTGGCCACCCGACCATGGCGGTGGACACGCACATCTTTCGGGTATCCAATCGCACCCGGATCGCCCCCGGCAAGAATGTACTGGAAGTGGAAAAACGCCTGCTGCGGATGATCCCCGAGGAATTTTTACGCGATGCCCACCACTGGCTGATTCTGCACGGGCGCTATACCTGCATGGCGCGCAAACCCAAATGCAACGAATGTATTATTGCCGACCTGTGCGAATACCCGGCCAGCAAAAGGCCGACCTGAGTCTCATCATGGGGCAACGGGCTGGCATCTCTGTCGGACCAGCTGCTAGGCTGTCGTTCCCCCTCATCAAGGAAAGGACGCGCGATGAAACGCCTGATTATCACCGCAGGGCTTGCCGCCCTGGCCGCACTCGCCATGCCGGTTCAGGCCATGGAACTCAAGCCCGGCCGGTGGCAGCAGACCACCACCCTGGATGCCCCCAATCTGCCGGCAAAAATGCGTACTCAGCAGTCCACCGACTGCATCAGCGCCGATGATGCCGCCGATCTGAAGGCCGCCCTGCAACATGACTGGAAGGCCAACCACTGCACCTTGGATAATGCCGACGAAAGCGGTAACACCCTGACCTGGTCGGCCAGCTGCCAACAGGCCAATGTGAAAACCCGCATGACGGGTACCCTCAAGGCCAAGAACAGCACCCATTACAGCATGGACATGAAGTTCTCCACACCGGCGGGCAAAACCATGACCTCCCACTCCGATGCGAAGTGGGTCAGCGAATGCAAAAACGGCGCCCACTAAGGCGCCGTTTTTTTCGATTCCCCGATCGCCGATTCAGGCAGTGTCTTGGCGGGCGAAGACCTGCTCGAAAAACGCCAGTACCCGCTGCCAGCTGTCTTCCGCGCTGGGCTCGTGATACTTGGCCCGCAGCGGCGAGTAATCCGAGACGTGCTTGAACATGAACGTCTGGTGATTGTTCATGTAGGAATGCCCGGCATCGTCATAGGTCTTCACATCATGCTCGACACCAAGCTTGTCGAGATGACCGGCCAGCCGATCGCCATGATTGCCGTAGATCAGGTCTTTCCTGCCCCAGCCGCCGACCACCGGACAAATGCCCTTCAGGGCTGACGCCTTGCGCGGCACCCCCCCGTAAAAAGGCGCCACCACCTGCACCGGCGCCTTGCTGGCATACAGCAGGGCAAAACGCCCGCCCATGCAAAAGCCCATGACGCCCACCTGGGAGACCTTTTCTTCCTGCTGATCGAGCAACCATTCACGGCAGGTTTCCAGCTGTACAAACGCATCGCCCTTGCCAGTCTCGTGAGCCTTGAGGGTTTTCACCACACACAACGGCTTGCTGCCGGGCAGGTCATACAAATCCGGTATCAATACCGGGTAGCCGTTATCCGCCAGGCGCTGGCCAATGCGTTCAATATCATCGCCGTAACCGAAAATATCGTGAATGGCGATGATCGCCGCCTGATGCGGATTGGGTGTGGCCGGACGCAGCCAGCGGGCGCGCATTACATGGCCGTTGGGCAAGGTAATTCCCAGCGGAGTGTTACTCATGACAGTTCCCCAGGCAAAATGAGATCGACACCAAGATTACCTGCTACCCGGCAGGATAAAAGCCCCAATGAGGAATTGGCCTGATCAGCGCTCCTGCATGGCCACCAGCCTGGCTTCACTGAGCGCCGCGGTGCGATGGCGAGTGGCTTCGCGGTATTCCGGGTCAGACAGCATGGCCATGAAGGCCTGCTTTGACGGGTAGCGCACCAGCAGCACTTCATCCCAGTGTTCGTCTTGCGGCGCAATCACGCCAGCCAGCGCCTTGCCGGTCCAAACCGGTTCGCCGCCAACACCCTGCACCTTGCCCAGTGCCACCTGAGAATAGCGCCGGTAGGCTTCACGGCCGGAATAGTTCGCCGGGCCATCGCGGTATTCGGCCACCTCACGGAAACGCAGCAGGTTCAACATCACGATGGGGGTATCGTCAGGCAGGCTGGCCATGATGGCCGGCAATCGCTGGGGGTCAGGATCTATCACAGACATGGGCTCTCCCGGGCCGTTAGGGTTTCCCCCAGATTGCCCAGCCCTCGATGCCACGCCAAGGGGCAATCACGACATCCGGATGGCGATTTTGGCAAATCACTCAGTCGTCGAGGCGGACGCCCTCGGCATCGCAGAGGGTCTGCAACGATGACCGCTGCTGCTCTGGCAGTAACAGCCGCATGGTCACGCTCTGGCCGTAATCCACGGCCTCCACCTCGGCATCATGCTGTGAGGCCCAATGGCGCAAACGCTGTTCCAAAGGGAAACCCAGCGTCAGGACAACCCGGCAACGAGGCACATGTTCGATCCGCTCAACCGACGCCAGCACCGCTTCGGCGGCTGCGGCATAGGCCCGTACCAGCCCACCGGCCCCCAGCTTCACGCCGCCGAAATAGCGGGTCACGATCACCAGCACATTACTAAGCGATTTGTGTTGGATGACATTGAAAATCGGCTTGCCGGCGGTGCCGGAGGGCTCGCCGTCATCATTCATGGCCGCCTGGGCACTGGCCGGGTTGCCCAGCAGATAGGCATAGCAATGGTGAGTGGCATCCGGGTACTGCGCCCGCGCCTTGTCCACCTCGGCCATGGCCTGCTCACGGTCCGCCACCGGCCGCAGCCAGGCGATAAATCGGCTCTTGTTGATGATCAGCTCACGCTCCAAGGGCGCGGCCGGTTCAGCATAGTCGGTACTGATAATTCGCTCCTGCCTGTCAGCCCGGCACAGTATAACCGCCAGAAGGCCGCCCATACCCCTCTGCCAGCTGGGATGTCAGCCATCTCCCGGCGGCATCGTGCCATAATCTGACGTCCACGGAGCGGCATCACGGCGCCTGCCCCAGCGGCCATCAACCCGCAAATCCGTGCAAAAGACCGCAAAATGCAAGCAATTTTATATTAAATCGCCCTAACTGCTCCTTTTTTGTCCTTTTCCTCTTCCGCGGCTGGCCCGTAAAAATGGCTAGTCGGGGGGCAAAAGCAACTTTCACTCCACATTCACCGCCACTCATCGCTTTCCCTTTGCAGCCGATACACAGTGTTCACTACAACAGCCCTGTAAGGTTGATGAAAGTTGAACACAACTCTATCTACCAGAAAGGGCCTGCGCAGGAGTGGCTCCTGTGATGCATAACTGGCCGGCAGGGAAAGCGTAATGACAAATCGAAGATTGGCATTTGTAGGCTTGGGTGCCGATACCACCAGCGCCTGTCTGTCCATGTTGAAAATTATGGACGGCCGCTCAAGTATCGAATGGACCCAATCCGATCCGGAAGACGCAGATGTGCTGTTCGTGGCGCATGATGGCGACAACGGCCGTCAACAATGGGAAAGCAAGCAAAAGCCCTGTGTGGTGGTCTATCCCAGTAGCGAAGACAGGCCCGCCGCGCGTTACACGCTTCCCCACCCTTTCCGGGTGATGCAACTGCTCGGCGTGCTTGAGGATATTTCCTGCACCCTGGGTGACACCCAGACCGTCACCGCCGCAGCGACGCCCACAGCAGTGCAGCCGCACAGTTCTTTCGGTCAGTCTCTCAAGGAACTGCTGCAGACACCGGCCGGGGAGGAAACCCTTTACCGCTCAGAGAGCCCACTGGGACAACTTTACGTGGCGCCCTCAGCGGGTTGTTACTATATCGAACCGGCTCTGCATCAACAGCTGCGCAGCAAGGAACTGCCGCTGTCAGCCCTGCACGAAGTCCATGAACCTCTCGGTGAGCAGCTTGCGCGCCGTCCCATTTTCGAACTGGCCTGGTTCACCGCCCAGCATGCGGCGGATGCACTGGCTCCCTGGCTGGCCCCCGCCGGCCAGTTCAAGCTGAAACGCTGGCCGAATTTCGGCTCGATCAAAAATGATCGGCTGTATCTGTCACTGTGCGCCATGCTCACGCGCGGCACCTGGGGCCGGCAACAACTGATGGAACGCACCCACTGCAATGCCGGTCAACTCGATCGTTTTCTCAGTGCCTGCTCCATGAGCAATCTTCTTATTAATGATTCCACCGCTCCGACCCTGGCATCGGAAGCTCCCCAGGTGCAGAACGCGGGGCGCTTCGGATCGATGATCAGGGGGCTTCGCAACCGTCTGGGATTGGGCAGTTAACGATGGATACAGTGGCCAGCAACGAATTCAAGATTATCTTTACCGGCCCCATGGGCGCCGGCAAAACCACCGCCATTACCGCTATCAGTGACAAGGCGGCGGTGTCCACAGACGTGGTCAATACGGATCAGGCGCAATGTGAGAAAGAGCTGACCACTGCGGCGCTGGATTACGGGCAGATTGCCTTGCCCGACAACAGTTGCGTACGACTCTATGGCACCCCGGGGCAGGACCGGTTTCGGTTCATGTGGCCCATTTTGATGAAAAATGCGGCGGGCGTGATCGTACTGCTGAATGGCGACCACCCCGAGCTTGAGCAACACCTGGAGCACTTCGTGGAAGCCTTTGGAGAAGGTCGTGATGTGCCCATGGTGATCGGCGTCGGCCGGCTACCGGAAAACGATCATAGCCGCCTGGAACGCCTGGCCATGCAGCTGGAACAGCGCGGTGTTGCCCTTCCCCTGTTCGATACCGATGTACGCAAGCAAGACGATGTACTGCTGTTGGTTGATGCACTGCTCTGCCTTATCGAAGCTAATGACACCGGGAGAATGGAAGCATGAAGTCTGAATCTCCACTGGGGAAAACCGCCACCCTCTTGGTTCAGCAAGAACTTGAAAAGTTTGGAGAAACCAAGGGCGTCACCTCTGCCGTGCTACTTACCAGTGACGGTTTTGAAGTCGCCGCCCTGAAAATGGACAAGGAAAGTGCCAGCAAATTAGCCGCAATGGGGAGCTCCCTGGCGGCCATCGGTTCTGCCATCGCCAAGGAAGCCAGCCTCAAGGAATGCAGCCGACTGATTGTGGAATCGGAAGAAGGTGTGGTCGCGGTCATGGAGGTACCCAATGTGACCCCGCCAATGTCGCTGGCGGTTGTCGCCAACGACGCCTCCATTCTCGGGCAACTGCTCTGGGCAGCAAAAAACTGCTGTCTGGGTCTAGAAAAAAAACTCAAGGAATTAATAACGGCTTAACCCGAACCTTATAACCATTTAACCTGAATTCATCAGGAAGCAAGCCCAAAGGAGAACACCATGGCTAATGTCAAAGAAAGTCTTTCAGCTCTACTGCAACCCGACGGTGCCATGTGTACCGCTATTGTCGATGCCAACAGCGGCATGATCCTGGGCCAGGAAGGAACCGGCCTGGATCTGGAACTGGCGGCCGCCGGTAACACCGAAGTCGTGCGCGCCAAAATGAAAACCATGAAATCACTGGGGCTGAATGACAAAATCGAAGACATTCTGATTACTCTGGGCTCCCAGTACCACATCATCCGCCCGGTTTCTGCCAACGAGGGTCTGTTTATCTATCTGGTGCTGGACAAGTCCAAGTCCAATCTGGCTCTGGCCCGCCGTGCCTGCCAGGAAGTCGAAGCCAACCTGACGGTGTAATACTCCCCAGCTGGGCGGACCCTCGGGTCCGCCTTGTCACTTATTCAATAAAAATCGCCTGCCACCCACCCCGGTGCTGATTTCGCCAGCGCCATCCGGATAGCAAACCACGAGGGTCAACCGAAGGCCTGCAACCCGGTCTGGGCGCGGCCCAGAATCAGCGCATGGACATCATGGGTGCCCTCGTAGGTATTCACCGCTTCCAGGTTCATCACGTGGCGAATCACGTGATACTCGTCGCTGATACCGTTGCCGCCATGCATGTCACGGGCCTGCCTGGCAATGTCGATGGCCTTGCCGCAGTTGTTGCGTTTCATCAGGGACACCATCTCAGGGGCCCACTGGCCGCCATCCATCAGCCGGCCCAGCTGCAGGGCGCCCTGCAGGCCCAGGGTGATTTCGGTCTGCATGTCCGCCAGTTTCTTCTGGATCAACTGGGTGGCGGCCAGGGGCCGGCCGAACTGCTTGCGGTCCAGGGTGTACTGACGGGCGGCATGCCAGCAGAACTCCGCCGCGCCCATGGCGCCCCAGCTGATACCGTAGCGGGCCTTGTTCAGGCAGCTGAACGGGCCCTTCAGGCCTTCCACGTCCAGACGGTTTTGGTCCGGCACGAAACAGTCGTCCAGCATGATCTGCCCGGTGACGGAAGCACGCAGGGAAAACTTGCCTTCGATCTTGGGGGTGGTAAAACCCTCGAAACCGCGCTCCACCACAAAGCCGTTAATCTTGCCGTCCAGGTTGGCCCACACCACGGCCACATCGGCAATGGGCGAATTGGTAATCCAGGTCTTGGCGCCGTTGAGCAGGTAACCGCCCTCCACCTTTTTGGCGCGGGTACTCATGGAGCCCGGGTCGGAGCCGTGGTCCGGCTCGGTGAGGCCAAAACAGCCCACCCATTCACCACTGGCCAGTTTCGGCAGGTATTGCTGGCGCACGGTTTCACTGCCAAAGGCATGGATGGGAAACATCACCAGCGACGACTGTACGCTCATGGCCGAGCGGTAACCGGAATCCACCCGCTCCACTTCCCGGGCCACCAGCCCGTAGCTCACGTGATTCACGCCGGCGCCACCGTACTGCTCGGGAATGGTCGGGCCGAGAAAGCCCAACGCGCCCATTTCGTTCATGATTTCGCGATGAAAAACCTCATGCCGGTTGGCTTCCAGCACCCGCGTCATCAGCTTGCTCTGACAGTAATCCCGGGCCGCATCACGGATCATGCGCTCGTCTTCAGTGAGCTGGGATTCCAGCAACAGCGGGTCTTTCCAGTCGAATCTCTGCATTTTCAATCCTGTTCGATTCAGCCCCGCAGGGCGGAAACTGCCTTCAGGCAATCTTCGCCCTGTGGGGTTTTCGTTATTAACTATTCACTATTCATTATTCACTGCTTCTCAATCACCATGGCGACGCCCTGCCCCACGCCAATACACAGGCTCACCAGGGCATAGCGGCCATCCGTTCGCTCCAGCTGGCGCAGCGCCGTCAATGCCAGGCGAGTGCCCGAGGCGCCCAGCGGGTGGCCTACGGCAATGGCACCGCCATTGGGGTTGAGGCGCGCATCATCACCGGCCAGCCCCAGCTGCTGGCAACAGCCCAGTACCTGGGCGGCAAAGGCTTCATTGATTTCGATCACATCCATCTGCGCCAGGGTCAGGCCGGCCCGGGCCAGCGCCTTGCGCGAGGCCTCCACCGGGCCCAGGCCCATGACCCGCGGCGCCACGCCGGCCACGGCACCGGCCACAATGCGGGCACGGGGCGCCAGGCCGGCAGTCTCGCCGGCGGCCCGTGAACCGATGATAAGGGCTGCCGCACCATCATTCACACCGGAGGCATTTCCGGCGGTGATGATGCCATCTTCGACGATGGCCGGCAGACGCGCCAGCGCCTCCACGGTGGTGCCGGCACGGGGGTGTTCATCACCGGTCACCGTCAGGGGCGCCTTCTTGCGGCCCTGGGGCACCGTCACCGGCAGGATTTCCTGGTCAAAGAAGCCGCTCTCAAGAGCGGCCTGATAACGCTGCTGGGATTGCACCGCGTAGGCATCCGCCTGCTCGCGGCTGATGGCCAGCTCATCGGCCACGTTCTGGGCCGTTTCCGGCATGCTGTCACCGCCGAACTGCTGCAGGATCGCCGGGTTGGGAAAACGGGCGCCGATGGTGCTGTCAAATACGCGCAGATCACGGCTATAGGCCTTGTCTGCCTTGGCCATGACAAAGGGCGCCCGGCTCATGGACTCGGCGCCACCGGCCACTATCAGCTCGCCCTCACCCACGGTAACCATGCGGGCGGCATCCAGGGTGGCGGCCAGGCCACTGCCACACAGGCGGTTGACGGTAATACCCGCCACCGATTCCGGCAGCCCGGCCAGCAGGCCGGCATGGCGGGCCACGTTACGGGCATCTTCACCGGCCTGATTGGTATTGCCGATTACCACGTCCTCATAAAGGCCGGGCTCGAAAGGATTGCGCTGTACCAGCTCGCGAATCACGCCGGCCAGCAGGTCGTCCGGGCGCACCGGCGCCAGGGCACCACCATGGCGACCAAAGGGCGTGCGCAGGCCATCGTAGATATAGGCATCAAGCATGACAGATCTCCGCAACAGGGCCGCCGGAGAATGCCAGCAGCCTGCAGTTTTACGACATTGTCCGCTCTGCGGAATATAGTTTTGAAAACTTGACGGGCAGCATAGGCCGTGACAGAGTGCGATGCAAGTGATCCGCAGCGCCTCGCTGCCTTGCCAACTGTCCACCGCGACCGCCGAGCCCGACCATGATCCGAGACGCAGATACCCTCAAGCAGCTCATCGATACCCTGTCCCGCTTTGTCCGCGAACGCCTGGTGCCCGCCGAGCAGCAGGTGGCCGAGAACGACGCCATCCCCGACGATATCATCGCCGAAATGAAGGCCATGGGGCTGTTCGGCCTGTCGATCCCCGAACAATATGGCGGACTGGGCCTGACCATGGAAGAGGAGGTGCTGGTGGCCTTCGAGCTTGGCCGCACCTCCCCGGCCTTCCGCTCGCTGATGGGCACCAACAACGGCATCGGTGCCCAGGGCATTCTCATTGATGGCACCGAGGAACAGAAACAGCGGTATGTGCCGCAGCTGGCCACCGGCGAGGTGATCGGCGCCTTCTGCCTGACCGAGCCGGATGTGGGCTCGGACTCCGGCGCGGTGAAAACCCGCGCCCAAAAGGACGGCGACCACTACATCCTCAACGGTACCAAGCGCTATATCACCAATGGCCCTCATGCCGGCCTGTTCACCGTGATGGCGCGCACCAATGCGGACATCCCGGGCGGCGCCGGTGTCAGCGCCTTTATCGTGGAAGGCGATACCCCCGGCATTACCCGCGGCAAGGCCGATGTGAAGATGGGGCAGAAAGGCGCTCACACCTGCGACATCATTTTCGACAACTGCCGGGTACCGGCGGCCAATATCATTGGCGGCCAGGAAGGGCTGGGTTTCAAGACTGCCATGAAGGTGCTGGACCGGGGCCGGCTGCATATTTCCGCGGTCTGCGTGGGGGTGGCCATGCGTCTGATCGACGATGCCCTGGCCTTCGCCATGGACCGTCAACAGTTCGGCAAACCGATCATCGAGCACCAGCTGATTCAGGCGATGCTGGCTGACTCCCGCGCCGAGGCCTTTGCCGGCCGCTCCATGGTGCTGGAAGCTGCGCGCAGCAAGGACCGCGGGGAGCGGGTGAGCCTGGATGCCTCCTGCTGTAAACTGTTCTGCTCGGAAATGGTCGGTCGCGTAGCAGACCGGGCGGTGCAGATTCATGGCGGCGCGGGCTATATGGCCGAGTACCCGGTGGAGCGCTTCTACCGGGATGTGCGCCTGTTTCGCATCTATGAAGGCACCACCCAGATTCAACAGATCGTCATTGCCCGGGAGCTGGCCCGGCAGGCCGCCTCGGCCTGAGCCGGCTCCGCGCCGACCATCAACAGGCCGGGCTGCGGCCCGACACTGAGGAAAGGCTCGCCCCTTGCGCCATCTTTTGCCGCCCCTGAAACGCTGGCCCGACTACAGCCTGCCACTGTGCATGCTGGCGACACTGCTGTTTCTGGTATTGCATGTCGGACCTGCTGCCTGGGTCGCTCGCCTGGCGCTGTTGAGCTACCTGCTGGTGCAGTGGCCGCGTCAGACCCGCATGGCCAGGAGTATTCTGGCTGTCACTGCGGCATTGGCAGTGTTCACACTAGCAACCGCGTCAACCCCGCTGTCCTTGCTGCTGCAAGCGCTGGACCGCTTCTGCTTCTTTGCCACCTTCGTCGCCTCACTGGGGTTGCTGCGGGTGTCGGCAATGCGCTCGCCACTGGTGCGCGATGCCGGCCAGACCCTGATCCGCCAGAAACCCACCCTGCGCTACCCAACCCTGTCGCTGGGCACTGCCCTGTTCGGCCTGATCATCAATATCGGTGTGCTCAACCTGTTCGCCACCATGGTCATGCGCAGCAACAGCCTGAAGGCCGCCGGCGGCCACCGGGATATTCAGCTGGCCCGGGAGCGACGCATGATGCTGTCGATCCTGCGCGGCTTTGCGCTGGCGCCGCTGGTGTCGCCTCTGGGCATTACCATGGCGGTGATTCTGGCCAATATGCCCAGCCTCACCTGGGCGACACTGGCGCCGGTGGCATTGCCCACTGCGGCGCTGTTCTTTCTGCTCGGCTGGTGGCTGGACTGGCGGCTGCGCCCCAGCCAACTGGCCAGCCGGGTACCGGCCACGGCGCCGCCGTCACTGTCACCGCTGTGGCGCTTTTCCCTGCTGGCGCTGGCCATCACCCTGAGTGTGTTTGCCGTGGCCCGGGCCGGCCAGATGCGCCTGCCTCTGGCAGTGCTAATCGCCTGTCCGCTGGCGGCGATTGTCTGGATGGCCAGCCAGCGCCGGCGGCTGGGCGGCGGCACCGGGCTACGACGGGCACTCACCCTACTGGGACGTCATTCACGGCTGATCTTCGGCGCCAATCGGGGCGAAATCGCGGTGCTGGGCGGCTCGGCCTGTCTGGGCGCCCTGCTCGGCCCGCTGGTGGATGGCCAGGCCCTGCACGGCCTGCTGCTGGCCAGCCATGTGCACGGCGTGGCCATGGCGGTGGCCGCCATGCTGCTGGTGGTGGCGCTGGCCCAGTTGGGGCTCAACCCGATTGTGTCGGTGACCCTGCTGGCATCCCTGTTGGGCGATGGCGGCGCCGTGGACCCGCGACTGCTGGCGGTGGCGCTGATGTGTTCCTGGAGCCTGTCGATGATTTCCTCACCGTTCACCGCCTCCATGCTGGTACTCAGCCAACTGATCCAGCGCCCGGCATGGCAGATTGCCTGGCGCTGGAACGGCCTGTTCTTTGTGCTGGTGGTGCCGCTGCTGGCCGGCTGGTTGTGGGGCCTGTCGCTGCTGCTGGCCGCCCATTAGGCCGCGAACAGCCACAGGCCGTCGCGCTGCTCACGGTGCACACGCCCCTGGCCGGCCAGACAGTTAAGGTGGGCAATGCTTTCGCCCATGGCAAACATCAGTTGCTGCACATCCAGCTGTCGCCTGAACATGATCGGCAGAATGTCGTGGGCACTGCGCGGCTGGTTTCGGCACGCTGCCAGCACCACATCAAGCTGCTCACGGTGATGATTGGCCAGGCTATCAATGCGCGGGTGCAGGCCATGAAAGGGCTGCCCATGGGCCGGCAGTACCAGGGTCTCGGCCGGCAGCGCATCGCGAATGGCCAGCAGGCTGTCGACAAAATCGCTGACCGGATCGGCCTCGGGCTCGGTGGGGCGCACCATCAGGTTACTGGAAATGGTCGGCAACACCTGATCACCGCTAATCAGCACGTTGTCGCTTGCGCGAAACAGACAGAGGTGCTCGGGGGAATGTCCCCGGCCAACATGGATATGCCAGGCGTCACCATCAATGCAGAGCGTATCGCCGGCCGCGACAAGCTGCGGGGTTTGCGGCATGGGCATCACCACCCGGCTAAAGCCATTGCCCCTGCCGGCCACCTGCTCCAGTTGGTCACCGTGCAGGCCATGACTGCCCAGAAAATCACGGAAACGTGCCTTGGTCTGGCTGTCGGAGGCCTCGCAAATGGCACTGGCAAGCTGCCATTCGCCGCGACTCATGACGACAGTGGCGTCAACCTGCTGCTGCAGCCAGCCCGCCATGCCAAGATGGTCCGGGTGGTAATGGGTAACGATGACACGGGTCAGCGGTTTGCCATCCAGCTGCTCGGCCAGCAACTGCTGCCAGAGTTCGCGGCTGCGGCGCACGCCCAGGCCGGTATCCACCAGGGTCCAGCCGGCGTTATCTTGCAGCAACCAGAGATTGATATGGTCAAGGGCAAAAGGCAGCGGAAAACGCAGCCAGTAAACACCCTCAGCCACTTTTAAACGCTGGCCCGCCGGCGGCAGGTCAGCAAACGGATACTGTAGAGACATAACGAACCTTTTTCACCACAGAGGTCACCGGGCACACAGGGAAAAACCCATCGCAAATTTCAGCGTCGCTTGTTTGTGAAAGCCACTTACAGGGTTTCCAGACGAGGGGTTGTCTCAGTGAACTCTGTGCCCTCTGTGGTAAACCATTATTGATAGGAGCACAGCCATGCGCGCCTGGTGTATTGAAAACGAACAACTGCAACTGAACACCCTGCCGGCGCCATCGCCGGGGCCGGAAGACATCCTGGTGCAAGTGAAAGCGGTGGGGCTCAACCGCGCCGACCTGCTGCAGGTCAAGGGCCTTTACCCGGCACCGCCGGGCACCAGCAGCCGGGTGCCGGGTCTGGAATACGCCGGCGAGGTAATCGCCGTGGGCGAGCGAGTGCAGCAACGTAAAGTCGGCGATGCGGTGATGGGCCTGGTGCCCGGCTGCGCCTACGCGGAACAGATTGTCAGCCACGAGCGGGAGGCGTTGACGATCCCGGCGGGGCTCGATTTTGCCCGCGCCGTCACCCTGCCCGAGGCCTTTCTGACCGCCTATCGGGCCCTGTTTCTGGAGGGCGGCCTGCAACCGGGTCAGTGGTGTCTGATTCGCCCGGCCACCGCCGGCGTGGGCCTGGCCGCCACCCAGCTGGCGCATATCCTGGGCGCCCGCCCGATCGGCAGCAGCCGGGACCCGCGCAAGCTGGATAGCGCCGTCGCCATGGGGCTGGCCGCCCGCGTCACCGAGGATGGCACGCTGGCCGAACAGCTGACATCGCTCACCGACCAGCAAGGCGTGGCGGTGATGCTGGATATGGTCGGCCCGGACTGGAATACCCTGCTCGGCGGGCTGCGCCCGGAAGGCACGCTGGTGATGATCGGCATGCTCGGCGGTATGACGACCGAACTGAATCTGGGCGCTCTGCTGATGCGGCGCCAGACCCTGAAGACCATGACCATGCGCAGCCAACCGTTGGAAAACCGTATCCGCATGGCGCAGATCTTCAACGACCGGCTGGCACCGCTGTTTGCCGAGGGCAGCCTGCGTCCCTTGCCGCTGGAGACGTTTGCCTTTGAGCAGGCGCCGGCCGCCCAGGCTCACATGGCCGGCGATGATTTCAGCGGCAAGCGGGTGCTGGTGTTGGACTAGCCGGGGGATAACAGGCACGGCAACTCTCCCTGAGCATTACGAAACAGCATTTCACAGGGGACGGACGTGCCACAATGACCAAAACCACCAGCCCGGACCGGCCCGGTCAGGCCGGCGCTGACGGTGGCAGAGAGTCACGCATCCGCAGGGTGGTCAGCACCGTTTGCAGGTGCGGCACCGGCACGCCGAGTCGCTCGGCAATGGCCACCGCGTTGCCAAGAATGGCATCCAGTTCGATAGGCCGCCCATGCAGATAATCCAGCGCCATGGAATTACGGTAGGCACCCATGGTGCGGGTACCGGCAATATTCTTTTCGATCAGCGCCACCGGTAGCGGATAACCATCCGCCTCGGCCACCGCCATGACCTCGGACATCATCGCCCGTACCAGCGCCTCGCCGCCGGGGCTATCGAGCATGGTCAGGGTATCGGCGCCATTGGCCAGCACGCTGAGCGGATTGAATGGCGCATTCCAGACACACTTGCGCCAGCGCTCCCCGACCACCGCTTCGGTCTCGTTAACCTCGATGCCTCCCTCGCGGAACAGGCCACCAAGCCGCTTGCAGCGCGAGTCGAAACCGTGCGGAAAGTTGCCCATCACCAGCTGCCCATAGGCCTGATGATGTACCTGCCCCGGGCCGGTACGGCTGACGGCGATAAAGGCCAGGCAGCTGATCAGCGGGCTGGCGGGGAAGGCATCGGCCAGTTCGCGCTCGATATCCAGGCCGTTTTCAATCAGCACCAGCGTGGTGTTGTCGCCCAACCAGGGGCGTACCAGCTCCGCCCGGTCCACACCCGGCAACACCTTCACGCACAACAGCAGATAATCCGGTGTTTCCTGCGGAACGTCGTCAGCGCGATAGATATGATCCGGCATCCAGGACAGCTCGCCCAGCACGCTGTCAAAGCGGAAACCATGGACCTTGACCGCATCGTAATCCGAGCGCAGCACCACACTGACCGAACACCCGGCGCGCTTGAGAATGGCCCCGTAAAAACTGCCAATGGCACCCGCACCGACAATCAGGACATGCGGTTGATCACTCATTACTGACTCTCCCTTTCTTTTACCCCCGGGCCATTGCCATCAACGGCAAGCAGGCCAACAGGAACACAAGCAACAAAAACCAAAATGCATTATCAAAACCTGCTTCATAGGCCACCGCAGAAGATGCCAGCGGGTCAGCATGCCGATAACGGTCACTGAAAAATTGTATGCAAAGGGCGCACAGGTTTACGCCCAGCGCCCCTCCGATCTGACGGCCGAAATTGAAAATACCGGCGCCCTGGATAATGCTGTTCACTTAATGAAAATCTGGCGCAAACCTTTCACGCAGGTCCCCTCTCCCCAACCCCTCTCCCGCAAGGGGAGAGGGGCTTAACATCCAAAGTAAACGGCATTGCTGCGCCTGGCAGGCTGCTGGCATCAAGGCCATTACCGGGTGGGATCCTCACTGACACGCACCAGCAACTTGCCGCGGTTACGCCCCTGCAACAGCCCCTGAAAAGCGTCCACGGTATTTTCCAGTCCGTCGACAATATCTTCCTGGTAGTGAATCTTGCCCTGCTGCATCCAGCTGCCCATGTCACGGACAAAGTCCTTCATCAGGTAGGCATAGTCGAACTGGATAAAGCCCTTGATCAACACGCGTTTGACCAGCAGCTTGGTAAGAAAAGCGGGCAGCTGATCCGGCCCCGCCGGCGCTTCGGTATCGTTATAGTGGGCAATGCGCCCGCACAGAGGAATGCGCGCGAAGTCGTTGACCCGTTTCATCACCGCCTCAAACACCTTGCCGCCCACGTTCTCGAAATAAATATCGATGCCATCCGGGCAGGCAGCCTCGAGCTGGGCTTCGAAATCATCGTCCTTGTAGTTCACGCAGGCATCAAAGCCGTAGGCCTGGACCACGTGTTGGCACTTGTCCGGTGCCCCGGCCACGCCCACCACCCGGCAGCCCTTGAGTTTGGCGATCTGACCGACCACCTGCCCCACCGCACCGCTGGCGGCGGACACCACCACGGTCTCGCCTTCTTTCGGCTGGCCGATTTCCAGCAGCCCGGCATAGGCGGTAAAGCCCGGCATGCCCAGCACCCCCACGGCGGTACTGATGGGCGCCTGCTTCGGGTCCAGCTTGCGCAGCATGTCCTTGCCCTGCACGGAGTACTCCTGCCAGCCACCGAAGGCCAGCACGTAGTCACCGACGTCATAACCGTCAAGGCGCGACTCGATCACCTGGCCCACGGTAGCGCCCTGCATCACCTCTCCGGGTTGCACCCCGGCGGCGTAGGACTTGGCCGGGCTCATGCGGCCGCGCATGTAGGGGTCCAGGGACAGGTAAATGGTACGGATCAGCACCTCACCCTCGCCCGGGCTCGGCATCTCACCCTGGCGCAGAGGAAGGTCATCGCTGGTGGGCATGCCGACAGGATGCTGCGCCAGAATAATGTGGCGGTTTACACTCATGGTTCTCTCCCGAAAAGATTCAATGCCCCGAGCCTGGGGCAAAGCGGCCCGCAGGCAAATAGCCGGGGGCGGAGTTTGTCGCTTCAGGTAGCAACGGTGTCGTAACCGGCAATCGCGCGGTTAGCCACCATCAAAAAAGGCGGCCGAAGCCGCCTTGCTGTCATGTTTTAGGCTGCGTCGTCATCCACATCCAGCAAGCCTTCCAGCTGCTGCATGTGATAACCCAGATCACCGAGCTGGTGATCAATCATGACGATACGCTTGGCGTAATGGGACACTGCGGTTTCTTCCATCATGCCCATGCCGCCGTGCAGCTGAATCGCTTCCTCGGCCACCTTGCGGCCGGACTTGCCGATCAGGGCCTTGGCCGCGGCCACGCGCTTGGCACGCAATGCCGGCGCCGCTTCCAGCGAGCAGGCCGCCAGGATGGTCATGGAGCGGGCCTTTTCCAGCTCCATGCGCATTTCCACCATACGGTGCTGCAACGCCTGGAACTTGCCAATCGGCACACCGAACTGCTGGCGCTCCTTGATGTAAGCCAGGGTCTGGTCGCAGGCCACTTCCATGGTGCCGGTGGCTTCCGCACACAGGGCCACGATACCCAGTGCCAGGGTTTGCTCCAGCGCCTCGATGGCCTTGCCTTCTTCACCCAGCAATTCGCCGGCGACCTTGTCGAAGGTGATGTCCGCCGCATGCAGGCCATCAATGGTCGGATAACCGCGACGGCTGACGCCCTCGGCGCCGGCATCCACCACAAAGGCGGACAGGCCATCACGGTCATTGTCACTGCCACCGGTGCGGGCAATCACCACCAGCTTGTCGGCGCTGTCGCCGTGCAGCATGACCGCTTTCTGGCCGCTGATGACATAACCATCGCCCTGCTTGTCGGCGCGGGTCGCCACCTGGGTATGGTCATAGCGCCCTTGCGGCTCGTAGGCGGCCAGCGCCAGGCGCAGTTCGCCACCGATAATGGCGCTGATCAGGGTTTCCTTCTGCGCGTCACTGGCCAGCGCATTGATCAGGGTACCGCCAAGCACCACGGTGGCCAGGTAGGGTTCGAGCACCAGGCCACGGCCGAACCCTTCGGCCACCACCATCAGCTCCGGGCCACCCCCGTTGAAGCCACCGAAATCCTCGGCAAAGGGCACACCCAGCAGGCCCAGCTCGGCGAACTGCTGCCACATGTCAGCGGAATATCCCAGCTCGCTGGTGCGGGCCTTTTCGCGTACATCGAAGGGGTAACCATCGCGGACCAGACGGCCCACGGTTTCTTCGAGCATGCGTTGTTCGTCGCTCAGTTTGAAGTCCATGCTTAGTCTCCGTAGTGAGCCAGAGAGGCCCTAATTTCACTTTGCGTTGCAGCCCAAAATCGTTCACCGCCAGGCGCGAGTTGCCGGCCTTGGTGGAGTCCAAGGCCAAAGCTCGCAACAACGCAGTGGGCGATTTTGGGCGCAACCCGAAGGGACGGGCCTGCTTTTGCGCAGTGCCGTGTCATTCGTCGTTGATTCGGAATAACCAAACGTCTCTCCTCATTCCTTGCTCTGCGCAAAAGCAGGCTCCGGCGCAAAGCGAAATCAGGGCCTTTCTGGCTCATAGTCCCAGAATCATCTTGGCGATGATGTTCTTCTGAATTTCGTTGGAGCCGCCGAAGATCGACAGCTTGCGCATGTTGAAGTACTTGGCGGATACCGTGTTGGCAAAATCGGGCCCCACCCTGTCGCCGCTGTAGTCCGCCTCGAAGGTTTCCGGCAGGAACGGCTGCGCGTAGGGGCCCGCCGCCCGGCGGAACAGGTCAGTGATTTCCTGGCGCAGTTCGGTGCCCATGATTTTCAAAAAGGAGCTTTCCGCTCCCGGCACGCCGCCGGCCTGGGCCGCAGCGACGGTACGCAGGTTGGTCATTTCCAGCGCCATCAGTTCCATTTCCACATCCGCCAGGCGGTTGCGGAACAGCGGGTCCTCGATCAGCGGCTTGCCGTTCTGCTGGACCTTGGCAGCCACGCCCTTGAGATGCTTGAGCGCCGCCTTGGACTGGCCAACACCGGCAATGCCGGTACGCTCGAAGGTGAGCAGGTACTTGGCGCAGGTCCAGCCCTTGTTTTCTTCACCGACCAGGTTTTCCACCGGCACTTTCACGTCATCGAAGAACACTTCGTTGACTTCATGCTCGCCGTCCAGGGTGATCAGCGGGCGCACGGTGATACCCGGGGTCTGCATGTCGATCAGCAGGAAGGAAATGCCTTCCTGTTTCTTGGCGTTGGGGTCGGTGCGCACCAGACAGAAGATCCAGTCGGCATGCTGGCCCAGGGTGGTCCAGGTTTTCTGACCATTGACCACGTAGTGATCACCTTCACGCACGGCCTTGGTTTTCAGGCCGGCCAGGTCGGAACCGGCACCCGGCTCGGAATAGCCCTGGCACCACCACACATCGCTGTTGAGAATGGACGGCAGATAGGTCTTTTTCTGCTCTTCGGTGCCGAATTTGATGATCACCGGTGCCACCATGTTGACGCCAAACGGCAACACCGTGGGGGCACCGTACTCGGCACACTCTTCTTCAAAGATATGCTTCTGAATCGGCGACCAGCCGGTGCCGCCATACTCCTTGGGCCAGTGCAGCGCCATCCAGCCCTGTTCGTTGAGAATCTTCTGCCAGCGGATGGTGTCTTCCTTGCCCAGATGCTGGCTGTTCTTCACCTTGCTGGCGATATCCTTGGGCAGTTTTTCGTCCAGAAAGGCGCGCACTTCATCACGGAACGCCAGTTCTTCCGGGGTGTAGTTAATATCCATGTCAGTCCTCGTTATTTACTGTAGAAGCCCTTGTTCTGCTCGGCCAGATCAGTGAGCAGTTGGGCGGGCTTCCAGACATCGGAGCCGGTTTGCTGGTAAATCTCGTTAACCTTGTCGAAAATCGTTTTCACGCCGACCTGGTCGGCCCAGAACAGCACGCCGCCGCGGTAAACCGGGAAGCCATAACCGTAGATCCAGATCACGTCCACATCCAGCGGCCGGGCGGCAATACCCTCTTCCAGAATTTTCGCCCCTTCATTCACCATCACGTACATGCAGCGCTCGAGGATTTCCTGGTCGCTGATATCGCGGGGGGAAATACCGTTATCACTGCGATATTGTTCAATAATCGCGTCCACATCCGGTGAAGGGATCGGAGTGCGGTCGCCTTCCTGGTAGTCAAACACGCCGGCACGGGTTTTCTGGCCCAGGCGGCCGGCTTCCACCAGCTCGTCGGTCCAGTTGCGCGGCGGTGCGTTGTCCGGGTCGTCCTTGCGCAGCGCTTCGCGGATGCGATAGCCCACATCCATGCCCGCCAGGTCCGACATGGCAAAGGGCCCCATGGGGAAGCCCAGGTCGAACAGCACCTTGTCTACCTGCTGGGGGCTGGCGCCTTCATTGACCAGCTGAATGGCCTCGGCCTGGCGTTTGTGCAGCATGCGGTTGCCGACAAAACCGTGGCAGACGCCCACCAGCACACCGACCTTGCCGATGCGACGGCTCAGATCCATCACCGTGGCAATCACGTCATCGGCGGTCTTGTCACCGCGCACATTCTCCAGCAGCCGCATGACGTTGGCCGGGCTGAAGAAGTGCATGCCCATCACATCCTGGGGGCGCCCGGTGAAGGCGGCAATGCGGTTCACGTCCAGGGTGGAGGTATTGGTGGCAAGAATGGCACCGGGCTTGCAGACCCGGTCCAGCTCGGTGAACACGGCCTTTTTCACGTCCATGTTCTCGAACACCGCCTCGATTACCAGATCCACATCACCCAGCTCATCATAGCTCAGGGTGGGCTGGATCAGCGCCATGCGCTGTTCCACCTGCTCGGCGCTGATACGCCCTTTTTTGGCGGTGTTTTGGTAATTTCTGCGGATAATGGCCAGGCCCTTGTCCAGCGCGTCCTGCTTCACTTCCAGCAGTTTTACCGGGATACCGGCGTTGGCGAAGTTCATGGCGATGCCACCGCCCATGGTGCCGGCACCGATGACCGCCACGCTCTGGATGTCCCGCTTCGGGATGGCCTTGTCCAGGCCCGGCACCTTGGCCACTTCCCGCTCGGCGAAGAATACATGGCGCTGGGCCGCAGACTCCGGCGAGATCAGCAGCTTGCAGAACAGCTCGCGCTCGCGCTCGATGCCCTGGTCGAAAGGCAGCTCCACCGCCGCCTGCACCGCCTTGATGCAGCTGAAGGGTGCCTTGAAACCGCGTTGCTTGCGGGCAATGGATTGCTCGAATTCGCTGAACAGCTCGGCACCGGTATCGCCGGGCACGTCCATATCACGAATCCTGCGCAGCGGTGCCCGGTCCGCCAGCAACCGGCGGGTAAAGGCCAGCGCCCCGTCCAGCAGATCACCACTGACCACGTCATCCACCAGCCCCAGTTCCCGAGCCTGAGCGGCTTTCACCGGCTTGCCCCCGACAATCATGTCGAGCGCCTGCCGAGCGCCGACCAGACGCGGCAGACGCTGGGTACCGCCGGCCCCTGGCAGCAGGCCCAGGTTCACTTCCGGCAGGCCCAGGCGGGCGCTGTCCAGCGCCACCCGGTAATCGCAGCCCAGCGCCACTTCCAGGCCACCGCCCAGGGCGGTGCCGTGGATGGCCGCCACCACCAGCTTGTCGCTGGCCTCATACTCGTTGATCACGTCCGGCAGCGACGGCGGCTGGGGCGGTTTGCCGAATTCGCGGATGTCGGCGCCGGCCGGGAAGGTCTTGCCTTCGCCGATCACGATCACCGCCTGCAGGCTGTCATCCGCCATTGCTTCGCGCAGGCAGGATTGCAGGCCGGTGCGGACACCGTGGCCCAGGGCATTCACGGGGGGATAATCGATACGGATGATGCCGATGTCACCGTCACGACTGAGGCTGACAGGGTCACTCATTACCACTCTCCTGATTACAGCACCGCTCAGGGGCGGCGTCCGGCCCGGTTTACCGGGTCTGGGTAGAATGAAACAGCCTCCAGTATAAGCAAAGGGAAGCGACTTTCAATTATTTTGGAATTAAATTTCATTTATTGAAATGACAGCCCAAACGACAGCGGGGCACCCTCTGGCGCCCCGCTGTTGCGAACCGGGTTGGCGTCAGTCCGCCATCACTTCGGAAAGGCTCTCGATCTTGATCTTGCCGTTCTCCACCACGGCGATATTGGGGTCGACCACCATGCCGCCCTTGGCATCGATGGCTTTGACGTCATAGGGATTATGCTCGGCACTGAGCGTTTTCAGCCCCTGACCCATGGCCGCGCGGATCTTGCCCGCATCGTCCACGCTGCCGGCGGCCTGCATGGCGGCCACGGTGGCGTAAAGGCCGAAGTAGTTGAATGCCACCTCGGAGGTGGGCGCGGCGCCATCGTTGGCCTTTTCGTACTTGGCCACGAAGGCATCGGA
>JAWVWY010000037.1:0-22217 GCA_033723495.1 Alcanivorax sp. | reverse complement strand
TAGGAATACAAATGGGAAGGCACATCGCAGGCACAGCCGGGATAAATATTGTCCCGCCAGGTACCACCAACGCGGCCGGCCTGTTCGAGGATGATGAAATTCTCCACACCGGCGTTCTTCAGGGCGATCCCCATATTGATACCGGAAAAACCGCTGCCTACCACAATCACGTCATAACGGTGCGTTGTGGGTTGCTCAACACTCATGGCGCAGCTCTCCCTGCCGGCGATTTCACAAAGGGCTATTTTCACCCTAACGCGTTTAAGGGTTTTCTGCAGAATCGTTAAGAAACCGTAACGGACTGCTACCCCGGGCAACAGCGCTAGCCCCGCTCGCCGTCTTGAGTAATGATGAACTCTGTGCCGTTGCATACCGCTTGCGTTGGCCTGTTTTCAACGGCATCAATCCCACCGGGACGACCAGGGAGAACAGCAATGACCAGAACGGATTCACAACCGACAGAATGCGATGTCGTGGTAGTCGGGGCCGGCTTTTCCGGCCTGTGCATGGCCATCAAGCTCAAGGAAGCGGGCATCGACGATTTCCTGGTGCTGGAGAAAGCCGACGACATCGGCGGCACCTGGCGGGACAATATTTATCCCGGCTGTGCCTGCGATGTGCCTTCCCATTTGTATTCCTACTCCTTTGCCCCCAATCCACGCTGGTCGCGGATGTTCGCCCCGCAGCAGGAAATCTGGGACTATCTGAAACGCACCGCCGATGATTACGGCATCCTGCCGCACATGCGCTTCAACACCGAGGTGCTGGGCGCCCATTACGACAACCAGCGCCACGGCTGGCACATCGAAACCGGTGATGGCCAGAAGCTGTTCTGTCGCGTGCTGGTGTCCGGCATCGGCGCCCTGAGCATTCCCTCCTACCCCAATCTGCCGGGGCTCGATCAATTCGCGGGTACCGCCTTCCATTCCGCCCGCTGGAACCACGATTACGACCTCAAGGACAAACGGGTGGCGGTGATCGGCACCGGTGCCAGTGCCATCCAGTTCGTACCGCGCATCGCGCCGCAGGTGAAACAACTGGATCTCTATCAGCGTACCCCGCCCTGGGTGCTGAGCAAGCCGGACCGGCGCATGACCAAACTGGAAAAACTGTTATTCAAGACCGTGCCAGCGACCCAGAAACTGTTCCGTGGCGGCATCTACTGGTGGATGGAAAGCCGGGTACTGGGCCTGGCGGTGGACCCGCGCGCCATGAAGCTGGCCGAGCTGTATGCGCGCCACTTCATTCGCCGCAACATCAAGGACCGGGACCTGCGCAACAAGGTGACCCCGGATTACACCATTGGCTGCAAGCGCATCCTGATGTCGGATGAATATTACCCGGCCCTCAATCGCAGTAACGTGGCGGTGCTCACCGACGGCATCCGCGAGGTGAAGGCCCATGGCATCGTCGACAGCAACGGCACCGAACGGCCGGTGGATGCCATCATTTATGGCACCGGTTTCAAGGTCTCCGACCCGATCGGCCCGATGAAGATTTTTGGCCGCCAGGGCAAGGAAATCCGCGAGACCTGGGACCAGTCCGGCATGGAGGCCTATCTGGGCATTTCCGTCACCGGCTTCCCCAACTTCTTCATGCTGCTGGGGCCTAACACCGGTCTGGGCCACACCTCCATCGTGTTCATGATCGAATCCCAGGTGAACTATGTAATGCAGGCGATCAGAAAGCTGCGCAAGGACAAGCTGGAATCGCTGGATGTGAAGCCGGAAGTGCAGGCCGGCTTCAACCGCAAGCTGCAGAAACAACTGGACAGTGCCGTGTGGTCTGCCGGCGGCTGTGAAAGCTGGTACCTGGACGAATTCGGAAAAAACCGTACCCTCTGGCCCAGCTTTACCTTTCAGTACTGGATGCGCACCCGCCGCTTCGAGCCGGACAAGTATCAGCTGGAAGCGTCCTAGGGAACATCGCCCGGTCTGCCATGGTCTTACCTTGCCAGACCGACCCGGCGCCATGTGGGCGTGCGCGGCACGGACTATCTTTTGAGGAATGACTGCATGCGATTACTGCTGACCACAGCCTTGCTGAGCCTGTGTTCCCTGGCGCTGGCCGATAGCGGCAAGCCCGTCTTTGGCTGGGTGGAAAAGGTCGCCCTGGAGCCCTGGGGGGTGGAGGTGAAAGCCAAGCTCGACACCGGCGCGCTGACCTCGTCCCTGCATGCCACCAATATCGAGATTTTCAAGAAGGACGGCCATCACTGGGTGCGTTTCACCGTCGATGTGGTGGACAAGGCCACCGGCAAGGAAGTGCAGAAGACCTATGAGCGGCCGCGCTATCGCCGGGTGCTGGTACGCGGGGCCGGCGGTGCCGACCATCGCCCGGTGGTGCTGATGAATGTCTGCGTGGGCAACACCATCCAGCGCGAACAGTTCACCCTGCAGGATCGCAGCGACATGATCTACCCGATGCTGATCGGCCGGCGCACCCTGCAACACCTGGGGCTGGTCGACGTGACCCAGACCTTCGAGCACCCGCCGCAGTGTGGTTCCTTCGACAAGGTTCACCTGCACCGCGGTGACGATGACGCGGACATCCGCGACCGGAACCCCAAATAAGGCAGCGGCGCCTCAGGCGCCGCTGCTGATCTCGAAATACGGGTAAAGGCTGTCCAGGGCTTCGCGCAGGACGTTGCCCTGCAGCGTCATCTGCGCCTGCAGCTCCGCCACCGCATCATCCGCGTCCAGCGCGTCGATGTTCTCCTTCAGCTGATCCAGCGGCTTGATGCGTTTGATCTCAAGCTTGTCGTTCACGTCCAGCTCGATGGCATCCTGCCAGGCCAGGTTGACGCGCACCGCCACCATGCCGGTATCCAGGTGGGCGAGAATCTCCTCCTGCCCCAGGTCCACGGCGGTGAAACGTACCGCCGCGCCCTCATCCTTGGTGCCCTTCAGCTCGCAGCGGTCGCCCAGGGTAAAACCCTCCGGCAACAGAGCCGGGTCACGCAACCAGTTGCTGAAACTGGTGTAGGGCGCAGATTTTGGCGCCGGGTAGCCCACCGGCAGGGAACCCAGCGCCTTGCGCAGACTGGCCACCACTTCCTCCGCGCGGCTGGCCGAGGCACTGTCGACCAGAATACGCTTGCGTTCGGTATCGATCAGCACCGCGGTACGCCGTGAGCGGGTGAAGGCGCGCGGCATCAGCTCGAAGGTGATCTGCTCCTTGAGCTCCGCCTTTTCCTTTCGCCCGACCTTGCGGCCCTGCTCCTGCTGGATAAATTCGACCTTCTCGTCCAGCAGCTCCTTGATCACCGGCCCCGGCAACAGGCGGGTGGTTTCCTGGTGTACACAGAAGAGAAAACCGTCCACCGCATAGGCCATCGGGTCCTGGCCTTTCAATGGCGGCACAAAGCCATCGGTGCGCAGGGTCTGCGAACCACAGGGCTGGCAGCGATGCTGGGCCAGCACCTCGTCCAGCTCGCCCACCGACCAGCCGAAAGGCTCGTCACCCACAAACACCGTCAGGTTCCTGATCCACATAAAGGTATTCCGTCACAGGCCGGCGCCCATCGGCGTCGGCAATAAATTCGAAGGTCGGCAACGGTAGCGAAATGCCAGGGATGGCTCAAGGTATAAAAGCGCAGGGCGCTGTTCGCGCCCGCTCGCAAGAATCGATGGCGGCACAGGGGAAACCTCCCGCCGTTGGCACGGCAGGTATTATCATGGCGGCGCGAGCCACCGCCTGGAACAGGAAGACCGGCCGACAGGGGGCACCAGCCCCGTCACTCAGTTACCGGCAAACAGGCGCCGGCCCAGCGACTCCAGTTCCGGCTCCATCTGCTGCCAGGCATCTTCCATTACCAGGCCGGCGGCACCGGTCAGCTCACGGACTTCGTCCAGCCGTTGCTGAACTTCCATCAACAGGTCCTGCAGGGATAGCTGATGACGCTCGGCCTCGACGGTCGCATCCCCCTGTTCGGACAGGGCCTGCATTTCCAGGCCGTCCAGTTCCGTTTCCAGCTCATCAAGCTTGCCCTTGATGGCGGCAATCAGTGCTTTTCCGGAATCCATACAGGTTCTCCTCGAAGGTGATCACCTTGATGCTACCCAATCAGGTTGGCGCTATTCCCTGATTACCGTCAAGTCATGCCGACCGGCGGTCACCACAACAGGGAGCTCACCTGCACAGCACCCATGGCCCCCTTGAAGACGCGTGCTGCCGGGCGACCGGCGGCGCCAGCGCATACCAGCAGCGGCAACAGGTGCTCCTCGCGGGGGTGACAGAAGCGGGCATGGGGCGCCTGTTGCCAGTCCGTTAGCCGCTGCTCGCGCTCATCAATGGCCAATGCCGGATCACAGCAGGTGTCCTGCAGCCACTGCTCAAAGGCCAGATTGGCCGGCCCCGCCTGCGGGCCACCGCGCCCCATCAGCACCTGCATGTTATGGAATGAGGAGCCGGAACCGATCAGCATCACCTGTTGCCCGGTGGGGCCTTCCAGCAGCGGCGCCAGCGCCCGACCCATGGCCAGGTGGGCGGCCGGATCCAGACTGTGCAGCAGTGACAGCTGCACCACCGGCACCGATGCCTGCGCAAACATCAAACTCAGTGGCACAAACATGCCATGGTCAAAACCACGCCGGGTATCGATACCGGCCGCCAGTCCCGCCGCCTGCAGACGCTCTACCAGCGATTGCGCCAGCGCCGGATCACCGGGGGCCGGGTAACGCAGCTGGTAGGCCGCCTCGGGGAAGCCATAGTAGTCATAGATCAGCTCCGGCTGCGCGGCGCCGGTGACGGTGGCCTGCTCGGCCTCCCAGTGGGCGCTGACCAAAATGATGGCTTTTGGCCTGGGCAGGGCCGCGGCCAGCGACTGCAACGACGCCACCAGCTGCTGGTGGCCGGGATCTCCCAGTAGCGGCAAGGGGCCGCCGCCATGGGTCAGATAAGCGATGGGTGCCATATTCCTGCTCCTGCCAATCACTCTGACAGCATACCCCCTGCGGTAGCGCCGACCGATTCAGCCAGCCGTGCCCTTTAACTGGGTTTTCTGATCCATTCAGTCCTGCCAGTCGTTACGGGTCAGCTCCATTAACAGCGCGGGCCCGTCGGGGGTCGACACGATGTGACGGGCGATGAAGCCGGCTGCGGCAAAACAGCCCACCGCACGCAGGTTATCCGGGGCCGGGTCGGCGATCAGGGTCGTTACCGCCGGGTCGCGAAACAGCAAGGCGGCAAAGCTGCGCAACGCCCGCCGTCCCAGGCCGCGATCCAGCCACTGCGGGCTGGCCAGAAACAGGTCGATGCCGCGTGCACCGGGATCATGTATCTGCCGCCACCAGCCTTCATGGTGGTGCTCCACCGGCGCATAACGATGGATAAAGCCCACCGGCTCACCTTCAAGCTCAATCAGGAAATAGGCCGGGCCACCAACACAACGGGTGGCCGGGTTATAGTCACGCAGCACTTCCTCGAGCGAGCGGCTCGGCCCCCACCACTGCACCACGTGGGGAGCCGCCAGCCAACCATGCAGCAGCCCCAGATCCTCTTCCGTAAGCGGCGCAAAACCCAGGCTTCCCGCCTCCACCGAAACGGTCATGGCAGCACCACCCGCAATAGTCTGTGATTGTTTGCGATACTCATGCTGCGCTCCCTACCCGCACCAGCCGTTCCAGTCGATATTTTTTGATGCCGGAATGCGGCTGTCCAGCCCCATCGGGCAACGCATTGTCTTTCGAGTCTGATAAAGTCATAACCGCCACCGCCATTCCGGATAGCATCATGTCACAGACCTTGAGCGCCTACCTGCAACGCATTGGCTTTTCCGGCCAACCGCACCCTGACCTGGCAACGCTGGCACAATTGCAACGCTGTCATCTGGAAACCCTGGCCTTTGAAAATCTTAACCCCTTTCTGGGGCTAGCGGTGCCGCTGGATACACCGGCACTGAGCGACAAGCTGGTGCGCGCCGGGCGCGGCGGTTACTGCTTCGAGCACAATCTTTTTTTCCAGGCCATGCTGGAGCAAATCGGCTACCGGGTGCGTGGCGTAACGGGCCGGGTCTACTGGAATCAGCCGCCCGGCTTCCAGCCGCCACGTTCACACATGTTGCTGCTGGTGACCCTGGATGACGACGACTACCTGGTGGACGTGGGCTTCGGCGGTCTCACCCCCACGGCGCCATTGCGCTTTGCCGAGCGCAGTGGCCAAGCCACCACCCTGGAGCGCTTTCGTGTGCAACAACACGATGATTATTTTTCCCTGCAGGTCGCCCTGCACGACGACTGGCAACTGCTTTACCGGTTTGATCTGACGGAACAGTGGCCGGTGGATTACGAAATGGCCAACTGGTACGTGGCCTGTCACCCGGCCTCCAAGTTCGTCAACAACCTGATCGCCGTGCGGGCCGCACCCGACCACCGCCATACCCTGCTCAACCGTCGCCTGACGCGCCGTTTTGCGGATGGCCGGAGTGAATCGCAGACCCTCAACGACCGGCAACTGCTAACCGCGCTTGACGATACCTTCGGTATCAATCTGGCCGGGCTGGAAAGCGCATTAATACAACGGTTTCAGGATTTATAGATAGGCACGATCGGACCCGGCAGCGACCTACTCAACGTGTTAGCGTCATCAAAAAACCGGCATCAGGACATTCCATGAAAATTTTGCGTACCCCCGATTCCCGTTTTGAACGCCTGCTGGATTACCCGTTTGAACCGCACTATGCGGACATTGACGGCCTGCGCATGCACTATGTGGACGAAGGCCCGGCCAACGCCAGCCCCATTCTGATGCTGCATGGCGAACCCTCCTGGTCCTATCTTTACCGTCACATGATTCCGGTCTGTGCCGCCGCCGGACACCGGGTGATCGCCCCGGACCTGATCGGCTTCGGCAAATCCGACAAGCCCGCCGACAAGGCGGACTACAGCTACCAGAGTCATATGGACTGGTTGCAGGCGCTGCTCGATCAACTGGATCTGCATGACATAACGCTGGTCTGCCAGGACTGGGGGTCACTGCTGGGTCTGCGTCTGGCAGCGGAAAACGAGGCACGCTTTCGCGCCATTGTGGTCGGTAACGGCATGCTGCCCACTGGCGACCAGCAGGTGCCCAGCGCTTTCCAGCTGTGGAAGAATTTCGCGCTGTACAGCCCCTGGTTTCCGATTGCCCGCATCATCAACAGCGGCACCTTCCGCACCCTGGGGCCGGACGAGCGGCGCGCCTATGATGCACCCTTCCCCGGCAAGGCCTACAAGGCCGGCGCGCGCATGTTCCCCAAACTGGTGCCGGTGCGCCCGGATGACCCGGCCAGCGATGCCAATCGCCGGGCCTGGCAAGTGCTGGAACAATGGCGCAAGCCGTTCCTGACCACCTTCAGCAATGGTGACCCGATTACCCGAGGGGGCGATCGCTACATGCGCGAACGGATTCCCGGCGCCGCCGGGCAACCACACCAGACACTGACCGGCGGCCACTTCCTGCAGGAGGACTCACCGGTGGCCTTTGCCCAAGCCATTAACGCCCTGCTCGCCGGGTTCGATCAGGCGCCATCCGCTAACGGCGAGGTCTGACTGGCAGCCCAGCAGAAAATGCGGTCACGGCCCGCATTCTTGGCGGCATACAGCGCCTCATCCGCCCGCGCCACCAGCAACGCCTGCTCCAGGTTATTGCCTGCTTCCAGGCAGGCAATGCCAAAACTGGCAGTGAATTGCAGCGGCGATGAGAGGCCGGCCATCACCAGCCGATGGCCGCGAAAACTCTGCTGGCAACGCTCCATTACCGCCCGGGCGCCAGCCCGGTCAGTGTCCGGCAATACCAGCAGAAATTCCTCGCCACCAATGCGACCGATACGGTCGGTATCGCGCAGATTTTCCCGCAACAGATCCGCCACCGCACACAGCACCGCATCGCCGGCGGCATGACCATGGCTGTCGTTGATTCTCTTGAAGTAATCCAGATCCATAAGGCAGATCGACAGGGGGTTGCCGGTACGCCGGGCCCTGGCCATTTCATATTCCAGCTGCTCGAACAGGGCCCGACGATTGGACAGACCGGTGAGCGCATCGGTCACCGCACGGGCATGCATCTGGGCCTCGCGAAACTGCAAGCGCCCCAGCAACACCAAGGTCAGCACGAACATGGTGGTGACAAACGGCACGGACCCACCCACCACGCTGACGATCCAGTAGACGGACTGGTACTGCTTGGTCACCGGGTCGCCCTTGAACAGGGGGGCATATTCCAGCGTCCCGGAAATGCTCAACGACACAATGACAAAGAGCAGCAGCAGGCAGAGGGTGAAATTGATGGCCACGCGGGGAATGCCGAACAGGGCAAAGCCGGTCAACGGCCCGCCTACCAGCACCAGCCCGAGCATGGGATTATACAGGCCGATCACATACCCCAGCGCCACAAAACCGAAGCCGAAAAACTGAATAACCACATTCGGGTAAATGCCACAATCGCGATCACGCCAACGCAGCAGGCCGCCCCAGATCAACAACAGCAACCAGCCAACCACGTTGCCACAAAACACCTGTTGCGCCAGCCGCACGCCCGGCACAGAGAAGAAGGTATGCCCAAAATCCGTGTAATGCGCCGTGATATACAACCACGCCAGGTAACTGCCCATCATCGGCGCCATCAGGCCCGCCAGCAGCAACGCCTTGTCACGGTCATTCCACTCCAGCAGTCGGGCAATGCTTACCCAGAAGGAACGTTTATTATTCATATCTGCCGCCCCTGATACTGTCTTGATTATCACATGTGACAGAACCGGGATGGCATGCTGCCCTATACGCTGAAACAGGCGGAAAGCCCGTCAGTCGTAAAAATGTGCGGCAAATCACATTTATGGCCGCAATTATCAAATATACGCCTTTCCTCTTAGTCGCAACCGCGCCCGCCATTCCCTGCGACACCGACACCCCGGCCAACAGCTTGACTGTCAGTCATTTTTAGCCTGAATCAGCCCCAACCGGGGTGGCCGGTTTTAACAATTAGCATTAATGGCTAGGTCATTACCCTGATTGATCCTGCCGGGCCGGCCCTTAATGTTCACAGTCGCATTGTCACGGATGCAAAGAACAACAACGATAAGGCTCCTCCCATGAAAACCCTTCGCTGGATTATCTCTCGTGGATTTACGCTGTTCTTTCTCGGCCTGTCCATTATTGCCGTGGTCGCGCTCGGCTATGATAGCCACACCCTGATGCTGTGGTTTTTATTACCATTTTACGGCATCAGTCTACTGGCCCAGACGCTGATGCCGAGGGTGAAAAGGCCCCTGGAAAAAGGCGAACTGACCACCGACCTTCTCTCCAACGGCGTACTGCTGACCATCAACAGCCTGCAAACTGCCGTGCTTACCGCCGTGTTTGCATTGGGCTCGTCCAGCGTTTTGATACAGGTTGGCTGGCTCGACCCGCATTACGGGCTCAGTCATGCGCCCATGTGGCTGCAGGTACTGGTGGGCGTGATGCTGCTGGATCTGTTTTTCTACATCACCCACCGCATGGCCCACGAAATTCCGCTGCTCTGGCGTTTTCATTCCGTGCACCACTGTGCCCACCGGGTCACCTTCATGAACGCCTATCGGGCTCACCCGATTGATGCCATGTTCCGTCGTTTTGTGCCGTTGTTTTTTGTGCTGCTCACCGGCATCAGCGAACACGCCCTGGTGGCCACCGCCGTGATCGGCAGCGTGCTGGCTACCATTACCCACCTGAACATGGACCTGAAGCATGGCTGGCTGAACTATTTGATTGGCACCAACGAAGTGCATCGCTGGCACCATTCGTCCCGATATCACGAAGCCAAGAATTTTGCCGTCATCATGCTCTGGGATCACCTCTTCGGCACCTTCTATTACCCCCGTGACAAGGACATGCCCGACCATATCGGTCTGGTGGACGAGCGGCATTTCCCGCGCCATCACTACGGCAAGCTGCTGCTGATACCCTTCCGCTGGCGACACCTGAAGACGCAACAGGCACAGACAGCCGACAACAGCCGCCCGCGGCGTTCCGACTTGCTGTCGGGCACCGACATGTGAACGGTTAGCGCCTGCCCCGCCCCCCTGCACCGCTTACACAACCCCAGTAACCAAGGCAGCCAAACTGCTCTATGCTGGGGTCATGACAGGCATTGTCTGGCTGCCATCACACACGGAGACCAGGGAGGGGATCCATGGCCCGTAAACAGTGGACTTTCAGCATCCGGCTGGGCGTGGTGTCGATTTTTATTATTGCCACCGCCCTGACGGCCGCCGTGGCCATCGGGCTACAGTATTACTTCAATTATCAGCAGGCCCTGCAGACCGCCAAGACCCGGTACCAGGCCAGCGCCGAACAGACCGCCAGCCACCTGGAACAGCTGGACCGTCGCGCCGGCGACCTGACGCGCAGCCTGGCCCGCCAGCCACACCTGCTGGACAACAACGGCAGACTGGCTCCCTCTACCCTGCGCCACTTTGCCGATACCCTGGCCCTGAACCCACAGTTTCACGCGCTCTATGTGGGCCGCGATAACGGCGACTTTCACGAGCTGATTCATTTACAAAGCACCGCCGACCGTCGTCATCTGCAAGCCAAAGACAACGAGCAATGGGTTGAAATCCGCGTGCAAGGCCAGGGCAGACCACGTCAACGACAGGTGCGCTACCTGGACGGCAAACTCAGGCTATTGCGCAGCCACCGGGAAACGACGGCCTACGACCCCCGCAATCGCCCCTGGTACCGCAGCGCCAGCGGCGGCGGGCTGATCAAGACCGCCCCCTACCTGTTTAGCAACACCGGCACCCCGGGACGCACCTATGCCCTGCGACTAACCGGGCAGAAGGCGGTGTTGGGACTGGATCTCACCCTCTCTTCGGTGACCGATTACCTGCGTGATCTGCCGGTTGCCGATGGCACAGAGCTCTACCTTTACGATGATAACGGCGCCCTGCTGGCCAGCAATGCGCCGGCACGCAGCGACGCCCTGCCCCGGGGTCTGCCAACGTTGCCCCTGTCTGACAGCGAGCAGGTCCTGGTGGCACAACAGTCGCCGCTGACGGTCTCCAACGAAACCGACTGGGCACCGGTGGACTTTGCCATCAGCGGCCAGCCCAGCGGCTATGCCATCGACATGTTGCGGGTGGTCAGTGCCATGACCGGCCTGCAACTGAAATTCATCAATGGCCATAGCTGGCCGGAGCTGGTGGAACTGTTCCAGGCTGGCAAGATCGACGTGCTGCAACCGATACTGCATAACCAGGACAACGAAAAACTGGGCAGCTACTCCGTTGCCTTTATCCGGCTGCCGTTCGGGTTGGCATCCATTGCCCGCGACACCCCGCCCACCACGCTGTCACAGCTGGACGGCAAGACCCTGGCGGTGGGTCAGGGCTGGTCGATCATCCCGGTGATTCGCCAGCAATACCCGGCCATTACCCTGCGCGAATACCCGTCGACCCTGGCCGGCATGCAGGCCGTCACCCGCGGCCAGGCAGACGCCGTGATCGACAATGCCATCGTGCTGCGTTTTAACCAGCGCCGGTTTTTCCTCAACCAGCTGCACATCAGCGAGCAGGCCCCGGGCCTGCCGGAAGACCTGGGCACGCTTCATTTGATGGTACATGCGGAACAGCCGCAACTGCTGGCACTGCTCAACCGGGCGCTGGCCAGCATCCCCGACAAGGTGCGCGAACAGCTACGCCGTAAATGGCTCACCGATGGCCAGGCCATCAGCCAGTACACCGGCACCGTACCCTATGCACAGTTGCTGCACCCGGCTTCGGAAAACCGCGCCCGGCTGCGACAGTTCACCGACAACAGTGCACTGCACTACCTTTATGCGCGCAGGCTCGGCGCGCACAGCGCGATGAATTTCGCCGCCGTGGCCAGCCGCCAGGTGATTACCGGTGCAGCCACCCACCATGCGCTGCTGGCCGCCGGCATTACCGGTCTGTGCATCCTGTTTTTATTGCCGTTCGCCGGCCTGTTCGCCAGCCCCATCGTGCACCCCATCAAGCAGCTGGAAGCCGAGAGCCAGAAGGTCAAGGAACGCCGTTACCAGCAGATTACCCGGGTACGCACACGTATCGTGGAAACCGAAAAGCTGGCCGCATCACTGTATGACATGGCCCGCTCGATCCGCAGCCACGAACGAAAACAGCAGGACCTGATGGAAGCTTTTATCGAGCTGATCGCCAGGGCCATTGATGAAAAATCCGCCTATACCGGCGCCCACTGCGCGCGGGTGCCGGCGCTGGGCATCATGCTGGCAGAAGCGGCGTCGAGCAGCGATGACGGCCCGTTTGCGGATTTCAGCCTCAGCGATGAACGCAAGCGGCGGGAATTTCGGATCGCCGCCTGGCTGCACGACTGCGGCAAGATCACCACCCCGGAACACATCGTCGACAAGGGCGCCAAGCTGGAAGCCATCTATAACCGCATTCACGAGATCCGCACCCGCTTCGAGGTGCTGTGGCGCGATGCGGAGATCGACTACCTCAACGCCAGCCACGACGCGCCACAGCAGGAGGCGCAGCTGCGCCAGCAATGGCAGGCCCGCCAGCAGGCCCTGCAACAACAGTTCGCCTTTATCGCCGCCGCCAACCAGGGCGGCGAGACCATGAGCGAAGACGACAAGGCACGCATCCGCGAGATTGGCGCGCAGACCTGGACCCGCCATTTTGACGACCGGCTGGGCCTGTCCCCCCAACAGACCCGGCAACTGGATGACCGTGAGGTGCCATTGCCGGTGATGGAAACCCTGCTGCAGGACAAGCCGGAGCATCTGGTGCCCCATGAGCACCCGCCCCAATACGATGACCACCTGGGCATCAACATGGCGATCCCGCGCTGGCGCGCCAATCTCGGTGAAGTGCATAACCTGACCATCGAACGCGGCACGCTCACCAGCGAGGACCGTTTCAAGATCAACGAGCACATCATCAACACCATCCGCATGCTCGATGCCCTGCCGTTCCCGGAGGAACTGGCCAAGGTGCCGCAATATGCGTCCACCCATCACGAACGGCTGGACGGCCAGGGCTACCCGCGCCGGCTCAGCGCCGCGCAGCTGGAAATCCCCGACCGTATCCTGGCGGTGGCCGATGTATTCGAGGCACTGACCGCCGCCGACCGGCCCTACAAGCACGCCAAGACGTTAAGTGAATCGCTGGCGATCATGAAGCAGATGGTGGCCGACGGTCATATCGACGGCGAGGTGTTCGCGCTGTTCCTGCGCAGCGGCGTGTGCCGCCGCTACGTCAGACAGTACCTGGCTGACAGCCAGATCGACATTGATGATATCGAGGGCTATTCGTAGCTCAGGTCGGTGGCCTTGCCGCGAAAGACCCGGTAAATGAAGATGGTGTAGCCCAGGATGGCCGGCAACGCCAGCGCCGCCCCCCAGAAGGTGAACAGCAGCGACGAGGTATCCGAAGCCGCCTGCCAGATCGACAACCGCCCCAGAATGATGTCCGGAAACAGGCTGTAGCCGAGCCCGAAACTGGCCAGCACACACAGCACCGCCAGCGCCACGAAGGCCAGCCATTCATAGCCGTGGCGCAGCATCTGTTGACTGTGGAACACCCACACCAGGCCGGCATAGGTCAGCACGGTGATCAGCGGAATCGGTGCCAGGCCGATGGCGTTGGGCAGCGAAAACCACTTGTCGGCAATGGCCGGATTCACCAGCGGCGTGGCCACCGACACCAGCAGTAGCCCCATGCCCATGGGCCAGACCGCCAGCCGTCCCCAGCCGGCGGCCTTGTCGAACAGCTCACCCTCGGTCTTGATCAGCAGCCAGGCGGCACCCAGCACGATGTACAGGGCCGGCAGGGCGACGGCGATCAGCGCGGCGAACAGGTGGCTGGTGGCGTTGTCCCCGAGACCGGTGACAAAGGCCCCCAGCATCCAGCCCTGGCAAACAGAGGCCACCAGCGAGCCGAAGGCAAACAGCCGGTTCCACTTGGCCTTGTGGTCATCACCGGCCTTGACGCGAAAATCGAACGCCACACCGCGCAGGATCAGGCCCATCAACATCACCGTCACCGGCACATAGAGGCTGGTCAGCACAATGCCATGGGCCTGGGGAAAGGCAATCAGCAGAATCCCCACACCCAGCACGATCCAGGTCTCGTTGGCATCCCAGAACGGCCCGATGGCGGCAATCATGGTGTCCTTTTCGTCATCGCTGGCAAACGGCAGCAACATGCCGATACCCAGATCGTAGCCATCCAGCAGCACATAGATCAGCATCGCCAGCCCCATGGCGGCGGCAAAGAACAGCGGCAACCAGTAACCCAGATCCATCATTCACCTCTCTCGCAGGGTGTAGAAAACGCCAGCGCGGTAGGCGCAGGCGGTTATGGCCGCCGGCTAATCGACGCGGGTCGCCTGCATGGCCCGATGCTGCGGCATCAGCGTTAGCGAGCGGGCCGGCTTGGTGGCCAGATAACGCAGCGCGCCGATATAGGAAATCAGCAGGAACACATAGAGCAGCACATAACCGAACAGGGTGCCGGTCAGGGTGGCACTGCTGTGGTCCGCCACCACCTCCGAGGCCGGCAGCAGGCCATGAACAATCCACGGCTGACGGCCGATTTCCGTCACATACCAGCCCGACAGCACCGCCACCCAGCCGGCAAAGGTCATCGCCGACAGCACCCGCAACAACCAGCGGTGGCTCTGATAGTTTTGCTGCGGCGAGCGCCACAAGCGCCAGGCGGCCCACCAGCCCACCAGCACCATCAGCGTGCCCATGCCCACCATGATGCGGAACGACCAGAACACCGGAGCCACCGGCGGCGTGGCGTTGGGAAACTCATTGAGCCCCTTGAGCTCGCCATCCCAGTCGTGGGTCAGGATCAGACTCGCCACATGGGGCAGCTTGATGGCCATATGGGTGGTCTTGTTCTGCTCATCCGGGAAACCGAACAGGGTCAGCGGCGCGCCTTTCTCGGTCTGCCAGATACCTTCCACCGCGGCGATTTTTTCCGGCTGGTACTTGAGCGTATTGAGCCCGTGCATGTCGCCGATCAGCACCTGGGCCGGCGCCAGCACCGCCGCCATCAGGGCACCGGTGCGCATCACCTTCCAGGTAGCCGGGCCATCCACCTGCTTGATCGCCCGCCAGGCGCTGACGCCCATGATCAGGAAGGCGGCGGTAAGCAGCGAGGCATTGAGCATGTGCGCAAAGCGGTACGGGAACGACGGGTTGAAGATCACCGCCATCCAGCTGTCGACATGGAAGACGCCGTCTTCCAGCCGATAACCGGCCGGGGTCTGCATCCAGGAATTGAGGCTGAGAATCCAGAATGCCGAGGCGGTGGTGCCCAGCGCCACCAGCGAGCAGGACAGCAGGTGCACCCGGTTGGAGACCCGGTCCTTGCCGAACAGCATGATGCCGAGAAAGGAGGCCTCCAGGAAAAAGGCAGTGAGCACCTCGTAACCCAACAGTGGCCCGGCGATATTGCCGGCCTTGACCATGAACCCCGGCCAGTTGGTACCAAACTGGAAGCTCATGGTGATGCCGGACACCACCCCCAGGGCGAAGGTCAGCGCGAAGATCTTGACCCAGAAGAAGTAGGCAAACTCCCAGGCCTTGTCGCCGGACAGGGTATAGCGCACCCGGAAATACAGCAGCACCCAGCACAGGCCAATGGTGATGGTGGGAAACAGGATATGAAAACTGATATTGGCGGCAAACTGCAGCCGGGCAAGCAGGAACGGATCGAATTCCACGGCGAACGACACTCCCCTGTGGGTGACACCAACTCAACCTTTTCAAGGTTAGCACGCAGGTCCCAGAGCACCATTCGACAAATTGTCCTTGGACATTTTGTACCAACCCCAAGGGGGCAACGCCCTGCCCAAACAGGCTGACGCAATGGCCCGGGAAGACCGTCAAACAGGCGCCGAGCCCGCAAAGGCCTGCTTGAGATTGCTACCGATGGGAGGGCTGAGGTACTTTATTCCGATTGGAAACCACTCGTAGCCCGCAGCGCCGCTCCACATACAGCGCTGACCCATGACCTGACAAGCTGTGAAACATGGCCCTGACCAGTGCGGATGTCCGCAACGCTGAACCGCTGAAACATACCTACAAGCTCAATGACGACAAGGGGCTCTACCTGCTGGTGGAAGCCGATGGCGGCCGTACCTGGAAATTCAGCTACCGCTTCGATGGCCGCAACAAGGTCATCACCCTCGGCCCCTTCCCGGAAGTGTCGCTCAACTCCGCGCGTCAGTTACGCGATGAGGCCCGTGAGCTGATTGCCGACGGTGTCGACCCGCTCAGCCGTTGTGAGAAGCGCGAGGTGTTCAGCCCTTCGGTGCAGACCTTCGAGTCGGTGGCGCAGGACTGGCTGGAGCGGGTCTACCGCTTCGAAGTCTCCGAAGATCAGTTTCGCCGCACCAAGCGGCAGTTGGAAAACTACATCATTGCCAATATCGGCAAGCGGGTGGTCAGCGAAGTCACCCCGGAAGACCTGAAGGCACTGGCCACCGCCCTGGGCGCCGAAGGTCATATCGAAAAAGGCAAGCGGGCACTGGGCATTGCCAAGCGTGTCTACACGCATGCCCGTGACACTGGCGTGGCCGGTTACCAGCAGACCTCGGCGCTGCGCAAACGGCTGACCGGCTCCGGCACCGAGCCGGAATTTCTGCTCAGCACCCGCGCCCAGCTGGCCAGCCTGGCCAGCGGCGTACTCGGCCAGTGGAGCCGCACCACCTCCACCGCCGCCCTCAAACTGACGGTCTGGCTGCTGGCGCGCCCCAGCGAAATCGTCAATGCGCGCTGGTCCGACATGGACCTGGATGCCGGCGAATGGCGCATCCGCCGCAAGAGCAGCGACAGCGACGACGGCCACAAGACCCTCACCGTGCCACTGCCCCGCCAGGCGGTGGAACTGCTGCGCGAAATGGAACCGCTCACCGGCCGCCAGGAGTACGTCTTCCCCGGCAAACGCGACCGCAAGAAGCATCTCGGCGCCAGCGCCATCAGCGGCGCCCTGAAGAAGGTTACCCGTACCAGCCCGGTGTCCACCGACAATCTGCGCACCCTGGCCGCCACCGCCTTGGGCGAGCTGGGCTACCAGGCGGAGCAGATCCAGGCGCAGCTGATCAACCAGAACGGCGACGAAAAGGTGGACCGCGACGCCTACCTGGCCAAACGCCGGGAAATGCTGCAGGCCTGGGCCGACTATCTGGACAACACCGTGATCGGCAAGGTGGCGCGCCGCTAGTCTGGTACCCTAACAGGGTGCTGAAAAACACCCTGCCAATCAGGGATGGTCATGCCGCCCCAGGCAGGCGTCCCCAACCCGCGGAGATTCCCATGCCCGCCGATGCCGGTTTCCAGTTCGACAACAGCTACGCGCGCCTGCCGGGAGTGCTGTTTTCCCGTCGCCAGCCGCAGCCGGTAAACGCGCCACAAATGGCCTTGTTCAACCGCACACTGGCCACCCAGCTGGGGCTGGATGCCGAGGCCCTGGACAGCCAGGCGGGCGCCGCCCTGCTGGCCGGCAACATGCCGATTGCCGGCGCTGATCCCATCGCCCAGGCCTACGCCGGCCATCAGTTCGGCCACCTGACCATGCTCGGTGACGGCCGCGCCATCCTGCTCGGCGAACAGCTAACCGCCGCTGGTCAGCGTTACGATATCCAGCTCAAGGGCGCCGGGCGCACGCCCTTTTCCCGTGGTGGCGACGGCCGCGCCGCCCTCGGCCCGATGCTGCGCGAATACCTGATCAGCGAAGCCATACATGCGCTCGGCATCGCCACCACCCGCAGCCTGGCGGTGGTGACAAGCGGCGAGCCGGTGATGCGTGAAGTCGCCCTGCCCGGCGCCATTCTCACCCGCGTGGCCACCTCCCACCTGCGCGTGGGCACCTTCCAGTTCACCGCCGGCCAGCAGGACCCGGCCCTGCTGCAGTCTCTGGTGGACTACACCCTGCAACGGCACTACCCGCAGCACCAGGATGCGGACAACCCCGCTCTGGCACTGCTGGAAGCGGTGATGGAACGGCAGATTGCCCTGGTGACCGACTGGATGCGGGTGGGCTTTATCCATGGCGTACTCAATACCGACAACGTGACGCTGAGCGGCGAAACCATCGATTACGGCCCCTGCGCCTTCATGGACGACTACCACCGCGACACCGTGTTCAGCTCCATCGATCACCAGGGCCGCTATGCCTATGGCAACCAGCCCACCATCACCCAGTGGAACCTGAGCCGCTTCGCGGAAACCCTGCTGGGGCTGATCGACGACGACACCGACAGCGCCATCGAAAAGGCCTCCGCCCTGATCAAGGATTTCCCGCGTCGCTACCAGGCCCGCTGGCTGACAATGATGAAGGACAAGCTGGGACTGGCCGGCGAGGACCAGGATGACACCGCGCTGATACAGGCCCTGCTGGACTGGATGCAAACCCGGCAGGCGGATTTCACCAACACCTTCCGCGACCTGACCGACAGCGATGGCCTGCCGTCGGGCACGCTCTACCAGGATGACGCCTTCCGTCACTGGCACCAGCGCTGGCAGGCACGCCTGACCCGCAACCCCGGCACCCCTGCGGATGCCAGAGCGCGCATGCAACGCAGCAACCCGGCGGTGATTCCACGCAACCACCTGGTGGAGCAGGCATTGAGCGCCGCCGGCGAGCACCACGACCTGGCACCGGCGCGCGCGCTACTGGAGGCCCTCGCCAACCCCTATCAGCACCGTGAGCGCGACGATCCCTACCGCCAGCCGCCGGCGCCCGAGGAAAAGGTCTGCGAGACCTTCTGTGGCACCTGAGGGATGACCGCCAGCCCCTGCATCAGCCCTGGCGGTCTGAGATATTCTGTCATGCCCCCACCCAACAAGAGGAACGCCCTTGCCCTCCCATCACCCCACTCTGTGCAGACAACGTCAGAAGGCTCTCGGCGTTCCCGAGCTGGTGGCCATTGCCCTGGGCGGCATGGTGGGCGGCGGCATTTTTACGGTACTGGGCGTGTCGGTGGCCATGATCGGCGTATTCACGCCGCTGGCCATCGGCATCGGCGGCGCCCTGGCGGCGCTGGCGGCCTATTCCTATATCCGCCTGGCGGTCTACTTCCGGGACGAGGGCGGTACCTATTCGTTCTTCAAACTGACCTTCCCGGACAGCCACTTTGCCGCCTCGCTGATCGGCTGGTGGGTGATCTTCGGCTATATCAGTACCCTGGCGCTGTACGCCTTTACCTTTGCCTCCTATGCCATCAGCGGCTCGCCGACGCTGGATAACCCGCTCACGCGCAAGCTGGTGGCGGGCGCAGTACTGGCGGTGTTCGCGCTGATCAATATCTGGAGTGTGCGCGGCATGGGCAAGCTGGAGGATCTGCTGGTCTACACCAAGCTGGTGATTCTGGCGATCATCGCCTTTGTACTGCTCAACAATGCCCAGACCAGCTTGCCGGCGCTGTTGCCAGCGGATCACACCCTGCCACTGGGCAATATCCTGATCATCGCCGCGGTAACCTTTGTCGCCTACGAAGGGTTCGAGCTGGTGATCAACGCAGTCAATGAAATGGACCGCCCGCAACGCAATATTCCACGGGCCATCTATATCGCCATTTTCCTGGCCATCCTGATCTATGTGGTGATTGCCCTGGGCGCCATCGTCACCATTCCCTTCCGTGACATCATCGCCAACCAGGAATACGCGCTGGCTTCTGCCAGCAGCAACATTCTCGGCCACTGGGGCACTGAGCTGATGGTGGCCGGCGCCCTGCTGGCCACCAGTAGTGCCATCAGCGGCACCCTGTTCGGCTCATCGCGGCAGATGGCAGTGATTGCGGCGGATGGCTATTTTCCGCGCCTGCTGGCCCACCGCGACAAGGGCATGCCGCTACCGGCCATCGTCACCCTGGCCGGCGCCGCTTTTGTGCTGATTGCGGTGGGCAGCCTGCGGGTGATTCTCGAATTCGGCAGTATTACCTTCCTGCTGGTATCGCTGCTGATGGCCATCGCCAACTTCCGTCAGCGTTACCTGACCGGCTCGTCCACGCCTGTGACGTTGCTGGCCATTGCTGCCCTGCTGCTGGGCACGCTGACCATTCTCTACTACGAGGCGGTCACGCAACCACAGCAGCTGCTATTTATCGGGGGCCTCTACCTGCTGCTGACAGTGCTGGCCTGGATACAGTCACGCCGTCAGGCCTGGTCCGCTCAGGATTGATCCAGCTTGTCGGCGGTACGCCGCTCGAAATCGCTGGCGTCATGACGCTCGGGCAGCTGGTGGGCCGGGTTACCCCAGGTGCGATTGACCATGAGCCCGCGCTTGACCGCCGGACGCTCGGCGATCTCTGCGGTCCAGCGCTGCACGTTTTGATAGCTGTCGGCCTGCAGGAATTCCGCCGCCTCGTAGACCTTGTTGGTGACCAGGGCACCGTACCAGGGCCAGATCGCCATGTCGGCGATGGTGTAATCATCACCGGCGATATAGGGCCGCTCGGCCAGTTGCCGGTCAAGCACATCCAGCTGGCGCTTCACTTCCATGGTGAAACGGTTGATGGCGTACTCGTATTTTTCCGGGGCATAGGCATAGAAATGGCCAAAACCACCGCCCAGGAAGGGGCCGGCACCCATCTGCCAGAACAGCCAGTTGAGGCATTCGGTGCGCCCGGCCACATCTGCGGGGATAAAGGCGCCGAACTTGTCGGCCAGGTAAAGCAGGATGCTGCCGGATTCGAACACCCGCAGCGGCGGCTCCATGCTGTGGTCCACCAGCGCGGGAATCTTGGAATTGGGATTGATATCGACAAAGCCACTGGAGAACTGGTCACCGTCGGTAATGCGGATCAAGTGGGCATCGTACTCCGCACCGCTGTGCCCCAGTGCCAGCAGTTCTTCAAGCAGGATGGTGACCTTGACGCCATTGGGGGTGGCCAGCGAATACAGCTGCAGCGGATGTTTGCCCACCGGCAGCGCCTGATCATGGGTAGGACCGGCCACCGGGCGGTTGATATTGGCGAAGGCACCGCCGCTGGCCTGGTCCCAGCTCCAGACACGCGGCGGGGTATAACGTTTTTCTGACATTTGACTGACTCCCGAGCATCAATGATTGCCACCGGCCAGGGGCCGGCGCAGCCGTCACCGACACAGCGTCGCTGAAAGCTGCCGGCGCCACAAGTGTCGGCCGGCCCACGGCCGCCGGGATCAACCGGCGATGGCGTCAGAAATCAGATACTGCGGGAAATCAGTTCCTTCATGATTTCGTTGGTCCCGCCGTAAATGCGGTTGGCACGGGTATCGATATAGGCGCGGGCAATCGGGTACTCGAGCATGAAACCGTAACCCCCATGCAGCTGCACACAGCGGTCGACCACCGTACTGAGCAGGTCGGAGACCCAGTACTTGGCGGCACAGGCGGCCTCCGCTGACAACTCGTTCTTCAGCACCAGCTCCATGCAGCGGTCCACATAGACGCGGGCGATCTGGATTTCCGAGCGCATCTCGGCCAGCTCGAAGCGGGTATTCTGGAAGGCCGCCACCGGCTTGCCGAAGGCCTGCCGTTCCTTCACGTATTCCACCGTGGTGGCCAGTGCAAACTCGGCGCCGGCGGCACACATGATGGCGATCATCATGCGCTCCCAGGCCAGTTCCTTCATCAACGCGATAAAGCCCATACCCTCGGCGCCCAGCAGGTTTTCCTTGGGCACCTTGACGTTATCGAAGAACAACTCACAGGTATCCTGCCCCTTCATGCCCACCTTCTTGAGCGGCTTGCCCTTGGTGAAGCCGTCGCGGTCCGCTTCGATCATCAGCAGCGACACACTCTGGGCGCCCATCGACGGATCGCCGGTGCGTACCGCCACCACCGCCATGTCACTCAGATAACCATTGGTGATGAAAATCTTGGAGCCATTGACTACATAATGGTCGCCTTCCAGTTTGGCGGTGGTCTTGATGCGCTGCAGGTCGGAACCGGTACCCGGTTCGGTCATGGCGATGGCAGTGACCACTTCGCCGCTGGCCATTTTCGGCAGCCACTGCTGCTTCTGCGCATCATTACCGAAATTGTTGATGTAATTGGCGACAATATCGGAGTGCAGGGAAAAGCCCACCGCCGAATCGCCCACCCGCGCCTGTTCTTCCATCAGCACCATGGAATAGAGCCGGTCCACACCACTACCGCCATACTGCTCCGGCATGGTCGGGCACAGCAGGCCCAGCTCGCCGGCCTTGTTCCACAGCGTGCGATCGATGTGCTGTTGTTCTTCCCACTTCTCGTGGTAGGGGGC
>JAWVWY010000036.1:0-22491 GCA_033723495.1 Alcanivorax sp. | reverse complement strand
TGAAGGGTTTGACTGCCTCACTTCGGCTAGCACCATGCCTCCAAGCGCTGCCTCCAAATGCATTTTCTGCGCCTCGAGGATAGCCTTTGGAAGATCCATATCAGGAAATTCCGTTAGGTCTCCCCATAAATTTTCAATATCAGACATACCCAATCCCTTTCTTCATATAACGCCGCTGACACGCGCTCGTCGCGTGCTCAGCCTTGTTAACTGCCTTCCGTAAACACAGACGCGATAAAGTGGTGTAACTCGAGTTGACTGCACCAATAATCATTAATAGTGCCCCAATGAGAGAATCTACTTTCATTAAAGCCATCCTCGATATCGTTGTAGTATAGGCAATGCTCGCCGTATACGGCCACGACCCAAAATCCACCTCCCTCATCTCCCATTGGTGATTGTTGCCATTTTTCAGGGCAAGGTAGCTTTATTTTTTCCCAGACCAATCTCTGAGAGGGGTTCATCTCATGCTCTGAGACTTCAATCAAGCCTTCCAGATGACTTCTGCTTATTGGCTTCCAATCACTCATGATTCGCCTTTGCAGTTAACAGCGTATTCATTAGAACGTTCCGTATAACTCGGTTCCTTATAACTCTGAAGCCGAGCCCCCCTTCCTTGAGAAAAAATCCTGCCATAACAACACGATAGAATGTAATGGCAAATTTCCTACACGGAGTTCAAAGGAACGTTCCTTTGAACTCCGCACTCTCGTCACCGTTTCCATATTTCAGTTTTCACTCTGTATATCAGCACGTTAGGGGTGCAGACAGGTAACCTCAACCGATACCAGAGCTGATTCCGTTGAAAACCGATCAATCCCCCTGCGATACTGTCATTTTGGACAGCATAGGAATCGTCATGGATGACATCCCTCGCCCTGTTCCGGAAAAGCCTGTGAGACTGCTGGACCAGTTCCGATTCTGGCTTCGGCAGAACCAATACAGCTACCGAACCGAGCAGACCTATGTACATTGGGTGATCAAGTACATCCGACACAATCGGATGCGGCACCCGTCAAAGATGGGTACCAAGGAGATTCAGGGCTTTCTCTCTTATCTCTCAGTTCAGCGTTATTGCAGCCCTTCAACCCAGAAAACCGCTCTCAATGCGCTCAACTGTTTTTATCGTCGCTTTCTCGGCATCGATTATGGGGAGCTGAATTTCCGCCAATCCAAGCGCAAACCTCGGATTCCGGCAGTTTTCTCCGAACAAGAAGCAGAATCGGTGATAACCCTTCTTCCTGAACCATCACAACTCATCTGTGAACTGCTTTATGGGTCAGGGCTTCGTATTTCTGAGGCTTTGCGCATTCGCATCAAGGATGTGGATTTTGACCGGATGATCATCACGATACATCAGGGAAAAGGTGGCAAGGATCGAAGAACCCTTCTGCCAAAGTCCTGCGAGTCCAGGTTGCGCCGCCAAGTTGCTAGCGCCTCCAATCTTTACGAAATGGACCGCAAGAATGGTATTGGCCCAGCCTGGATACCCCACGCCTTGAGCCGAAAATATCCGGGCGCTGGCTCACAGAAAATCTGGCAATTTATTTTCCCCTCAAAAGACCCGGCCCGAGATCCACTGACCGGCATAATCCGGCGGCACCATTACCATCAGGACAACGTTCGCAAGCACGTAAAGCAGGCAGCCTCTGAGGCGGGCATCACCAAGCTGTGTGGGCCGCACACCTTCAGGCACTCGTTCGCCACCCACCTGCTGGAACAGGACTATGACATCCGCACGGTGCAAGAGCTACTGGGGCACAGTGATGTATCCACCACCCAGCGATATCTGCATGTGATGAATCGGGGTGGGCTGGGGGTGATTAGTCCGCTGGATCGGGTGTGAATAAACAAAAAGCCCGGCGTTTGCCGGGCTTTTTGATCGCCAGCAGGCTGGCTCCTACAGGGGAGTGGAAGTTAGTCGGTCCAGGTCAGGTCCAGCTCCCTTGCTGCCTTCACATCATCCAGGCGGCGTACCGGCTGGGTGAACGGGGCCTCCTTGACCATGTCTGGCTCGGTGCGGGCCTCTTCCAGGATCGCGGCCATGGCGTCGACGAATTCGTCCAGCGCTTCCTTGCTTTCGGTTTCGGTAGGCTCGATCAGGAAGCACTCCGGCACCAGCAGCGGGAAGTAGGTGGTGGGGGCGTGCTGGTTATAGTCCAGCAGGCGCTTGGCGATATCCATGGCGGACACACCCAGTTCCCGGGCTTCCCTGGCGAAGGTGAGGATGAATTCGTGACTGGCACGGCGCTCCGGGTAGGCGGCGGTGCAGCCCACCGCTTCCAGCCGCTTGAGCAGGTAGTTGGCCGCCAGGGTGGAGTATTCACCAACACGGATCATGCCTTCGCGACCCAGCGAGCGGGCGTAGTAATAGGCGCGCAGCAGCACGCCGGCGTTGCCCATGAAGGCACTCAGGTGGCCGATGCTGGTGCTCAGGGTGTCGGTGTCGACCCAGTGGTAGCTGCCGTCATCGCGCTGGCCGGCCATGGGCGTCGGCAGGTAGGGCAGCAGACGCTCGGACACGCCCACCGGGCCGGCACCGGGGCCGCCGCCGCCGTGGGGGGTGGCGAAGGTCTTGTGCAGGTTCATGTGGATCACGTCGAAGCCCATGTCACCCGGGCGTACCTTGCCGAGGATGGCGTTCAGGTTGGCGCCATCGTAGTAGAGCAGGCCGCCGGCTTCGTGGACGGTTTTGGCGATGGCTTCGATCTGCCGCTCGAACACGCCGCAGGTGCTGGGGTTGGTCATCATCAGCCCGGCGGTCTGCGGGCCGCAGGCTTGCTTGAGGGCCCCCAGATCCACATCGCCATCCTTGCCGACCGGCACTTCACGGACCTTGTAGCCGCACATGACGGCGGTGGCCGGGTTGGTGCCGTGGGCGGCTTCCGGGATCAGGATCTCGGTGCGCGCGTCATCGCCACGGGCCTCGTGGTAGGCGCGGATCATGGCAACGCCGGCGAACTCGCCCTGGGCGCCGGCCATGGGCGCCAGCGACACGCCTTTCATGCCGGTCACTTCCCTGAGGAAGTTCTGTAGCTCGAACATGCAGCTGAGAAAACCCTGGCTGTGGCTTTCCGGCGCCAGCGGGTGACGGTTGAGAAAGCCCGGCAGCATGGCGGCGCGGTTGGCGCCGCGCGGGTTGTACTTCATGGTGCAGGAACCGAGCGGATAGAACTGCTTGTCGATGGCGAAGTTCTTGCTCGACAGGTTGGTGTAGTGACGCACCACCTGCATTTCGGACACTTCCGGCAGGGCCGGCTTCTGCTGGCGACGCAGGTGCGCAGGAATGGCTGACAGCTGGTCTTCCGCCAACGCTTTCGGTGCCTGGGAGGTGGCGCTGCGGCCCGGGTGAGACAGTTGGAAAATCAGTTGGGTCTCGCTCATGCCAGCACCTCCTTGAGAGCAGCCGCAAACAGATCCAGATCGCCTTCGCTGTGCACTTCGGTGGCGTTGACCAGGATCGCGTTGTCCATGTTGTAGTCTTTCGCCAGGCTGACGCCGCCCAGCACGTCTTTCTCGGCCAGCGCCGCCAGCACCTCGCCCGCCGGCTTGGGCAGGGTCAGCACCACTTCGTGAAAGGTGGGCGCGCTGAAGGCGCGCTCGACACCGTCGAGGGCGGTGAGCTTGGCCGCCAGCGCCTGGGTGTTGGCGTGGCAGTGGGCCGCCACATTGGTGAGGCCCTCCGGCCCCAGCAGCGAGGTGTAGATGGTGGCGGCGGTCATGGCCAGGCCCTGGTTGGTACAGATGTTACTGGTGGCCTTGGAGCGACGGATGTGCTGCTCGCGGGCCTGCAGGGTCAGGGTAAAGCCCTGCTTGCCTTCCATGTCCACGGTGCGGCCGATGATGCGGCCAGGCATCTGGCGCACATGTTTCTGCTTGCAGCACATGAAACCGAAGTAGGGGCCACCGGAGGACAGCGGTACACCCAGCGGTTGGCCTTCGCCGACCACAATGTCAGCACCGTCGGCGCCCCACTCGCCCGGCGGCGTCAGCAGCGCCAGGGCGGTCGGGTTGACCACGGCGATCACCAGCATGCCATTGGCGTGGGCCCAGTCGGTGAGGGCATTCACCTCTTCCAGCGACCCGAAGAAGTTAGGCTGGCTGATCACCAGGGCGGCGTAATCTTCGCCTTCATGGTGCGCGAGGGCCTCCACCAGGGTCTGCCCGCTTTGCTGGCAGAACGGCACCGTCTCCAGCGCCACGTCCTGGTTTTCCACGATCGCCTGGGTGGCAGCGGTGTAGCGCGGGTTGAGGGCCGCCGGCACCAGTACCTTGCGGGATTTGCTCTTGCGGTTGGCACGCAGGCTCATCAATACCGCTTCGGCCAGGCCGGAGGCACCGTCGTAGACCGAGGCATTGCTCACGTCCATGGCGGTGAGCCGGCTCATCAGAGTCTGGAATTCGTAGATCACCTGCAGGGTGCCCTGGCTGGCTTCCGCCTGGTAGGGGGTGTAGGCAGTGTAGAACTCGCCACGGGTGGCAATTTCCCATACCGCCGCCGGGATGTGGTGCTGGTAGGCACCGGCTCCGATGAAGCTGACGACGCCGGCGTCCTGGGCGGCGCGTTCGTTCATCAGCCGGGTCACGTCCATTTCGCTGAGGCCTTCGGGCAGGGCATCGAGCTTGCCGGCGGCTTTCAGGTGCGCGGGGATTTCATCGAACAGGTCTTCGATGCTGTCGGCGCCGATGGCGTCGAGCATGGCGCGCACGTCGTCGGGGGTATGGGGGATGTAAGGCATTGGCGTACCTGGATGGTTGGGTTTGGCTTTGCGTTCCTCAGCACTGAAACGCGTTGAGGATCAGCCACGAGCCACGAGCTTCGAGAAAATTGTTTACTCGCAGCTAGTAGCTCGAAGCTGCGAAGAACGGCATTGCCGTTATTCGCTGTCGATCTGCGCCTGGTACTGGTCGGCGGTGAGCAGATTGTCCAGCTCGCCGTCGTCGGACAGCTTGATCTTGAACAGCCAGCCACCCTCGTAGGGAACGTTGTTGACCAGTTCCGGCTCGTCTTCCAGGGCGTCGTTGATGGCAACGATTTCGCCGGAGACCGGAGCATAGATGTCGGACGCGGCTTTTACCGATTCCACCACGCCGGCTTCGTCACCGGCGGCGACCACCTGACCGATTTCCGGCAGTTCCACGTAGACCAGATCGCCCATGGCGTCCTGGGCGTGATCGGTAATGCCCACGGTGGCGACACCGTCTTCTACCTTGGCCCATTCATGGCTGGATACGTAACGCAGCTCAGCAGGCAGCTCGCTCATTGTTGTTTCTCCTCAAGAGTCGCTTGGGCGTCACATGCTCCACGCATGCACGCTGAAATATTAAATGTGTTTTTGCAGGAGCTTGCCGGCAAGCGATCTGCTTGCGATAGCTGGCCAAGGATCGCTTGCAGGCAAGCTCCTACGACAGCACCTCGCAGAGGTGCTGTGTTAAACCTCGTTGTAGACCGCCTCGCCATTACGCACGAAGGGCGTTCTCACCACCTGTGCCGGCTGGCGCTTGTTGCGGATTTCCACATCCACCTTGCCGGAGGTGCCGGCCGGCAAGCGCGCCAGGGCGATGGACTTGCCCAGCGTCGGCGAAAAGGTGCCGCTGGTGATCTCGCCTTCTTCGCCGTTGGGCAACAGCACTTTCTGGTGGGCGCGCAGCACCCCCTTGCCTTCCAGCACCAGGCCGAACTGTTCGGCGTGGCCGTGTTCCTTCTGGTTGATCAGTGCCTGGCGGCCGACGAATTCCCGGTCGTTGAGCACCACGGTCCAGCCCATGTTGGCTTCCCAGGGGGTGATGCTCTCGTCCATGTCGTTGCCGTACAGGTTCATGCCCGCTTCCAGGCGCAGGGTGTCACGGGCACCCAGGCCGGTGGGGGCCACGCCGGCGGCCAGCAGCTGATCCCACAACGCCACGGCATCGGCGCCCGGCAGCATGATTTCCACACCGTCTTCGCCGGTGTAGCCGGTGCGCGCGATCATCCAGTCACCGTCTTCGGCGAAGGCAAACACGCGCAGACTGTTGACCGCCTCGGCACGGGCGCCATCCAGCAGGCCGGCCAGGATCTGCCGGGCTTCGGGCCCCTGGATGGCCAGCATGGCCAACTCCGGGCGCTCCTGAACGTCCACGGCAAACCCGCCGGCATGGTTTTCCATCCAGTCCAGATCGGTTTCGCGGGTCGCGCAATTTACCACCAGTCGGTAGCCATTGTCCCGCTTGTAGACGATCAGGTCATCGATCACCCCGCCGCTTTCATTAAGCATGCCCGTGTACAGGGCGCGGCCGGGCTCGATACGATCCACATCGTTGGCCAGCAGCTTGCGCAGGTAGTCGCGGGCGCCGGCACCGGCGATATCCACCACCGTCATGTGCGAGACATCAAATACGCCGGCCTTGCCGCGCACGGCATGGTGCTCCTCGATCTGGGAGCCGTAGTTGATCGGCATGTCCCAGCCGCCGAAATCCACCATCTTGCCGCCAGCGGCAAGATGGGCGTCATACAGGGGTGTACGGTGACCCATAGTTAGCACCCTAAGTCCTACGGTTTAAAGCGGAATGATACCGCCCCAGAGCCGGTCGGCATAGGTGTCCCCCCGGCTCTCTGCCGGAAACAGCGCTACGCGGAACCCGCCACCAATAAAAAAGCCCCGGCAAAGCCGGGGCCCAGAGGTTGGAGCAACGTCAGCTCTATTTCTGTATCGAAACGCTCTGATAGCTCAGGTTGATGGCACCCGGCGGAATCTTCAGCTTCACCTGACCACCGGGGAAGCCGGACAGGGTGATATCAAGATTCACATTCAGCGCTTCCTGGTTCTGCAGGCCGATGAAGAGACGGCCATCCGGCAGGAACTGCAGCGGGCCCTGCAGGTGCACACCCGGAATCAGCAGACTCTTGACGTTGTGCTGCAGGCCGAACGGCAGGCTCAGGGCCGGCGCGTCGAACAGCAGGTCGAAGGTGATATCGAACACCGGGCCATTGGCGGTCTTTTTGATGTAACCCACCGGCGGCTGGTCACGCTTGCCATCGGGGCCCATCTCATAGCGCACGCGCATGATGTTGGGGCCGGTTTGGGTATTCACCGTGGTCAGACCGGCGGTCAGCAGCACAAGGTCCGCACCGATTACCGCAGTGGCATCCAGGTTGGTAAGCGCCACCATGGTCGGATAGATCACCACCGGCACCCCCTGGTTAGCGTCATCATAATCCTGGATCTCGGTGTTGAGATCACCCGCCACATAGAGGAACTTCTTGCGGTCACAGGCCAATGGCGTGGAGTTGTCCGCCTGGAACCCGCAGCCGGTGTTGGCGGCGGTTACCAGACCGGCGCCACTGGGGGTCTGGGTCTGGATCATGGTGGCGTTGGCCGGCGTATCCAGCGGATCGATCACGGTGTCGTCGGTGAAACCGTTGGCATCGGAGAACGGATCCTCGCCGGTATCGATCTGGAAGTTGTTGTTCACGTCGGCGCTGGGCAGATTGCTCAGCTCCTGGAACACCGTATCGATGGCCGGCGCCCCATGGAACAGGATGGTCATGTCCGGGCCGCCGTCCTGCATGCCGGGCGCTTCCAGCAGCGCGGTCTGCAACGGCAGGCCTTCGGTGGAACACAGCGCCCCCGCCGGGCAGCCACCCACGGTGCTGTCACCGGTGGACTTGAGGATGTAGCGGTAGAGATCACCATCCACCCAGGGGGTGTCCGGGGTAAAGGTAATGGCACGCGGGTCTACCTTGAGCAGGCCACTGACCGCTTCCCAGCTGCCGTTATTGTCGTGCTCGACAATAAACGAGGTGCCCAGCTGAACGGTGGAGGCGTCCATGTTCTGGGAAAAACGCACGCGGATGCTGCGATTGGCAGGCATGCCCACGATCGGCAGCTTCTGCACCACCACTTGCTCGCTCTGCGGGCTGGAAGAAAGGCAGGTGCCCTGGGTGCCGGCATCGATTTCCGCCTGGGTGGCGGTGCTGCTGGCACAGGGGAAGCCGGGGTACACCGTCATCGCGAACGGACCTCGGCGCACATCGGTGCCGCCGTCATCCTTGAGCGCCACCGGCATGGTGAAGCTCAGCGTGTTGCTGCCATCCAGGCTGTTGAGCACCTGCAACGGATTACCCGCCAGGTCGGTGATATCCGGGGTGGTGGTAACCGCGTAGGTAGCGCCATGCTCCACCGGGCTATCCGGTTTGATCACCAGCGCGTTGCCGTCCAGGCGCCACTGGAATGGCTCGCTGGAACCGTTCTTGGTGAGCATCAGCGAACTGCCGGCCTTGATGGTTTCCGGATCCAGCGCTTCGTTGAAGTGCACCACGATCGGCTCGCCTGGCACCATGCGGTCGGCCACGTTACCCGGCTGCCAGGACAGCTCCGGACCGTTATCGCCATTGAGGACCGGCACGAACGGATTGACAGTGTCCGCCGGCTGGGCCGGCGCGTTGAGCTGGTCCACATAGGATTCCATGTGGAAGCTCAGGATGCCGTAGCTGTTTTCTACCCCGAGCACGCGCGGCTCTACCACGGTCACGGCGTCGGCCTTGAGCACACCATCCTTGATGATGGCGGTACCCACCAGCTCCAGGTGCATCAGGTTCTGGGTAAAGGCACCGTTGGCCCGGGCGTCAGCGGTACTGGTGGAGACATCCATAAACAGGCGCAGGTTCTTGGGCGCGGAGGGGCTGTCGGAGTTGGGGTTCGGATACAGGTAGCCGGTGGCATCCGCCACCTGTTGTACCGTCACCTTGCCGGAATTGAAGCCCACCGGCACCTTGCCGCCGATGAACACTTCAAGGGCATCACCGACCAGGATCCCGCCTTTCTTGACGCGCAACGGCGTGACCTTCGGGAAATTCGGGCCATAGGCCAGCTCACCGAAAATATCACCGGACTGTTTGGAGACCGTCTGGTTCTGCAGCAGGGTGCCGATTACCGGCACGCAGTTAATTGCCTGACCGGTCAGCGGTGACACGCTGGTGCCGGTGGGGTTCTTGCAATCATCCGCCGGCGCCGCCTTGGTCACCAGTACGGCGCGCTCACCGGTGGTCGGGGAACCGGTATCTTCGGGAACCAGCGTTCTGCTGTAGGAAGCAATGGTCGCGCCACCCAGGGTGGTGGTGAGGCCATCCACGGTCAGCGTGTAGGTATCTCCCGGGGTCATGTCCTGGTTCGGGTCCACGGTGATGGCCGAACCCTTCACCAGTAACAGGGCGGGCACCAGGCTGCCATTGTGCATCAGCTTGATGGTGCTGCCGTATACCGCGCTGCTCTTGTCGATCGGCTGCGTGGTGCGCAAACGCAGGGTTGAGAAATCCATGGTCTTGAAGGTTTTGTCATCCGGGAAGATGGACTCCACCTCAAAGTTACTCGCGGTCTTCTGCTCGGACACCGGCCCTTCCAGCGCCGCCCGGGTTTCGAAATCCAGGCTGCCATCGGGGAAATTCACCGCGGTGCTATCTACCTGCACCCCGTTCATGGTGACGCTGTAGTTGCTGGCCGGCAGCAGCGCCGCATTCGGCTTGAGCACCACGCCGTGGCCGCTGTCCACCGACTGATAGGTGAACGGTACGTTGGCGCCACCGGGCCCGGTGATGGTGAAATTGGCCGCCGAGGCATCCACCGAACCGTTGAAATTCAGCGCCACGATGGCTCGCGGTGACACCTGCGTCTGGTTATCGAGCGGGTAGGTGTAATGCAGCGATTTTGGGTTGAGCACGGCGTCGTTGTAATGCACCGCGTCACGGCCATTGCCGCAGGCGGCCACCAATGCTGATGCCGCCATGACGAACAATATCTTGTTATTTTTCATGGTGAACCTCCATTAAAACTTGATGGTCACCGCACCGGAGAACACATTGGACATGCCTTCAGCCGTAACGCTTTCATAGGGATTCTGGACACCAGGACGGGTGGTGGTCAGCTCGAAATCACGCTTCATGAGCTTCTGGAACTGGTAGCCAAAGCTCAGTTGAACCGGATAGGCCAGAATTGGCGGGTTGGGAATCGTCAGGGAGGAACCCAGCCCGACAATGATCTTGTCGCTGTCGAGATAGTTCACATCCGGGGTCTGCATTTTCTCCAGCGGCGTTTCCTGATACGCCACACCACCTGTCAGGCTGAAGTGCTTGTTAACTTTCCAGTCGAAGCCGAGACGCGGAACGACAATATTCTTGAGCCCCACATTGGCCTGATCCTTGATAGTGTCACGCTTGAGCTTGGCCTCAAGGTCACGCCAGTGCTGCTGCTCTACAGTCAGTGCGAAGCGCAGGTTGTCGTTGACATGATAGAGCAGGCCGGCGCTGTAAATGTCTGGCTGGTAGGAGTCCAGGGTATCGATCAGCAGGGTAATGCCGGGGTCGACAACGGTACCCGGAATGGTGATCCGGGATTGCACCGAGGTGCTCGATTCGGAATGCCCGCGGAACGTGAAGGCGGTCTCGAACTTGTCGAAGATGCCGCAGCCCTTGTGGCCGCAGATGATCTTGTTCCACTGCAGGTTGAGGGACAGGATCGGACGAATCACCGGCTTGGCGGCAACATTCAGTTTCTCGTACTGGGTATTACCGGCCAGGTCGGCACTGGCAACCAGTTGCGCCTGGGAACTGAGGGTAACTTCCGCCGCTGCGCCGGTGGAAATACCGTTATTGAGTTCCATGGCGCCACCCAGGCTCAGGAACATGGGCTGGCGACCATAGCTGAAATACTGGCCTTCCAGTGAGGTCTGCGATTTGAACGCCAGCATCTCTTCACCCAGTTTTTCCACCCCGGCCATGAAGGCGAAGTAGATGGGGAAATCGAATTTGGTGAGATCCCCCAGGTCTTTCTTCATGCCGATGACCTGTTGCTGGGAAGGGGTGTCGTTGAGCACATCGCCATCACGCACCACCACCGGGGCACCACCGCTGGGATTGCCGTTGCTGATGGCCTTGAGGCGCTGTTCACCATGTAGCAAGCCGATGCTCAATTCACCGCGGGGGTCCCGTGTCAGGAACGCCGGGTTGTAATACAACGCCGAAGCCTGGGTATTGAACATGGACATGCCCTGGGCCGAGCCGACATCCGCTGGCAGCAACCCATAGTTGGTGGCAGTGTTGCCCATCGCCGCCAGGGCAGGTTGGGACAAACCAGCGGCCAGCACAGCAACAGCCCCCCAGCGGGACCAGGTTTTCTTTGTCATAGCGCTCTCTCCGGCGTTTGTTATTCGGTCTTTACCTTCCACTATACTCATCTTGTTTCAGAAGGCACGAAGAGGGGTGGACATTGTGTGAATGCCGGCATACCCCCCGTTTTATATGCAATAAGTAAAACAGAACCGCTGTGCCAGACCAGTTTGAAAAAGGTTGGGAATGGTTGAGATACGGTAGGCTGTATGCGGCGGGGGTTACGAAGTGTTGCTCTACTGTTATCCGGTGGCAGAAAAAAGCCGGCGCAGAGGCCGGCTTTGGTTCGCTATCAGGGCTTTATCGGCTCGCTCAGATAATTGAGAAAGGTATCGCCTGGCGGAATTGAGACATACACAGTGCCAGTCAATCCCAATGGCAGGTTGCCCAGTACCACATTGATATCCAGCGGGTTCTGACTGATCTGCTCGATCTGCAGGCGGCCGTCATCCAGGAAGCTGACATCGCCGGCCAGCGACAAACTGAGCGGGTAGCTGTGCTGGTTATGGGTCAGGGTGGTTTCAATGCCCAGGGTATAGACCTTGGGCGACAGCTTGGGCGAATCCAGGTACAGGTCCAGCTTGGTAAGGAACTGCGGCCCGTTATCGCCGTTGACGATCCAGCCTTTGACTCGCCCGTAATCCGGTGCTGTGCAATTGCCCTTGGCAGCATCACAGCGATAGCGGATGCGCATCAGCTGCGGCCCGGTGGAGGCTGGTGGCGCATTGGCAATCGGCGTCAGCAGATCCGGCAACTGGGTGTAGACCACCAGATTGCTGGTCACCAGACGGGTGGGATAGATATAGACCAGCACCCCACCCTGCTGCTTGACCTGGGCAGGGATGCTGTCATCGCCCTGATCGATCTGGTCCGCCGGCACGAAACCGGCAATATCCACATTCAGGTTGCCGCTCAGGTAGATGTATTTCTGGTCCGGGCAGCTGCTGCCCACCGCGCAGCCAACGTTGGCATCCTTGACCCCGGAGCCCTTGGCGGCGGTGCCGTCCGCATCCGGGTTGTTGTCCGGGTTGGCGATGGCGCGGGCGCTGTTGCGCACTGCTTGCGGGTTGCCGGATACCCGGTCTTCGCCCGCATCGATAAGGAAGTTGGCATTAACATCTGCGGTGGGCAGGTTGCGCAGCTGTTGCAGCACATTGGCGGAGGCCGCCGCCGCTCGGAAATAGATCGGCAAGTCCGGCCCACCCTGGGTGGCCGAGGGCGCCGCGTCCGGCGTTTGCGCCAGCAACCGGGTCTGCAACGGCAACGGCGTAGCCTGGCCGCTGCAGATGGCATCGCTGCCACAGGCCGGGCTGTCAGGGACCGAGCGCAGGGTATAGCGATACAGGGCGCCCGGCGTCCAGGGCTGGGCCGGCGTAAAAGTCACTTTGCGGCCACTGACCTGCAAATCCCCCGCCACTGCAGAGCCCGTGACGCTGCCGCTGCTGTCCACCGGCTCCACCACAAAGGTATCGGCATTGATGGACGCCGGGTCCATGACCTGGGAGAAGCTCACCACGATGGGCCGGTTGGCCGGCAGGTGCGGCAACGGCAGGTGGTCATCGCTGCTCTTGCCGCCCTCACAACGGCCGGCATCATCTTGCGCCAGATTGCCCTCCACCGCGATACAGGGGAAGCCCGGGTAGGCGGTCAGCACCACCGGCGCCCGGGGCGCATCTGCCGAGTAGGACGGCATGGTGAAATCCAGTGTCTGTGGCTGCGCCGGGTTGCCCGCCAGGTCGGTAAGGCCGTCGGTGAACTGCACCTGGTAGTCCGCGCCGTAGGCCAGCGGTGTCTGCGGCTTCATGACCACCGAGACGCCATCCAGATACCAGTGGAATGGCACCGCCACACCCGCAGAGGTCAAGGTCAGCGTCTTGCCGGGCATCACGCTGTCCGCAGCCAGCGGCTCACTGAAGTTGAGCATGATCGGGTCGCCGGGGCGCTGCTTGTCCACGTACTGGCCCGGCTGCCAGGCCTGCAGGGTGGGCCCGGTCAGATCCTGCGGTTGCGGCGGCGCGCTGTTCTGATCCGGGTAGGACTCCATATGAAAGCTGAGCACGCCGTATGCGGTCTCGCTGCCCAGCACCCTGGGTTCCACCACGCCAATAGCATCCACCACCAGACTGCCTTTCCTGGTATCGGTGGTGGCGGTACCCACCAGCTCCACCTGCAACAGGTTCTGGTTGAAGGCGCCATTGGCGCGCGGGTCCCTGGTGTTGAAAGCCACATCCATGGTCAGCCGCAACTGCTTGGGGGCACTGTCACTGCTGCTGTAGGGGTTGGGAATCAGGTAGCCGGTGGCATCGGACAGGAAGGTCACAGTCACCGCACCGGAATCAAAGCCGGCATCCACCTGGCCGCCGATCATCACCGCCAACGGGTCGCCCTTCAGCAACGAGCCCTTGGGAATGCGCAGTGGCGTCACCTGCGGGTAATGGGGCGCAAAGGCCAGCTGGGCATAGACATCGCCGGACTGGCGCGACACCGTGGTATTGCCCAGCAGCTTGGCAATCACCGGCACACAGTTGATCGCCTGGCCGGTCAGCATGGAGGTGCTGGCAGAAGACGGTGACATGCAGTCATCCGCCGGCGCCGCCCGCTGTACCAGGGTAGACCTTGGCGTGGAATCCTGGGCGGTCCAGCTTTTCTGTAAGCCGCCTTGCAATGCGGCCCCGGCCACGCCCTGGATGGACGGCGCCAGTTTCAGGGTATAACGCTGGCCCGGCGTCAGGTCGGCCTTGGGATCCACCACCAGCGCGGTCCCCTGCACCAGCAGGATGGCCGGTACGGTCTCACCGCTGCTTTCCAGTTCCACCGAAGCGCCCTTGTCGGTATCGCCATAGCGCACGGAATCGCGGTCGAGACGCTGATTGAAACGCACATCCACGGTGGAAAAATCCATGAAGGGGCGCGCCTCACCATCCGGGGTCACAGTTTCCACCTGCAACCGGGGCGCCAGCTGCTGACGGCTGGCCGGCCCGGCATCGGCCAGCCGGGTGCGGAACGCCAGGCTGCCGGCCGGGAATGCCGGGCTGCCCTGCGGGGTCTCCATGTGATTGAGCACCAGGCTGTAGGTGGTGCCGGTTTGCAACGGGCCATGCTGCACCGACAGCACCACACCACGGCCACCGTCCACCGTCTGCGGCGCGTTCAGGGCGACACTGGCGACCTTGCTGTCGCCATCGCAACGGCTGGCCCCGGCGGCACACTGGTAGAGGGAGAAATTGCTCGCGTCGACACTGACCGGCTGGGAGAAACGCAGCACCACGGGGCTGCGCGGTGACACCGCGTGCTGGCCGTCATAGGGGTAGCTGTAATACACCTCGATGCGCTGCCAGCTGTCGGTATTGTAGGTCTGGCTGTCTCCGCCGCCACAGGCAGTGAGCGTCACGGCGGCCAGCATCAGCAACAGGTTACGCAGAATCATGGCGGCCTCCATCAGAATTTCAGGGTGATCGAGCCACTGAAAACATTGACCTCGCCGGCCGTTTTCACGCTTTCATAGGGCTGCGGATAGGTCGGCGAATTGGTGGCATAAAGATCAAACTGGCGCGATTTCAGTTTCTGGTACTGGTAGGCCAGATCCAGGCGCACCGGGTAGGCAAACAGCCATGGGTCCTTGAATTCGGCGGTCAGGCCAACGCCGGCAATGAGCTTGTCCGCATCCAGATAATTGACGTCCAGGGAGGCATTGGATTCCAGCGGGGACTGGCTGTAGGCCATGCCACCGGTCACCTTGTAGCAGTCGTTGATGCGGTACTCCCCGCCCAGTCGCGGCACCACGATATCGCGGAATTTCAGCGTACCCACATCGCTGTTGACGGCCTGGTCCTTGACGGTGTCATGGCTGAACTGATGCTCCAGGTCAGACCATTGCTGCATTTCCACACTGACACCGGCCCGCCAGCGCGACTTGCCGTACAGCACGCCGGCGCTGTAGATATTGGGCTGGTAGGAATCCAGCGTGGAAACCGCCAGGGTCAGCCCCGGGGTGTCGATAACACCGGGGATGGTGGTATTGGCATTCACCGTGGTTTTGGAGTTGGAATAGCCCCGGAACGCCACGGCCGTCTCCAGGCCGCTGAACCAGCAGTTGCCCTTCGGGCAGAAACTTTTCCCCCAGTCCATGGAGGCACCGAGGATCGGCCGAATGGACGGCTTGGCCGAGACATTCAGTTGTTCATAGCGGGTTTCCCCGGCCAGGTTGGTGGTGGCCTTGAGGCTGGCCTGGGCATGCAGGGTAATGCGTGCCGAGGCGCCCACATTCAGTCCTCGCCATAGCTGAGTGGCGCCGCCAAGGTTAAGAAACAGGGGCTGACGGCCATATTCGAAGTACTGGCCCTGCACCGAGGTATCGGACTGGAAGGCCAGCATTTCCTCGCCGTATTTCTCCACCCCCAGCATAAAGCCCAGGTACAGGGGGTGGTCGTAGCGGGTCATGGAGGACAGGTTGGTCTTCATCCCCAGCAGCACATCCTGGGACGGCGACCCCTGTATCACGCTGCCATCCCGGTAAATCGGCGCGGCACCCCCCTGGCTGTCCAGGCGCAGGTCGTGCTCGGCATGCATCAACCCTGCGGTCAGCTCGCCGCGGGCATCCTTGGCCAGATAGGCCGGGTTGTAGTAGGTCGCCGAGACCTGGGCGTTGAAGAGGGACAGGGCCTGGGCGGAGGCCACATCGGAGGGCAGCACCCCGTAGGTGGTACCGATATTGCCCATGCTTGCCATCACAGGTTGCGCGGCAGCGGCCAATGTCACTGCCAGCAGAAAAGGTAGCGCTCGATTCATCAACATGCGGAGTCTCTCTGAAGTCGTGCCCGAACGGGCCATTCTGGTTATCGATAGAAACAATCAGAAATAAATTCCGCGCAAATCTACCAACAAAAATCACAGGAAAGGCGCTCCATGTTCTTAAAATTACAAAAGAACACATTTGCATGAGCAAAAAATGGATATTGCGGCTTTTGCAGCCATGATCGCCACCGATTGGGACGTTTTTCTAGTACTTAAAGGCGAGAAGCCGCTCGGGCGCGCTACGGACGTCGAGGCAAAATGCCATCCCTGCGGGACGTCACTGATAGCCGGCCTGCTGCATCAGCATGACCGCTTTATGGTGTAATTCCCCAGCCACCTTGACCGGCAGCGCATCGGCCCGAAAGCGCCCCCAGCCCTTCTCTTCATCGGCGGGTTCCACCGCCGGATTGACCGGGAATTCCAGATTGGCATTGGCCAGCAACTGCTGGCCTTCTGCCTGGCTCAGCCATTCCAGCAACTTGCGCGCCAGCCGACGGTGCGGCGCATGGCGGGTGAGACCACCGCCGGCAATATTGATATGCACCCCGCTGGATTGCTGATTGGCCCAGAAAAGGGCCAGTGGCAACTGTGGGTTATTGCGTTTCATGACGCCGTAGTAGTAGGTGTTGACGATACCCACATCACACTGGCCGGCGACCATGGCTTCCATCAGGGCGGTGTCGTTGGAAAACACATTGGTCGCCAGATTAGCCACCCAGCCTCGCAGGACCTGACTGGTCTTGCCCGGCCCCAGATGCTTGATCATGGTAGCCACCAGCGACCGGTTGTAGATATTGTGGGAGGTGCGCAGGCACAGGCGACCTTTCCAGCGCGGATCCGCCAGCGCCGCGTAGCTGGACAGGTTGGCCGGATCCACCCGCTGGGTATTGTAGACCAGGGTACGGGCTCGGCGGGACAGGGCGAACCAGCGCCCGCGAGGATCACGCAATCGCGCCGGCACATTGGCATTCAGCACCACCGAATCCAGTGGTGCCAGCACCCCGGCTCGGGCCGCACGCCACAGATTGCCGGCGTCGGCGGTCAGCAACAGATCCGCCGGAGAGCTGCCACCTTCCGCCTGTAGGCGCTCGATCAAAGCGCCGGCGCTGTCGGTGACATAGCGGATGTGGATTCCGGTGGCACGGGTATAGGCAGCAAAGACCGGCGCCACCAGTTCGTCATGCCGAGAGGTATAGACCAGCAGCTCCGGCGCCGAGGACGACGAACCACACCCGGCTACCAGCGCCACCAGCCCCGGCAGCAGCATCCTGGTGATCCTGCGTGCAGTTCGCATCAGCCACCCTCCCTGGGTTGCCCGGGCTCCATTATTGCGTGTTCTGTGTCCGCTGCCACCCCCGGCGGGCACGCGCCGGCAGATCGCCGCCCCGGCCCAGCGCCTGGCTGACGAACAAGCGTCGCAGCGGCGGCGCCTGGTTGACGCCGCGCAACCCCAGGTTGCGCAGCCAGCGCACCGGCAGCTCCGGCCGTTCGAACAGCTGCTTGAAACCGCGCATGGCGTTTTGCATCAGCAGGTTTTCGCCGCGCCGGCGACGCTGGTAGCGGGCCAGCCCCTGGGGGTCGGCGCAATGGCGGCCGGCGGCACGCATTCGCGCCACCTCCTCGGCCAGCACCGCCGCATCCAGCAGCCCCAGATTGACGCCCTGGCCGGCCAGCGGATGGATCACATGGGCAGCATCGCCGACCAGCGCCAGCCCCGCTGCCACATAACTGCTGGCATGGCGCTCCTCAATGGGGAAGCGGGCGCGCTCGCTGACCAACTGCACAGACCCCAGCGCCTCACCGCTGGCCGCCTGCAACCGGCTGGCAAACTCCCCCGCCGACAACGCCTGCAGTTCATCCAGCCGTGTCGGCCAGCCGGACCAGACGATGGAACACTGATGCCCCTCACCAAACAGCGGCAACAGTGCCAACGGCCCGGAATCCATAAACACCTGACGGGCACAGGCCTTGTGGGGGCGCTCGGTGGTGATAGTGGCCACCAGCGCGTGGTGGCCGGTGGCACGCGGGCCGGCGGTAATGCCGGCGGCCTCGCGAACCAGTGAGCGGGCACCATCGGCCCCCACCAGCAGATCCGCCTCGAACACCTGACCACCGCTGTGTACCTGCCAGCGCTTGCCATGGCGTTGCAACTGCTCGACCCGGGCCTGACAGCGCCAGTCCAGGTTGTCGTGGGTCTGCCCGGCACGGTAGAGCGCGGCGGTGAGATGACCGTTTTCCAGCAGCCAGCCAAGGCTGTCGGCGCCCACATCGGCGGCACTGAAATTGACCTCGCCGGTGCCGTCCTGGTCCCACACCTGCATGGCCCGGTAGGGCTGCACCCGCGACCGGTCCAGATGAGGCCAAACGCCGGTATGCCGCAACAGGTGGTAGCTGGCCTCGGTGAGGGTAGACACGCGCAGCTGGGCCGGGCCGTCCGGCAGCTGCGGCTCGGGCGCACCGTCCAGCACCGTCACCGCCAACCCCTGCTCCGCCAGCAACACCGCCAGCAGCCCCCCGGTCATGCCGCCACCGACGATGACGATGTGTTGTTTTTCACTGCTAGCCATATGCCTCAGTACCCGTAAGGCGGAAATGCCTGCAAGGAATCTCCGCCGTCAATGCCTTGACCGTTAACCCATTCCAACCTGACACACCATGTCGGAGATCGGGGCTCGCCGATTTCCGAGTTATGTGCCGGGTTTTCGTTTTTGAATTTAGCGATTAACTATTCACTGTTAACTATTAACGGCTCTTAAACTCCCATGGCCCGCCGGGCAAAGCCGTGACGCAGGCCGGGGAACAGATCCAGCGCCACCAGCCCCAGCTGGCGGGTATGGGCAAACAGCGGTTGCTGCACCCGGAACAGCTCCGGCAACCAGCGTGACGCCTGGCCGATCATCGCCTGGTTGGCTTCCCGCTCGGCCACGTAGGCATTGAGTCGGGCCAGCTCGCCGGGGTTGTCGGCACCGCCCACCTGTTCGGCCAGCAGCGCCAGATCGCGCACGGTGAGGTTGAAACCCTGGCCGGCCACCGGGTGCAGGGTATGGGCGGCATTGCCCACCACCACCGCAAACGGCACCGCCTGGGCGCACGCATGGGTGAGCACCAGCGGGTAGCGCTGACGCTGCCCCACCGCCGTCAGTACCGGCGCGCCGGCCGGGCGACGTTCGTTGAGGGCGGTGAGCAGAGCCGGGTCGTCCAGCTGCATCCAGGCCGCTACCTGTTCACGCGGGCCCGTCCACACCAGCGCCATGCGCTGGCCCGGCAACGGCAGCAAGGCCAGCGGGCCGTCATTGAGAAATCGCTCATAGGCGACGCCCCGGTGATCGCCGTCCAGTGCCAGATTGGCGATCAGGGCATCATGGCCCAGGTCGGTGGTGCGCGCACTGATACCGAGCCATTCGCGGGTTTGCGACTGGGCGCCATCGGCAGCGATCAGCAAGGGCGTGGTGAGCGTCTCGCCGTTGTCCAGGGTCGCCTCATAGCCATCCACCCGGCGACGAATACCGGTCAGTCGGGCCGGCGCCCGCACCCGGATGGCCGGGTCGGAAAATACGGCCTGCAACAGCACATAACCGAGCCAGCGGTTCTCCACCACCGCGCCCAGCTGGTCCAGCCCTTCTTCCTCCGCGCTCAGGCGAGTAATCCCCAGCCGCGACTGACGCGATACATGCACGGTGTCAATGGCGGCGGCGTGGTCGCGCAGCGCGGCGCCCAGCCCCAGGCTATCCAGTACCTGCAGGGTACCGGCGGACAGGGCGGTGCTGCGGGCATCGAAGCTGGGCGTCAGCGGCGGCGCATCCGGCAGGGTCAGCGGATGACTTTCTACCAGCGTCACCGGGCCACTGCCATGGTGACGCAATAATAGCGCCAGCATGGCCCCGGCCATGCCTCCGCCGACTATCAGCAAAGGGTGTTGCTCTCTAACCGCCATCGATATCCACTCGCAGGGCGGAACTCGGCGAACGCCGATCTCCGCCATCAAAATCACGCAGCATTAACAGGCTGCTGGCACCGCGCAACGCCATGTCGGGTATTCATCACGCTCACCCTGACGGGCCAGCCTACCGCTGTTCTGCACTTCGCTTGTGCCTGCCGGCAATGTCCAGCCTGCGCGGCTTCATGGCAGGGGCTGCCTTTCAGATTTACGTTATCAATTATCCATTCTCAGCTATCCATTGCCGCTCATCACCGCTTCGATCTCGGCCACGTCCTTGGGCACTTCGTGGGTGAGCACGTCACAACCGTCTTTGGTAACCAGCACATCATCCTCTATGCGGATACCGATGCCACGCCACTGCTCATCCACGGTCTCGTCATCCGGGGCCACGTAAAGGCCCGGCTCCACCGTCAGCACCATACCCGGCTCCAGCTGACGCCACTGTTCCTGGATGCGGTAGTCGCCCACATCGTGCACATCCAGCCCCAGCCAGTGGCCGGTGCGGTGCATGAAGAAGCGCCGATAGGCTTCGCTTTCGATCAGCTCATTGAGCTCGCCATTGAGCAGCCCCAGATCCAGCAGCCCCTGGGTCAGCACCCGGACCACCGCCTCGTGGGGCACATTCCAGTGGTTGTCCGGGTGGGTAGCCTCGATGGCGGCATTCTGGCTCGCCAGCACCAGCTCGTAGAGGGCCCGCTGGGGTTTGCTGAAGGTGCCGTTGATCGGGAAAGTACGGGTGATATCCGAGGCGTAATTTTCCAGTTCGCAGCCGGCATCCACCAGCACCAGATCACCATCGCGCAATTTCTGGCTGTTCTCGATGTAATGCAGGGTGCAGCCATTGGCGCCACCACCGACAATGCTCGGGTAGGCCGGGCTGCGCGAGCCGTGGCGCATGAATTCATGCAGGTATTCCGCCTCCAGCTGGTATTCCATCATGCCGGGGCGCACCGTGCGCATGGCACGTACATGGGCGCCGGCGGAAATGCTGGCGGCCTTGCGCATCAGCTTGATTTCGGCGGCGGACTTGAACAGGCGCATATCGTGCAGGTGGTGGGCCAGGGCAACGAACTCGCCGGGTGGCTGGGCACCACTGCGCACCCGCTCGCGAATGCTGTTGACCCAGCCCATCAGACGGCGATCAAAGTCCGCGTCATGACCCAGGTCGTAGTAGACCCGCTCGCGCCCTTCGATCAGGCCCGGCAGGATTTCATCGATATCGCCAATCGGGAAGGCATCGTCGGCGCCGTGATCGGCCACCGCGCCTTCCGGCCCGGCCCGGTAGCCGTTCCAGATTTCCATGGTGCGATCGCGCTCGCGACAGAACAGCACATATTCGCCGTGCTCGCGGCCCGGCAGCAACACCATCACCGCTTCCGGCTCGCCAAAACCGGTCAGGTACCAGAAATCACTGTTCTGCCGGTAGGGGTATTCCACGTCCCGGTTGCGGGTTCGCTCCGGGGCCGCCGGCAGGATGGCAATGCTGTTAGGCCCCAGGGTGGCCATCAACTCCTGACGGCGGCGGGCAAATTCCTTGGTACTGATGGTCATTAATTCGGGCTCCTCACAACGTGGCGCGGCATGCGTGACCGGGTTCGAATTCAGTGACGGCGTGGCGGCGTCTCACTGGTCGGCGCCGGCTTGCCGCGCTGGCGCATGACCAGCTCGGTAAAGATCATCAGCGCTGCCATGCGACAATGATCGGCGACCTGCTCAAACATGTCCTCCTGCTCGTCGCTGTCATCATCCGGTGTTTCCACCTGGCTGATGGCGGCCAGGTCGGACAGTGCTTCCTGAATGCCGGGCGACAGGTCCTTGTCGGTGGTATTGGCCGAGCCGGTACCGAACCCTACCAGAAAGCCCTCGCACCACTGTCCCAGGGCCGCCACGCGCAGCCCCAGGTCGTCCTCGTCAGCCGGCAACATCAGCGGCAGATCCAGGCCCGTGTCGTCGAAGCCTTTCAATGTCGCATCACGCAGCGATAGCAAACGCTCACTTACTGACGGCTCGAATGAGCCATCCAGATCCACATGGGCCGCCAGCACGCCGAGCAGCTCCGGATCATGACCACCATGGCCGGTGGCCAGCAGGCCGGTGATCACACCATGCAGTTCACTGGGGGAATGGGCGACGCCGGCGGCGGCCAGCCCCTGCACCAGGGTTTCAAAATCGGGACGTTCTGACATCGTGCTGCCTTACCACTGCCAAGGTTGCGGAATACATGAGAAATGTGCGCTAAGTAGCTAACACACATTGGAATTTCATTGACCCCCCCTGACCCCACACCTATAGTACAAAAAGCCTGCAATCCGTGCGGGGGCCTCCTGGCGAGCATGGCCGGGGAGGTATCGGGGAGCTTACCTTAGGCGAACAGCGTACATTTTGCCATGACGACTGAACAACAACTAAGGCAACTGGAAGCGCGTGTCGATGACCTGCTGCGTATCAGTGCGCGGTTGCGTCAGGAAAACGAGGCACTACACGAGCGCGAGGCCAAACTGGTGGAGGAACGCGCCCAGTTGGTGAAAAAGAATGATGTGGCACGCGCCAAGGTCGAGGCCATCATTTCCCGGCTCAAGTCCCTGGAACAGGAATCATGAGCTGCCCACTTCTGAGT
>JAWVWY010000035.1:0-22742 GCA_033723495.1 Alcanivorax sp. | reverse complement strand
AGGGTGGTTTTACCGGTGCCGGACAGGCCAAAGAACAGGGCCACGTCGCCGTCTTCGCCCACGTTGGCGGAGCAGTGCATCGGCAGTACGTCTTTCTCCGGCAGCAGGAAGTTCTGCACGGAGAACATGGCTGTCTTCATTTCACCGGCGTAACGCATGCCGGCAATCAGCACCTTGCGCTGGGCAAAGTTCAGAATCACGCAGCCATCGGAGTTGGTGCCGTCACGCTCCGGTTCGCACTGGAAGTGCGGGGCGTGCAGGATCTGCCATTCTTCCTTGCTGCGCGGATTGAATTTTTCCGGGCGGATAAACAGGGTGTTGGCGAACAGGTTGTGCCACGCGGTCTGGGCAGTCACTTTCACGGCCAGGTAATGATCCGCGTCCGCGCCTACATGCAGGTTGGAAACAAAGCTGTCCACTTCGGCAATGGCCATGGCGACACGGTCCCAAAGGGCATCAAACTGGTCTGCCGGGAACGGACGGTTGATGGCGCCCCAGTGGATGTGTTCGCTGGTGCTGGGCTCGTCAACAATATAGCGGTCCATGGGCGAGCGGCCGGTACGGTGACCGGTTTCCACCACCAGGGCGCCGGTATCGGACAGGCGGCCTTCGTTGCGCTGAACAGCCAGCTCTACCAGCTGGGAGGGGCTGAGGTCGTTGTAAACAATCGGATCGGTCATGGTCATTCCTGGGCTTGTGGCCGTGCATAGTTCGCAAAGCGGAATCAGGGAAAAGGCTCCCCTGTGCTGGTCCAATGCCCGTTACTACCAGGGGGGCAGGACCAAAATGGGCCGCCGGTAATCCGGTAGCCAGCACAGGCGCGCGATTATGCCAGAAAAGGGGGGCAGAGGCGATGCCGCGCGGGACCGGACGGTCACGGCTGCGGCGTCGCCGCGGTCAATCCTGCAGGTGGCGGATCAGCTCGGCCAGATCCACCGCATCAAAGCGCTGGTGGCTGCCGCAGAAATCACAGGTCAGGGTGACTTCGCCGTCCTCGTCCAGCAGTTGCTGCAATTCGTTGCTTCCCAGGGACAACAGCGCATTGCGGGTGCGTTCCCGGGAGCAGGTGCAGCCAAAGCGCAAAGACTGCGAGGGAGGCAGCTGCGGCGGGGTGTCGTGGAACAGCCGGTGCAAAATGGTGTGATCATCCAGATCGAGCAGCTCTTCCATGCGCAGGGTGGCGGCGAGGGTTTCCAGGTGCTGCCAGATCTGGGCGTTGGCGTCGCTGCCGGCCACCTGGTTGGGCAGCCTTTGCAGCAGCAGGCCGGCGGCGCGGTTGTTGCCGGCGGCCAGCCACAGCCGGGTGGGCAGCTGTTCGGACTGCTGGAAGTAGGCCTCCAGACACTGGGCCAGGGTGTCGCCGGTGAGTGGCACGATGCCCTGATACTGACGGCCCTGTTCCGGGGTAATGGTAATCACCATGGTGCCCTCGCCGAGCAGGTTGCGGATATCGGCGTGTTGCCAGTCTTCGCCCTCGGCATGACGGGCCAGGGCGCGCAGCTCGCCCTGGTGGCTACACTCGGCCAGCAGCAGTGATACCGGGCCCTGCCCCTGGGCCTGCAACGCCAGTCGCCCGGCAAACTTGAGGGTGCTGGCCAGCAAGGAAACGGCGGCCAGGGCCTCGCCGATCAGCCCCTGCACCGGCAGGGGGTAATTGTGGCCTTCAATGACCCGGGCCACGCTGGCTTCCAGTTGTACCAGCTCGCCGCGGATATCGCTGTCGGGAAACAGGAAGCGTTGTTTGTGATCTTGCATGGAAAATATCCTGAATGTGGGCTCGGCCTCGGCGGCCGAAGGGCTGGGTACTATATAAGGCCTGACAGGTGGCCGGGCGTTATAAGTCGTTGTCTCGTTTGAAGCGCTGGATATCCCGACGCTCCTTCTTGCTGGGCCGGTGGTCCGGGGCCGCCGCCGCCGCCCGTGCCAGCCGGCGCTGTTCGCTGCTCTGCGCGCGGCGGGCCTGGCTTGCCGGGGTTTCCTGGTAGAGCGCCTGGGCGACCTTGGCCGGGCCACGTTTGCTGCTCAAGGCCTCTACCACCACCTCGAAGTGTTCGGTGCCCTTGGTGATCGTCACCGTCTGGCCGGGCTGCACCGCCTTGCTGGGCTTGGTGCGACTGCCATCAAGGTGCACCTTGCCGCCCTCGATGGCGGTTTTGGCCAGGGTGCGGGTCTTGAAGAAGCGTGCCGCCCACAACCAGGAGTCAATGCGTACGCTTTCCATCAGGGCAGCACCGCCAGAAAGTCATCAATGGCCGGGAAGGGATCGGTATGTGACCGTTTCGGCTCGCCGGAATCCGGATGCAGGATACTGACCGGCTGGGCGATGCCATATAAATGGGCGCTGTGCAGCACCGGCAGGGAGTCGTCCACCAGCAGGCTGCGTGCCGGGTCAAACGGCAGGTGGCGCTGCAGGTGCTGCCAGAACGCCTGGGCTTCCTTGGCGTGGCCATAGTCATGGCTGGAAACCAGCTCATGGAAGTAGCGGTCGATGCCGGTGCGCTCGATCTTCAGGTCCAGGGCGTCCCGATGGGCATTGGTGACCATGATGACCTGCTTGTCACTTTGCTGCAGGTGCTGCAGGAAGGTCTCGGCGCCGGGACGCAGGGCAATACGATCGGCGGCGGCCCGTTTCAGGCCAGCGATGTCCAGTCCCAGTTCCTGGGTCCAGAAATCCAGGCAGTACCAGTTGAGCGTGCCCAGGTGGCTTGCGATCCAGTCGCTCAGGATACGGTCGGCCTCGGCCTGCGGAATGCCCTTGAGGTCGGCGTAGCACGCCGGCACGTGGCGTTGCCAGAACCAGTTGTCAAACTGCAGATCCAGCAGGGTGCCGTCCATGTCCAGTAACACGGTGTCGACAGAATGCCAGTCAATCATGAATTTCCTGCCTGTTCGGGTTAGTCTTGGGACCCTCTCTAAAGCCCCGTCAGGACGTTGCATTTATTATGGATGAGAAACCGGAGATTCTCGACACCCGGCTGGTGGCGAAAAGCCGTTTGTTCGGTGTGGAAGAGCTGCATCTGCGCTTTTCCAATGGTGTCGAGCGGACCTATGAACGTTTGCGCACGCCGCCCATTGCTGCGGTGATGATGGTGCCGCTGCTGGATGACGAGACGGTGGTGCTGATCCGTGAATACGGCGCCGGTACCGAAAGCTATGAGCTGACCCTGCCCAAGGGCGCCTATGAGCATGGAGAAGACTGGCGCCAGGCCGCCAACCGGGAATTAAAGGAAGAGGCCGGCTATGGCGCCGACAAGCTGACGCTGATGAAGGAGCTGACCCTGTCACCGGGGTATATGGGCCACCGCATCAAGGTGGTGCTGGCCGAACAGCTCTACGAAGAGCGACTGCCCGGCGACGAACCGGAACCGCTGGAAGTGATTCCCTGGAAACTGTCGGCCCTGGATCAACTGATCGAGCGTGATGACGTGACTGAGGCAAGGGTGATTGCGGCGCTCCTGATGACCAAGCGGTTGCTGGACAATAGATAGCGGCACGCCAGTAACGGAGCGATCAGGGGGCGAAGGTGCTTTGCCAGCCGCCACGGCCAACCGGCGTATGCGTAGAGTCGGCCGGTTCCCGGGCAAGGCTCGAAAACGCCGCGAGATCCCGGGTCGCGTCGTGACACAGGCAAGGTGTCGCCCAGAGATGAATTTGAATACAGGAAACTGCAATGACAGATTTTAATGCCCTGCTTAACCCCCTCGCTGACATCGCCCGTGACGCGGGCAAGGCCATTCTGGATGTGTATGAGCGCGATGATCACGGGGTGGAAACCAAAGACGACAAGTCGCCGATTACCGAGGCCGACAAGGCCGCCCACGTCATTATTGAGCGGGCATTGCAGGCGCTGACCCCGGACATTCCGGTGTTCTCGGAAGAATCCGGCGGCATTGACTACCCGCAGCGCAAGGACTGGCCGCGTTTCTGGTTGGTGGACCCGCTGGATGGCACCAAGGAATTCATCAAGCGCAATGGCGAGTTCACCGTCAATATCGCGCTGGTGGAGGGCGATACTCCGGTGCTGGGAGTGGTGCATGTGCCGGTGACCGGTGTCACCTACCTGGGCGGTGAGGGCGTCGGTGCCTTTAAAGAAGAAAACGGCCAGCGCCAGCCGATACGCTGCCGTGCCCGTACCACGCCGGTGGTGATGGTGGCCAGCCGCAGCCATGGTGGCGAGGCGGTGGCGAAGCTGGAAGCCTTTATCCGTGAGGAAGTGGGTGACGTAGAGCGTGCCTCCATGGGCTCGTCCCTGAAACTGTGCCTGGTGGCGGAAGGCAAGGCCGACATCTACCCGCGACTGGCGCCCACCAGTGAATGGGATACCGCTGCCGCCCATGCGGTGGTCAGCGCCGCTGGCGGCCAGGTGGTCGACACCGCCTTTCAGCCGTTGCGCTACAACAAGGAAGATATCCTCAATCCGTTCTTCCTGGTGCTGGGGCAATCCGTGGATGACTGGCGCTTTATTGCGCCGGCGATTGCCTGAACGGCCGGCCCCTTGGCAAATGCCTTCTTGGCAGGCGGTGAGCTGGCCTTGCTGTTTGCTTGACGGCATTGCGGCGACGCCTGGTCGGCGGTGGCTGCCGGCACAGGCCTGCGGGGGAGCATTGCTGCCTGCCCGATTGCCTCGGCCAGGTGCCTAAACGGGCAGGCGCTGGGCCAGGTCCATCCAGAACTGGTTGAGATGGCCGCCCAGGGCATACAGACCGATCACCACCAGTGTCAGATTTACCGCGGGCAGCAGCAGCGCCACGCACAGACCGTTGGCGAGCAGCGGCTGTCGTATCCGCCCGCTCCACAGTACCAGGGTGGTCAGAATCAGAACGCCGACCGGCAATGCCAGGCTGATTCCCAGCGGTGGCAGGTCGAACAGGGGGGTAAATAGCAGTTTGAAATGGATCGGGGCCATGGTGCTTTTCGTTATTATTTTCAGGCTGTCCCTGGCTGTTTCGCCCTGGCGGCGTCGGCATCCTGCCGCCCGGAGAGTATGCCGTTACTGCTGCGAAGGCTGGTGTGAGGGTAATCACATTTTGAAAGGTTTGAGACTGACGATGTTCTCCGCGTTAACGGTTTTGCGCGGATCAGGCCCTCCCGCTGCCCCCCGTCAGCGTCATCAGCTGGCGGACATGGCCGGCAACGTCATGACGGCGTGCCTCGCCCGTTATGGCCTTCGATATCGTCAGCCCTGACGCCCCGATGCCGCGCCGGCGTCAGTGTGCCAGCGTTATGATCGGCGATGGGCAGTCTTTGTATACGTGGCGGCGGCATTTTGTATACATGGGTGCCGTGACCGGTCTTTTGGGGCATTCCTGTCGGGCGCCAGGGTCAATTAACGGCCCGTTTGACCCCTTTCACATACCCATTGGTACGGCTATTCTGTCACCTATTCATTGTTACATCAGCTGATGTAACTGTTTCGCGATTTGCGACCAGGCAGCCTTGTGCTGGAGGTGGAAAGAGAATGTCGAATAATCATTTTGATGTGCTGATCATTGGTGCTGGCCTGTCCGGGATTGGTGCCGCCTGTCATTTGACCCGCAAGTGCCCCGACCGCAGCTACGCCATTATCGAGCGGCGTGAGCGTATCGGTGGTACCTGGGACCTGTTCAAGTATCCCGGTATTCGTTCTGACTCCGACATGTTCACCCTCGGCTACAGCTTCCGTCCCTGGACCGGCACCAAGGTGCTGGCCGATGGCCCTTCCATTCGTCAATACGTGGAAGATACCGCCAAGGAATATGACGTGACCCGTCATATCCGCTTCGGCCGCAAGGTAGTCAAGGCCAACTGGTCCAGTAATGACAATCGCTGGACCGTTGAAACTGCCAATGAGGAAACCGGTGAGCAGGAAACCTTTACCTGTAATTTCCTGTTCTCCTGCACCGGCTATTACAACTACGACCAGGGCTACCGCCCGGATTTCCCCGGCGAGCAGGACTTCAAGGGGCAGATCGTGCACCCCCAGCACTGGCCAGAAGACCTGGCCTATGAAGGCAAAAAGGTGGTGGTGATCGGTTCCGGTGCCACCGCCGTGACCCTGGTGCCGGCCATGGCCAAGCGCGGTGCCAAGGTCACCATGTTGCAGCGCTCTCCCACCTATGTGGCGACGGTGCCGGAAGTGGATCCGATTTCCGAAAAAATGCGTCGTTTTCTGCCGGAAATGCTGGTCTATCGTCTGGCCCGCACCCGCAACATTGGCTTGCAGCGACTGATTTACAAGCTGTCCAAGCAGCGCCCCCGGCTGGTGCGCCGCGCGCTGCTGGCTGCCGCCAGGCGCCAGCTGGGGGATGAGTTCGACATGACGCACTTCCGCCCCCGCTACAATCCCTGGGATGAGCGACTCTGTGCGGTGCCCAACGGCGACCTGTTCAAGAGCCTGCGCAAGGGTGAGTCCGAGGTGGTGACCGACCATATCGAGCGTTTTAACGAGAACGGCATCCTGCTCAAGTCCGGCAAGCAACTGGACGCGGACATCATCATTACTGCCACCGGCCTGAACGTGCAGATGCTCGGCGGGGTGCAGGGCACGGTGGATGGCAAGGTGGTGGAGCCGAAGGAAACCCTGGTCTACAAGGGCATGATGCTGCGCGATGTGCCCAACATGGCGCTGGTGTTCGGTTACACCAATTCCTCCTGGACCCTGAAGGCCGACATCGTGTGCGAGTATGTCTGTCGTCTGCTCAATCACATGGAGAAGACCGGCGCCCAGACGGTGGTGCCCCGCGACAAGGAAGACTGTGCCACCGACGACAACTTCCTGGGCATGCAGTCCGGTTACATCCAGCGTGCCAATGACAAGCTGCCCCGTCAGGGTTCCAAGCAGCCCTGGCAAGTGGTGCAGAACTACCTGGTGGATCTGCCCAAGCTCCGTTATGGCGCCATTGATGATGGCGTGCTGGAGTTTGGTGATTTCCAGCCGGTCAAGAAAAAGGGACTGGTGGCGGCGCTGCTGGGTGCCTGATCCGCGTTAAAATAAAAAAAGCCGGGGCGTCCCCGGCTTTTTTTATGCCTGTAATCAGCCCCAGGGCAGGGCATTGATTCGCTGGCGGGCGGCTTTATATTCCGTTTTCAGGCGGCCGATCAGGTCGGCCGCCGGGCCGATTTTCTTGATCGCGCCGATGCCCTGGCCGCTGCCCCAGATATCCTTCCAGGGTTTCGCGCCATCCTTGCCGCCCTTATCGGAATTCTCACCGAAATCCATTTTTGACGGATCACTTTCCGGCAGATTGTTCGGGTCCAGGCCGGCGGCTTCGATGGAGCTGCGCAGGTAGTTGCCGTGCACCCCGGTGAACAGGTTGGAGTAGATGATGTCGGCGGCATTGCTGTCGACGATGGACTGCTTGTATCGCTGGTCGGCATTGGCCTCGTCGGTGGCGATGAAGGCTGAGCCGATGTAGGCCAGGTCGGCGCCCATGGCCTGGGCCGCGAGGATCGAATCCCCTTTGGCGATGGCGCCGGACAGCAGTACCGGGCCATCGAACCATTCCCGGATTTCCTGCACCAGGGCAAAGGGTGACTGGGTGCCGGCATGCCCGCCGGCGCCGGTGGCCACCGCGATCAGGCCGTCGGCGCCTTTCTCGATGGCCTTTTTGGCAAAGAAGTTGTTGATAATGTCGTGGAACACGATGCCACCATAACTGTGAATGGCCTCGTTGACATCCGTGCGTGCGCCCAGCGAGGTGATGACAATGGGCACCTTGTATTTCACGCACAGCTCCATGTCGTGCTCCAGACGACCATTGGACTTGTGCACGATCTGGTTTACCGCGAACGGTGCGGCGGGCTGGTCCGGGTTGGCCTGGTTGTAGGCATCCAGTTCCTCGGTAATGCGCTTGAGCCACACCTCCAGCTGGTCGGCCGGGCGGGCATTGAGGGCCGGGAAGGAGCCAACAATACCGGCCTTGCACTGGGCCAGGACCAGATCCGGGTTGGACACGATAAACATGGGGGAGGCGACCGCCGGCAATTGCAGGCGTTCTTGCAGGAAAGCGGGAATGGCCATGATGTCTCCTGTTCTGGGGCTGACCGCGGAGTGTATGCAGGCGCACATGATGCGATAGTCGTATCGTGCTGTCAGCCTGCAAAGGTAACCGGGCGTTGCCGTGCCGGGTTACCGGTGAGAGGCCATTCAAACGCAGCGTGGTGATGGCCGGCAATGATAGGAATTGCCGCCACCCAGAGCGTGCCGGTCAGGTGAGGTCGGATGACATCGGTAAGGCCGCTGACGTCATCGGTCTGCCAGGTAAAATCCGAACGTTTGTTTCTGTTTTCGTCGGCAAGCCCCGCTACCGTGTTCTGAGCACCGGCGAGGGCGAGCATCCGCGGCATCACTGCAGCATGTATTGGCTGTCGTGAAATGAATAAAAAATCATTTTTATCAGTGGTTTATGGTTTTTTTTGGCAGGCGTAGATGACGCCTCTCAGGACTCAAGCTGTTGCTTGGGGAGGGCGGGCGGAGCGCTCCTGAATCCGCATTGAACCGAATTGAATCCGAACAAGCATTCGATTTATTGTGTCATCATTCAATGTAACAGTGCGGGTGGCGGCTCTGCCGGCCCTGCCCTGGGCTCTTTTGGAGTAAAGGTGACCGTAATGACGACTGCAACCATCCATCAATATGTTTCCAAGCGTAGCGCGGAAAAGCCTGCCGTGCCGATTCGCCATATGGACTTCCAGTTCGATGCCGGGGATCTGGACGATACCTTTTACAAAAACACCGAGCTGGCCTCGGCGTATTTTGAGGCACTGTCGATCTTCCTGACCTTTGGTGAAGACCTGGTGATCGATACCGCCCGTTATCACCGTCAGTTCGTCAAGGATCCGGAACTCAAGCGTCTGGTCACGGCCCTGATCGGTCAGGAAGCGATCCATTCAAAGATGCACAGCGAGTTCAACGATGTGCTGGCCAAGCACCGTTTTCCGGTGACCTTCTACCGTTTTCTGGCCGATAACGTGTTCGAATACGGCTTCAAGAAACTGTCCAATCGCATGCAGCTTTCCATGATGGCAGGCATTGAGCATTTCACTGCGGTGCTGTCGGAATACATGATGAAGCATGAGGACATCTTCTATGAGTCCCAGGATGAAAAGCAGCGAGCCCTGTGGATGTGGCACATGCTGGAAGAATCCGAGCACAAGGACATTGCCTATGATGTGTTTCAGGAGTTGTCCGGTGACTATTGGCTGCGCATGCGCGGTTTCGTGCTGGCGACCATCACCATCGCTGTCCTGATTCCGGTGGCGGCCTCGCTGATTCCGGTGATCCGTAAACCGCGTAATCTGTTGAGTCCACGTTACTGGAACGACGTGCGGCGCAGCCTCCGCTTGCTGGCCGGGCCCAAGGACGGCGTGTTCGGCAGTACCATCAACCATCTGCTGGATTACACGCGCCGGGATTTCCACCCCAGTGATCACGATACCAGCGCCTATCTGGAGTATTACAAAGAGAAGCTGCTGAACCCGGAAACCGGGTTGCTGACGCCGTATCTGACCAAGGAATTCGTGCCGGCCCTGCGTGCCTGAGCGAACACTGAATACTGAACCTGAGCAGGTGAAAGCGAATGATGAATATTCTCAAGTTCCGTTCTGGCAAGCCGAGCTATAACGGCTATGCCGTGGTCACCGGTGCCGGCAGTGGCATCGGTCGCAGCTTTGCGCTGGAACTGGCCAGACGTAATAGTGCGGTGGTCTGTGCCGACCTGAAACTGGAAAGCGCGCAAGAAACCGTGGCGCTGATCGAAGACGCCGGTGGCACCGCCTATGCGGTAGCCTGTGATGTGGGCAAGGCCGGCCAGGTCAAACAGCTGGCGGCCAAGGCTGAAAAGCTGCTCGGTAATCCGGTGACCCTGGTGATCAACAACGCCGGTGTCGGCATCGGCGGCAAGTTCGAAGAGCTGAGCCTGGAAGACTGGAAGTGGGTAATGGACGTGAACCTGTGGGGTGTCGTGCACGGCTGCCATTACTTCGTGCCCGGCTTCAAGAAGCAGGGGCGTGGTGCCATCATCAATGTGGCCTCTGCCGCCTCCTACACTGCAGCACCGGAAATGAGTGCCTACAACGTCACCAAGGCCGGCGTGCGTGCCCTGTCAGAGACGCTCTACGCGGAGCTCAAGCGCGACAATATCAAGGTCAACGTGCTGTGCCCGACCCTGGTGCCTACCAATATCATCAAGGATGGTCGCATTCCCGACCGTTACTCCAGGCTGGCCGATCATGCGCTGATGAACTACGCCATGACCACCAGTGATTCGGTGGCCAAGCTGACCCTGAACCGCCTCGACAAGGGCGAGCTGTATACCACCCCCCAGGTGGATGCCAAGCTGTTCTGGGTGATGAAGCGCGCCACTCCCAACCTTTACGCCAACCTGTTGGGTTTCTCCTATCGGTTTGTGAAGAATTAAGCGAGGTTATTTACCATGCCTGCTACTCAAAATAGCAATGCCGCCGCAGCCAGGATTTATGACACCTTTATCGTTGGGGCCGGCATTTCCGGCCTGTGTGCCGCGATCAAGATGAAGAAAGAGGGTTACCACGATTTCAGGATCATCGAGAAGGCCCAGCGTGTCGGCGGTACCTGGCGGGAAAATACCTACCCGGGCTGTGGCTGTGACGTGCCCTCCTCGCTGTACTCCTTTTCCTTCGCACCGAGCAGCAAATGGAGCCATTTGTTTGCCCGGCAGCCGGAAATTCTCAGTTACCTGGAGGAGGTCAGCGAGGACTTCGGCATCCAGGAAATGATCGAGTTCGGTACCGAGCTGGAACAGGCCCGGTGGGATGAAAACCGGCACCTGTGGGTGCTGGATACTCAATGTGGCGGGAAGCAGACCCAGACCCTGGCGCGCACCGTGGTGTTTGCCACCGGGCCGATTACCGAGGCGCAGATCCCGGCGCTGCCGGGGCTGGATAGCTTCAAGGGTGAAATGTTCCACTCCGCCAGGTGGAACCATGATTATGACCTCTCCGGCAAGCGGGTGGCGGTAATCGGCACCGGCGCCTCGGCGATCCAGTTCGTGCCGCAGATTCAGCCCCGGGTGAAAGAGCTGCATGTGTTCCAGCGCACCGCCCCCTGGGTGCTGCCCAAGCCGGATATGGATCTGGGCGATACCAGCAAGCAGCTGATCGACAAGTTGCCGATTATCCAGAAGACCTGGCGCAAGGCGGTGGCCCAGTCCCTCAACGTGATCAACTTCGGCCTGCGTAATCCGGCGGCCCTGAAACCGGTGAACACTGCGGCCAAACAGCTGTTGAAGCTGCAGATCAAGGACAAGACCTTGCGTGAAGCGGTAACCCCGGACTTTACCCTGGGCTGCAAGCGTATCCTGTTCGCCAACAACTACTACCCGGCCCTGCAGGCGGACAACGCCAACCTGATTCCCCATGGTCTGGTGGCCGTGGAGGGCAACACCGTGATCGCCGCCAACGGCGAACGTCACGAGGTGGATGTGATTATCTGGGGCACCGGTTTCGAAGTGTCCCATCCGCCGATTGGCCGCAAGGTGATCAATGCCAATGGCGAGCGTTTGTCCGACCTTTGGAAGGATACCTCGCCGGAAGCCTTTCTCGGTGCCACCATGCAGGATGTGCCTAACGCCTTCCTGGTGCTGGGGCCCAATGTGCTGGTGTATGACTCCTTCATCGGCCTGGCCGAAGCCCAGCTGGACTACATCATCGATGGGTTGAAGCAGATCAAGGCCAAGGGAATAAGCCGCATCACCATCAATCCCGGGGTACTCAAGCGCCATAATGACAAGGTGCAAAAGCACCTGAAGGGCACGGTGTTCAACAGCGGGGGGTGCAAGAGCTATTACCTGGACCAGAATGGCCGCAACTTTGCTGCCTGGCCCTGGTCACTGAAAACGCTGAAAAAGCGCCTCAGTACATTTGCACTGGGTGATTATGACGTGGTGTATGAGGCCGGCCAGCAAGCGAACCGATCCGCCGCCTAGAGGCGCGGTGGTCGACGCATGACGCGCCCGTCCCCATCAGGGGCGGGCGCTTTTTTATGCTGGCGCGGCGGCGAACAACGCTTTGCTATCCGCCTGCAGGCCGCAAAGCTCGTCAGGATTCCTGCTCCTGCAGTTTGTGTTCCACATAGCTGGCGAGAATGTCGCCAAAGACGGTGACCAGCTCTTCGAAGGTCTGGGTAGGCTGCTCTTCCGAAAGGTGGCGGACCACGGTAAAGATGCCCCCGTTGATATAGAAATAGGCCACCGCTGGAATATTCGGCAGCTTGAGCATTTCCGGGTGGTGCATCAGGTACTGGGTGAAGAAGTCCATCAGCACCCGGTTGATGGGCTTCTGGTGGATGACCATGTCGATACTGAAGGCATGGCGCGCGCATTTCAGATAGAGCTGGTTGTTCTCCCCCAGAAAATCCCGAAAGGAAAACAGCAGTTTGCTGATGGCGTCGCGGATACCCATCCGAACAAGCTGTGGCACCAGGGGCTGAATCATGGCCACGGTGTCCTTGACGAAACGCTCGCTGGCGGCGGCGATGATGGCTTCCTTGTTTTCGAAGTATTCGTACAGGGAGCCCACACCAATTCCTGCAATATCAGCGACTTGGCGTGTGGTCATGGCTGCAGGCCCCTGCTCGGCAATGGCGATCAGGGCAGCTTCAACAATGGCGTTGACGGTGGTTTTGGAGCGTTGTTGCTGGGGTTTTCTGGCCATGGGGTTTCCGAATTGTATCCGAACGAGCATTCGACTTATCGTTACATTGATTAATGTAACAGTAAAGCGCTGTTAATCAGATTTTCGCCGTCGGGTCCGAATCGGGCCGGCGGTCTTGTTTGCACAACCCGGGACATGGATGCATGTCCTTTGCATGAGGAGTAACCCCATGGCTGCCATTGACCTGGACAAGATGCTGACAAAAATCAAAGGTACCCAGTGGGCCCTGTCGGATATCGACTGGGAGGCCCCCGGTGCCGAACTGATTACCGAACAGCAGTGGCCGAAACTGAAGGAATTCATGGCCGACCTGATGTGGATCGAGCATGTCGGTGCGCGGGCCTTTGCCGCTCTGGCCAGGACGGCCCCCACTGACACCCTGCGGGAAATCTACACCTACTTCCACGCCGAGGAACAGCGCCATGCCAACGCCGAGATGGCGCTGATGCGTCGTTGGGGCATGCTGGACGGCGAGGAAATTCCCGAGCCCAACGTCAACCTGCGCATCATCATCGAGTGGCTGGACCGCTTTGCCGACGAGATGCCGGTCTATGTGCTGGGTACCGTGGTGCCAATGCTGGAAATCGCCCTTGATGGTGCACTCTGCACCTTCCTGCTGGATACCGTGAAAGACCCGGTCTGCCACCAGGCTTTCGAGAAGATCAACGACGATGAGTCCCGCCACCTGGGGGTGGGGTTCACTGTGATGGAAATGCAGGGGCGCAGTGCCTCCTATATCAAGATGGTGACGATGATGGCCCGGGTCATGGACCCGCGTCTGATTCTCGGCATTGCCTCCTATATGCCGTTGCTCAACAAGATGCGCGACAACGTAATTGCCATGGGGCTGCCGGAAGAGAAGCTCTATAAGGCCATGGAGAAATTCGAGAAGATCGGCGGGCGTACGGCGGATGGCCGCCGCAACCCCTGGTTCCAGCTGATCAGGCAGCATGGGCGCTGGGTGACCAACCGCGGCAATAAGCTCTATCACGTGCCGGTAGATGCGCTGGTAAAGGTCACCGGCATGGTGCCGCGCAGGGCGCTGCCGGCGGTGCCGTCCTGGGTAAAGGAACTCACCTGGCAGCCCACCGCGACCCATTGATGATTGTTGCCATCACCCGGAACACCAGCGGCTGACCGGCCGTGGCGTTCTGACGAGAACACTCAAGAGTTTGTCCCATGACTGAATCCAACGCCAAGCAAGCGCCGCCACGCAAGGCCTCTGTCCGTCAGGCCGCGCCCAAGAAGGCGGTGAAAAAAGTTGCCTCCAGCAAGGCCGCGACGAAGAAAACCACAGTGAAAAAAGCCGGCGCGAAAAAAGCGCCAGCACTGAAGCCCGTGTCGGTACTGATTATCGGTGCCGGCTTTGCCGGCCTGGGCATGGCCATTCGCCTCAAGCAGGCGGGGATCGAGGATTTCGTGATCCTGGAGCGCGCCAAAGATGTCGGCGGTACCTGGCGGGACAACCAGTATCCGGGCGCGGCCTGTGATATTCCCTCCAACCTGTATTCCTATTCCTTCGCCCCCAACCCGGACTGGTCGCGCAGTTTCTCCGGCAGTGCCGAGATCCTTGATTATATCCATCACCTGGTGGCGCAGTTCGACCTGCAAAAGCACATCCGCTTCGAGAAAAACGTGGCGGGTCTGAGTTTTGACAGGAGCAAGGGAATCTGGACAGCCACCACCGACCAGGGAGAGCGCTTTGCCGGTCGGGCTGCAGTGATGGCCCAGGGGCCGTTGTCCAATTGCAGCTTGCCGGCCATTGCCGGCATCGAGGATTTCCGCGGGCACAAGATCCACAGCGCCCGCTGGGATCATGACTATGACTTTGCCGGCAAGAATGTGGCGGTGATCGGCACCGGCGCCAGCGGTATCCAGATCATTCCCGAGCTGGTGAAAGTCGCCAGGCATGTGAAGGTCTTCCAGCGCACCCCGGGCTGGGTGCTGCCGCGACCGGATTTCAGCACGCCGGCATGGTATAAGGTGTTGTTTCGCAAGCTGCCGGCTAGCCAGCAGGCCATGCGTAGCCTGCTGTTCTGGAGTCACGAGAGCATGGCGTTGGCGGTGATCTGGAATTCGCCGCTGACTCGGCTGGCCGAGCGACTGGCCAGGCTGCACCTGCGCCGTCAGGTCAAGGATCGCTGGCTACGCCGTCAGCTGACGCCGGATTTCACTATTGGCTGCAAGCGGGTGCTGGTCTCCAACGATTACTACCCGGCGCTGCAGAAAGACAATGCCAAGTTGATTACCTGGCCGATTGCCCGCATCAGCGAGCAGGGTATTCGCACCGTGGAAGGCATCGAGCATCAGGTGGACTGCATCGTGTTTGCCACCGGCTTCGATGTCAGTCATTCCGGTACGCCGTTCCCGGTCAAGGGCCTGGATGGCCGGGTGCTGGGCGAGGAATGGCAGGCCGGGGCGCAGGCCTACAAGAGTATCAATGTGGCCGGCTTCCCCAACCTGTTCATGACGTTTGGCCCCAATTCCGGTCCCGGTCACAACTCGGCGCTGGTCTATATGGAATGCCAGCTGGATTACGCGGTGAAGGGCATCCGCAAGATTCTGGACCGGGGGCTGAAAGTGCTGGATGTGAAAGAAACCGCACAGAGCAAGCACAACCGGGCGATTCAGAAACGCCTGGCGAAGACCAACTGGAACTCCGGCTGCAAGAGCTGGTATCTCACCGCCGAGGGTTTCAATGCCACCATGTATCCGGGCTTTGCGTCCCAGTATGCGGCGCAGATGGCTGATTTTGATGAGGATGATTATCAGACCTGCTAGGCAGGAGACGGGTTTTCCGGTGATTGGGCTGACATCTGTCAGCCTTTTTTTTGGGGGCGTCACCTGCCTGGCAGGCGGCCATGCCGGTCACCCGGGCATTGTTGCCCGGGCCTAAAGGGCTTACCTTAAGCCACCATTAAGACGGGGTGGAGTATGATTCGCTACCCTGTGTTGCTGTCTCTTTGTCACGTTAATTCGAGGATGTGTGTGCATGACTGATGCATGGAGTTGTGCCCGCCGGCGTTTCTGGGTGGTGAATTACCTGGTGCTGGTGGCGTTGGTGCTGTCAATCGCCAGCAGTAGCCTGACCGGCCCGGCCTGGCTGTTTACCCTGGCGGCGGCGTTCGGTTATGGCCTGGTATACCTGTTGCCGCTGATGATTCTGGTATGGCTGCTCAAGCATCTGCCCAAAGGTCAGTGGCTGTCATCGGTGGTGGCGGTGCTGGGCGCGGCGGCCATGGTGATCCTGCTGTATACGGATCGCGTCATTTTCGGCATGTACGGCTTTCACCTGAACGGTTTTGTCTGGAATCTGATTACCACACCGGGTGGCATTGATTCGCTGGAAAGCAGTACCGGCACCAAGATGACCATTGTCGGTATCTGTGTGGCCATTGTGGTGTTCGAGGTGCTGCTGTTCTGGGCGCTCTATCGCTTTGCCAGCCCGCAAGCGGGCAAGGCCGGTTGGCTGAAGTGGGCGCTGGCGGCAATCTTCCTGTGCATGCTGGGTGAGCGGGCCACCTTTGGTGTCAGCCATTTCAAGAGCTACCGTTCGGTGTTGATGGCGTCCCAGCAGATTCCTTTCTACCAGCAGACCACTTTCTCGCATTTTCTCGTCTCTCTGGGCGAGAAACCCGTGCGCCACAGTAATATGAAGATGGCCCAGAAAGGCCGCCTCAACTACCCGCTGCATCCGATCCAGCTGGAAGCCAATGCGCCCAAACCCAACATTATCTGGCTGGCCTGCGAGTCGTTACGCTGGGATATGTTGACGCCGGAAATCATGCCCAACCTGTGGGCTTTTGCGCAGAAAAACTGGCGTTACACCAACCATTACAGCGGCGGTAATGGTACCCGTTGGGGTATCTTCACCATGTTCTATGGCATGCCGGCCAGTTACTGGTTCTCCTTCCTGGATGCCCGTCAGCCGCCGGCCCTGATTAACCTGCTGCAGAAGCAGGGCTATCAGTTCGGGCTTTATACCAGTGCCGAATTCACCTACCCGGAATTCGACAAGACGGTGTGGGCGGGCCTGCCATCGGACCTGCTGCACAGCAATGACAAGCAGGTGGGCTGGAAGGATGACCGCGATAATGTCACCCGGCTCAATCATTTTGTCGATGGCGCCCAGGCGGATGACAAGCCGTTCCTGGGCTTCATGTTCTTCGAGTCATCCCATGCCCGTTATTTCTTCCCGGATGACGCGGTGATCCGGCCCCACTACCTGAAGGCATTCAACTACGCCACGGTGGATGTGAAGAAGGATATCGGCCTGATCAAGAACCGCTATATCAACGCCACCCACGAGCTGGATATTCAGTTGGGTCGGGTGCTGGCTCACCTGAAGGAAAAGGGCCTGCTGGACAACACCATTGTCATTGTTACCGGTGACCACGGTGAGGAGTTCATGGAGAACGGTCGCTGGGGGCATAACTCCGCCTTCCATAACCAGCAGATCCATACGCCCTTTGTGCTGCATGTGCCGGGCGAGGGCGCCAGGGTGGTGAATGCGCCCACCAGCCATCTGGATATCGTGCCGACCCTGATGCCGCTACTGGGGGTGACCAACCCGCCGGCGGATTATTCCGTGGATGCGCACAACTTGCTCAAGCCCACCAATGACCGTTACCGGGTGATCGGTTCCTGGAATGCGCTCGGCTATATCGGCAAGGACTACAAGGTCTCCATGCCAATGAACCTGGCCGGTGCGGGCTACACGGCGGTGACCACCGCCGATGACAAGGCGGTGCCCAACTCCGGCGCGGTGATGGCCAGGGAGAAGGACAACCTGGCGGGGCTGCTCAAGGATATTTCCCGTTTTTACGTGAAACACTGACGGGCAGACCGGCCAACAAAAAAGGGCAGCCTCGGCTGCCCTTTTTTGTGGTGCGTGCTGATCGCCCTAGCGACCGGCGCGCTTGCGCTCGGTTTCGGTGAGCAGCTTCTTGCGCAGACGCAGGAAGTTGGGCGTCACTTCCACCAGCTCGTCGTCTTCGATGAAGTCCAGCGCCTGCTCCAGGCTGAAGCGGATCGGCGGGGTCAGGACGATGTTTTCATCGGTACCGGAGGCGCGCATGTTGGTCAGCTGCTTGCCCTTGGTGGGGTTGACCACCAGGTCGTTGCCGCGGCTGTGAATACCGATGATCTGGCCTTCGTAGACATCCACGTTGGGGTCGATCAGCATGCGGCCACGTTCCTGCAGGTTGAACAGGGCGAAGCCCAGCACCTTGCCTTTGACCATGGACACCAGTACGCCGTTGATGCGCTTGGCCATGTCGCCGGCCTTGAACTCACCGTAGTGGCTGAAGGTGCTGTTGAGGATGCCGGTACCGGAAGTCAGGGTCAGGAACTGGCTGCGGAAGCCGATCAGGCCACGGCTGGGTACCAGAAACTCCAGGCGCACACGGCCCTTGCCGTCCGGCTCCATGTTGGTCATTTCCGCCTTGCGCAGACCCAGCTGCTCCATGATGGCACCCTGGTGCTGTTCTTCCACGTCGGCGATCACGGTTTCGTAGGGTTCCTGCTTGACGCCATCCTCTTCGCGGATGATCACCTGCGGGCGACCCACAGCCAGCTCGAAGCCTTCGCGGCGCATGTTTTCGATCAGTACTGACAGGTGCAGCTCGCCGCGGCCGGAGACGCGGAACTGGTCGGCGCTGCCGGTCTCTTCCACGCGCAGGGCCACGTTGTGCTTGAGCTCCGCTTCCAGGCGCTCACGGATCTGGCGGCTGGTGACGAATTTGCCGTCCTGGCCGGCGAACGGCGAGGTGTTGACGTGGAAGAACATGCTCACGGTGGGTTCGTCCACGCTCAGCGGCGGCAGGGCTTCCACATTGGCCGGGTCACAGAGGGTGTCGGAGATGTTCAGCGGGTCCAGGCCGGTGATGCAGACGATCTCGCCGGCGGAGGCGCTGGGGGCATCCACCCGCTCCAGGCCGTGGTAGCCCATGATGGTGAGGATCTTGCCGTTGCGCACATTGCCGTCGGCGCCGATCACCTTCACCGGGCTGTTGGCCTTGATCTGGCCACGCTTGACCCGACCGATGCCGATGATGCCCAGATAGCTGTTGTAGTCCAGCGAGGAGATCTGCATCTGGAAGGGGCCGTCGGCGTCCACATCCGGGTAGTCGACCTTGTCGACGATGGCCTGCAGCAGCGGCGTCATGTCGTCGGCCAGGTTGTCGGCTTCCAGGCCGGCGATGCCGTTCAGGGCGGAGGCGTAGATCACCGGGAAATCCAGTTGCTCATCGGTGGCGCCGAGGTTGTCGAACAGGTCGAAGACCTGATCCATCACCCAGTCCGGGCGGGCACCGGGGCGGTCGATCTTGTTGATCACCACGATCGGCTTGAGGCCGGCGGCAAACGCCTTCTGGGTCACGAAGCGGGTCTGCGGCATGGGACCGTCCACCGCGTCCACCAGCAGCAGCACGGAATCCACCATGGACATGACCCGCTCCACCTCACCGCCGAAGTCGGCGTGTCCGGGGGTGTCAACGATGTTGATGCGGTAGTCGTTCCACTGGATGGCGGTGTTCTTGGAGAGGATGGTGATGCCCCGTTCCTTCTCCAGGTCGTTGGAGTCCATCACCCGTTCGATGTCGCCGGCGCGGTCTCCCAGGGTGCCGGACTGTTGCAGCAGCTTGTCCACCAGGGTGGTCTTGCCGTGGTCAACGTGGGCGATGATGGCGATATTGCGCAGACGTTCAATCACAAGTGTTGCTCCAATAAAGGTGGGCGGGATGGCGCTGACATCCCGCAGGGGCGCGCATTATAGCAGCGCTGTGTGTCGGCGATAGTCCACCTGTCTGTCATGTCGGGCTGTCTGCAGGGCGAAACAGAATGTGAAATGGGTCAAATTTTTGCGGTTGTTTCTGCGGCGTGCTGTCGCTTGGCCTAGAATGGCGCAACCATTTTTCGGCGCGCGGGTCAGAGCCGCCGTCGCGTTGAGCCGGAATCGTGTCGATTCAGGATAGGGCTTTGCCGGCCAGGTTGTTAGGATGCGGATTTTACAGGTGCTATTTTGTCTGCTGTGGTCCCTGACGGCATATGCCGGCGGACCCGGTGATAAGCAGATTTTTGGGTTACATGAGAAGGTGTCAATCCCGGAGCTGGGCATCACCTTGCCCGCCAAGCTGGACACCGGTGCGCAAACCGCGTCATTGAGTGCCCGTTACATTAAGGTGTTTGAACGGGACGGCGAGAAGATGGTGGAATTTGATCTGGCGGTGAATCGTCAGGAGCGGGAGCGTTGGGGTATCCGCCACGATCAGTGGGACGATGTTCAGTTGCCTCTCTCCCGACATGTGCGCATCAAGCGCCGGGCGGATAGCCTGGACGCGCAGGAACGGGATTACAGCCGCCGGCCGGTGGTGACCTTGACCCTGTGTATGGGGGGCCATCTGGCACGGGTAGACGTGAATCTCACCGACCGTAGTGATTTCCGCTATCCCCTGTTGATCGGAGCTGATGCGTTGCGAGCCTTGAAAGCGGTGGTGGATCCGGCCCAGACCATGGCCATGGCGGCCCCGGCCTGCCAGAGCGTGAAATTGAAGAATCAGACCAAGGAGGCCGCCAAGGCGCAATAATGGGTTCTGTTAAGCTGCAAGCCCGGCTGTTGGCTCTTGCCCTGTTCCTGCTCGGGGCAGGCAGTATTGCCTATCAGATCATGGTGCAGAAGGTGCCGCTCACCCAGAGTGAAAAGGACCCGGTGTGGGTGGTGGATGCCCAGGTCAGCTTCAAGGCCCGTGGCAGCAAGCCGATCAAGGTGCGTATGTTCGTGCCGCCGCTGGATTCCGGTTATACCACGCTCAACGAGAGTTTCATCTCCAACAACTATGGCGTCAACGTAAACCGGGACAAGGGCAACCGCCAGGTGACCTGGTCTGCACGCCGCGGAGAGGGCAATCAGTTTCTCTACTACCGGCTGATGCTGACGCCCCGTTACGCGGATGCCGCCGAAGAGGATGCCGGCCCGCAGTTTCGCCCGGCCCCGACCCTGGAAGGGCCGGAAAAGCTGGCCGCCGATGCGCTGCTGGAGCCGATCCGTAATCATTCGGCGGACGTGGAAACCTTTATCAGCGAAACCATCAAGCGCGTCAATGAGCTGGACAACGACAATGTGCAGTTGCTGCTGGGCAGTGACCTGAGTGCCGAGAACCGGGCCCGGGTGATCGACCTGTTGCTGGCGGTGGCCCATATCCCGGCCGAACCGGTTCATACCCTGCGTCTGCTGGAAAGCAAGGAGCAGCAACCGGAGCTGTGGTTGCGCAGTTTCAATGGCAAGAAATGGCTCTATTTCAACCCGCTCAATGGCCAGCAGGGACTGCCCGCCGACCGTTTGGTGTGGTGGAGTGGCCCGGATTCGCTGATGCGCATCGAGGGCGGCAAGAGCGCCAATGTCACCTTTAGCGTGCACGAGAACGAGATGAGTGCCCTGCAGCTGGCCCAGTCCCTGCGCCTCAAGGACATCAAGAGCTTTATCGATTTCTCGCTCTACGAACTGCCGCTGCCCACCCAGCAGCTTTACCGGACCCTGATCATGATTCCGATCGGCGTGCTGCTGGTGTTATTGATCCGTCAGCTGATCGGCATCGAGACCCTGGGGACCTTTACGCCGGTGCTGATTGCGCTGGCCTTCCGCGAAACCGCGGTGGTGTGGGGCGTGCTGTTGTTTACCTTCATCACCATGATCGGCCTGTCGGTGCGCTCGTACCTGGAGCACCTGAAGTTGCAGTTGCTGCCCAGGCTGTCGGTGGTGCTGACCTTTGTGGTCATGGTGATGGCGCTGATCAGCCTGTTTGGCTACAAGCTGGGGGTGGCGTCGGGCCTGTCCGTGGCGCTGTTCCCCATGGTGATTCTGACCATGGTGATCGAGCGTACCTCGATTGTCTGGGAAGAGCGCGGCGGGAGCCAGTCCATCAAGGTGGCGTTGGGTACCCTGGTGGCGGCCATATCCTGCCATTTGCTGATGGTCTGGGATCCGTTGGTCTACCTGGTCTTTACCTTCCCCGGCATTCTGCTTTGTGTGGCCGGCTTCATGGTGGTCATGGGCCACTATCGCGGTTACCGCTTGATGGAGCTGATTCGTTTCCGGGCCATGGTGGAGGAGGGCCACTGATGTTCTGGTCAAAAACCCGCAAGGCGCTGCGCGCGCGCGGGGTGATGGGCATCAACCAGCGCAATGGTGACTATGTGCTGCGCTACAACCAGCGCCATCTCTATCCGCTGGTGGATGACAAGATCAGGACCAAACATATGGCGCTGGAGGCGGGCATCCGGGTGCCGCATGTCTATGGCATTATCAAGACCGAACAGGGCATCGGTGCTTTGGATCGGGTGGTGGAAAAGTACCCGGATTTCGTGATCAAGCCCTCCCAGGGGGCCGGTGGCGACGGCATCATGGTGATCGCCGATCGCTTTGAGGATTATTTCCGCTCGGCGTCCGGTCGTATCGTGACCGGTGACGAGCTGGGGCACCATATTTCCGGCATCCTGTCCGGTATCTATTCACTCGGTGGGCATCGCGATCATGCGCTGATCGAGTACCGGGTTCGTTCCACCGAGCTGTTTGACCGGATTTCCTTTGAGGGGGTGCCGGACATCCGCATTATCGTCCTGCAGGGCTACCCGGTGGCGGCCATGTTGCGTTTGCCCACCCGCCAGTCCCAGGGCAAGGCCAACCTGCATCAGGGCGCCATCGGCGTGGGGCTGGATCTGTCTTCCGGCGTCACCCTGGGGGGCACCTGGCATAACATGAAGATTGAGCGGCACCCGGATACAGCTCATCCGGTGGCCGGCCTACAGCTGCCGGACTGGCAGGAATGCCTGGAACTGGCGGCCCGTTGTTATGACCTGACCGGCCTGGGCTATCTGGGGGTGGACCTGGTGATGGACCGTGAGCATGGCCCGATGATGCTGGAGATCAATGCCCGGCCCGGCCTCAATATCCAGATCGCCAACCGTGAGGGCCTGCGGCACCGCCTAAATCTCGTCAAGGCGCACATAGGCCGGCTTAAATCCGTAGCGGATCGCGTGCAGTTCGCGAAGGTCTCCTTCGCGCCGAAGCCGATCCT
>JAWVWY010000034.1:0-23159 GCA_033723495.1 Alcanivorax sp. | reverse complement strand
TGCATGGTGCTCTGCAGCTCCTTGCGCAGAGACGCCACGGACTCACCGCCGGTGGATTCATCCCAGCGACGCACACGGCTCAGCGCCTGATCGATATCATCGTCGCTCGGCTCGTACTGGGTCATGCCCTGACGCAGCGCGTCCTCGATGTAGAGGCCGGCGGCGCGACCGAACACAACCAGGTCAAGCAGCGAGTTGCCGCCCAGACGGTTGGCACCGTGTACGGATACACAAGCTACCTCACCCACCGCGAAGAGACCGTTAACGGACTGGTCTTCGCCTTCATGGCCGCCGCTCATCTTCAACGCCTGACCGTGAATATTGGTGGGGATGCCACCCATCATGTAGTGACAGGTCGGCACGACCGGAATCGGCTCTTTGACCGGGTCGGTCTGGGCAAAGGTGATGGCCAGTTCACAGATACCCGGCAGGCGGCTGTGCAGCACGTCCTCGCCCAGGTGGTCAAGTTTCAGGAACACATGGTCACCATCCGGGCCGGCACCGCGGCCGTCGAGGATTTCCATCATCATGGAACGGGCTACCACGTCGCGGGACGCCAGGTCTTTGGCGTTCGGCGCGTAACGCTCCATGAAGCGCTCGCCGTCCTTGTTGATCAGATAGCCACCCTCGCCCCGGCAACCTTCGGTTACCAGTACACCGGCGCCGGCGATGCCGGTGGGGTGGAACTGCCACATTTCGATGTCCTGCACCGGTACGCCGGCACGCAGGCCCATGCCCACACCGTCACCGGTGTTGATCAGGGCATTAGTGGTAGAAGCGAAGATACGGCCGGAACCGCCGGTGGCAAACACGGTGGCTTTCGCCTTGAAGAACACGGTCTCGCCAGTTTCGATGCAGATGGCAATCACACCACAGACATTGCCCTGGGCATCTTTAACCAGGTCAGCGGCATACCACTCGTTGTAGAACTGGGTACCGTTCTTCAGGTTCTGCTGGTACAGGGTGTGCAGCAGCGCGTGGCCGGTACGGTCAGCGGCCGCACAGGTACGGGCGGCCTGACCACCCTCACCGAAGTTCTTGGACTGACCACCAAACGGACGCTGGTAGATTCGGCCTTCTTCGGTACGGGAGAACGGCAGACCCATATGGTCCAGCTCGAACACCGCTTCCGGACCCACATTACACATGTATTCGATGGCGTCCTGGTCACCGATGTAGTCGGAGCCCTTGACGGTATCGTACATGTGCCAGCGCCAATCATCGTTGGGATCAGCGGAAGCAATCGCACAGGTGATGCCGCCCTGGGCGGATACGGTGTGCGAACGGGTCGGGAAAACCTTGGAAATCAGCGCGGTCTTGAAACCGGACTGGGCCATCTGCAGCGAGGCGCGCATACCGGCGCCGCCGCCGCCAACTACGATGGCGTCAAAAGTAATAGTACGAATGGACATGGATTACGCCCCTCCCCAAATCATTACCAGGCCCCACAGTACGTAGACCAGCAGCAGCAATGCGATTGCCATTTGCGCCACCAGACGCACACCGGTAGCCGCCTTGCCGAAAGTCAGACCGGTCAGGTAGTCGGTGGTGACGCCCCACAGGCCAATCCAGGTGTGGGCGGCCACGGAAAACACCAGCAGGGTGTTGGCGATTTGCATGGGCACGGAACCCATGAAGGCTTTCCAGGTGCCATAATCCAGGTCACCACTACCAATCAGATAGCCAAGCATGCCGATCAGGTATACGCCGATAACAACAGCGGAAACCCGTTGGATGAGCCAGTCATACAGGCCGTTGCGGCCCAGGCTCGTTACACTGGTTACCATATCCAGCCTCCTACCAGCAGAATCAGTACAGCGGAGATAACAAACACCAGTTTGGCGCCACGACGGCCGCCTTCCAGGGTTTCACCTACGCCGGTGTCCATAATCAGGTGTCGGATACCCGCCACCAGGTGATACAGCAAAACGGCCAGAATGGCCCATACCACCAGTTTTGCCAGCGGGGAGGTCATCAGATCTTTCAGGTCCGCAAAGCTCTCGGGAGACGCCAAAGAACGATCCAGCATCCACAGCAGAATCGGCAGGGCCAGGAAAATGGCCACACCGGTTGCACGGTGGGTAATGGACGCAATGGCAGTGACCGGGAACTTGATCGTCGTCAGATCGAGGTTAACGGGTCTCTTGTCGTTCACGGTAGCCTACTTATAGCCGGGCCCCTCACGGGGCGGTTGTCGGGAACTTTGGCAAAGGCAAACTGATCAAAGCGTGAAGATTGGCTCTGTTTACCTTGCCCGGGCCGGGGTGGGCCCGTGTGAAACCTCCTAAGCGAGGTTCCTGCCGGGCGGCAGTATATCGCCGGGTACCACGCAAAACAAACGCTGTCGCAATCAGCATTCGCTAATGCCTTGATTTACAATGGTGCACATTCCCGGAGCGGCACTCAAATACCGTGCACAACTATGGCACAATAACGACACGACAGCGTAACGGACTGTTTACCCTACAAAAGTCCCAAGCGTCAGAAAGGCCTTGCGCGTTGACAAAGGGGTGTCAAAACTTTAACGTCCCCCGCGCTTTGGAGGACCTTCCTTACCTTGAGGAACGTTCCCTCGTCCGCCAATGGAGACATTCCCATGACCGAGAAGAAAGCCACTCTCAAGGTAGATGGCAAGGAACTGGATCTGCCTATCTACACCCCGACCCTGGGCCGCGACGTTATCGACGTGTCCAAACTGGTAGCTAACGGCGTCTTTACCTTCGACCCCGGCTTTACCTCCACCGCCTCTTGTGAATCCAAGATCACCTTTATTGATGGTGAGGTTGGCAAGCTGCTGCACCGTGGCTACTCCATTGAGGAGCTGGCCGGCAAGTCCGACTACCTGGAAGTGTGCTACACCCTGCTCTACGGTGAACTGCCCACCGCCGAACAAAAGGAACAGTTCGTCAGCACCGTGAAAAACCACACCATGGTGCACGAGCAGATCCGTAATTTCTTCAACGGTTTCCGCCGTGATGCCCACCCGATGGCCATCATGTGCGGCGTGGTTGGCGCCCTCTCCGCCTTCTACCACGACTCCCTGGACATCAATAACCCGCAGCACCGGGAAGTCACCGCGTACCGCCTGATCGCCAAGATGCCCACGATTGCGGCAATGTGCTACAAGTACGCTCTGGGCCAGCCGTTCATGTACCCGCGCAACGACCTGGGCTATGCAGAAAACTTCCTTCACATGATGTTCGGCAACCCCTGTGAAGAGTCCAAGATCAGCCCGACCCTGGCCAAGGCCATGGACCGCATCTTCATCCTGCATGCGGATCACGAGCAGAATGCCTCCACCTCCACCGTGCGCCTGGCCGGCTCTTCCGGTGCCAACCCGTTCGCCTGTATCGCTGCTGGCATTTCCGCCCTGTGGGGCCCGGCCCATGGCGGTGCCAACGAGGCGGTGCTGAACATGCTCGATGAAATCGGTTCCATTGATAACATCGAAACCTATATTGCCAAGGCCAAGGACAAGAGCGACCCGTTCAAGCTGATGGGCTTCGGTCACCGCGTCTACAAGAACTACGACCCGCGTGCCACCGTAATGCGTGAGTCCTGCCACGAAGTTCTCGCCGAGCTGGGCGTGAATGATCCGAAGCTGGAACTGGCCATGAAACTGGAAGAAATCGCCCTGAACGACCCCTACTTCAAGGAGAAGAAACTGTTCCCGAATGTGGACTTCTACTCCGGTATCATCCTCAAGGCGATTGGCATCCCGACCTCCATGTTCACCGTAATCTTTGCCCTGTCCCGCACCGTGGGCTGGATTGCACACTGGAACGAAATGATCTCCAACCCGTACAAGATTGGCCGCCCGCGCCAGCTGTACACCGGCGAAGCCGAGCGCGAATTCGTGCCGGTCAACGAGCGCAAATAAGCGCCCGCTCCGCCGACAAAAAAGCCGCCCAAGGGCGGCTTTTTTTGTATCTGGCCATCACAAAACAGATTCATGACGTGCCATACAGACTGTGCATTTGCGCCCCTGGCACGGTCATGCAAGCATCAGCGGATCATTGGCAACTCCAGATCCTCATCATGAAAAAACGAATCGCGCTACTGATCATCGCCGGTGTCGCCGGCTACTTGCTTTTCTGGCCTGTGCCCATCCAACCTGTGGCCTGGCACGCCCCCAAGGCGCCAGCCCTGCAAGGCCAATACGCAGTCAACCAGAAACTGGCCAGTGTCACGCTGCTTGGCAAGGGGGCGGGTATCGGCCCGGAAGACGTGGCTATCGATGCCGATGGCAACCTCTACGCCGGTTACCAGGACGGTCGCCTGGTGCGCATGAATGCCAACGGTAAACACCCGGATTTGATCACCGATACCCATGGCCGCCCGCTGGGACTGGACTTTGCTCCCGATGGCAGCCTGGTGGTAGCGGACGGCTACCGGGGGCTACTGCGCGTGAACGTTGAATCCGGTGCCACCCAGGTGCTCACCGACAGCGCCGCCGGGTTACGTTTCGGCTTTGCCGACGACGTGGATGTGGCCAGCGACGGACGCATCTACTTCTCTGATGCCTCCAGCAAGTTCGGCCCGGCCATGAAAGGACGCGATGACATCATCGAGCATGGCGGTCATGGTCGCCTGTTGCGCTATGACCCCGCCAGCGGCAAGACTGAAGTGCTGCTTGATGGCCTGCAATTTGCCAATGGCATTGCCCTGTCCCAAAACGAGGATTTTGTGCTGGTCAATGAAACCGGCAGTTATCGCATTACCCGCTACTGGCTGAAGGGCGCCAAAGCTGGCAGCCATGACATCTTTCTCGACAACCTGCCGGGCATCCCCGATGGCGTCTCCGCCAATGGCAATGGCACCTTCTGGCTGGCCCTGTTCAGTCCGCGTAACGCCATGCTGGACGGCATGGCTGACAAGCCGCTGCTGCGCAAGGTCGCTTACCGTTTGCCGGCATTCCTGCAGCCACAACCGGTTCACCATGCTTTCGTGCTGGGGCTGAACGAACAGGGGCAGGTCATCGCCAACCTCCAGGATGATGGCAACAACGCCTTCTCACCGATCACCAGTGTCGAGCAACGCAGTAATACGCTCTATCTGGGCAGCCTCACCGAGGACAGCCTGGCATCCTACCCGTTGGGAGAAAATGCGCCATGAGCACCCTGAAAGCGGCCTTTATCGGCCTGGGCACCATGGGCTACCCGATGGCCGGCCACCTGGCCCGCGCCGGCCTGACCATGACCGTTTACAACCGCACCCGTGAACGCGCCAGCCAATGGACCAACGAATACCCAGGCAGCCAGGCCGACACCCCGGCCGCAGCCACCGAGGGGGCCGACCTGGTGTTTGTCTGCGTCGGCAACGACGATGACCTGCATCAGGTCACCCTGGGCGACCAGGGCGCCCTGACTACGCTTAAAGCCGATGCCGTGCTGATCGATCACACCACCGCCAGCGCCGCTATGGCCCGGCAGCTGGATCAGGCCTGCGCCGGGCGCGATGCCCACTTTCTCGATGCCCCGGTCTCCGGAGGTCAACAGGGCGCCGAAAAGGGTCAGCTGTCGATCATGTGCGGCGGGCGGCAAGCGGTGTTTGAGCAGGTCGAACCAATACTGGCCCATTTCGGCAAGGCCATCAGCCTGATGGGGCCCGTCGGCAGCGGCCAGCTCACCAAGATGGTCAACCAGATCTGCGTGGCCGGGCTGGTGGAAGCTCTGGCGGAGGGCGTGGCCTTCGCGCAAAACGCCGGCCTGGACGCCGACAAAGTGTTCTCGGTGATAAGCCAGGGTGCCGCCAGTTCCTGGCAGATGGTGCACCGCCACCAGACCATGCTGGCAGACCAGTATGATCACGGCTTCGCGGTGGACTGGATGCGCAAGGACCTGGATATCTGCCTGCAGGAAGCCCAGCGCAATGGCAGTGATTTGCCGGTTACCCGGCAGGTCAACGATTTCTACCGTGAAATCCAGGCCATGGGTGGCGGTCGTTGGGATACCTCCAGCCTGCTGCGACGCCTGCTCAAATAACGCCAACCTCGCCCCATGGCGGGGCAGTCGCTCCGCCACAATCCGCTGATGGATGCCCTGCGCACCAGCGCAGGGCATGGCCAATCGCCGCCGTTACGCCCATGACCGTCACGATGGCACCCATCCAAAAATAGACATTATTCTTTATTTTGATCTATTATGGACAAAGGAGGCACCATGCAGGCAGCAACCCACATCCCCAGCGCCACGCTCGACGACAATGCCCGTCATGCCGCATTGCGCGCGGTACTGCGCCTGCTGGAACACTGGCAGTGCAGTGAAAAGGAAAAAATGGCCCTGCTGGGCGTCGGCCGCTCGACACTGCACAAGTATCAGAACCAGCCCGACAGCGCCCGGGTCAGCAATGATCTGCTGGAGCGACTCAGCTACCTGCTCAACATTCACCAGGCCCTGCGCACCCTGTTCGGCAACCGCGAGAATGTCTACGGGTTCGTACGTCTGCCTAATCACAACCCCTTCTTCAACGGCGCCACCCCCATGGACATCATGAGCACCGGCCGGGTCGCCAGCCTCTATGAAGTGCACCGCCAGCTGGACAGCCTGCGGGGCGGTCAATGGGGCTGAAACCGGAGGATCTGCCCCTCCTCCACTGCCGGCATCAGCCGGCCTGGCGGCTGGTGAACGCCAAACACCCCCCCATTGATATTTTTGATGACGTGGCGGACCAGGCCGATTTTGATGCCCTCTACGCGGTGCAGACACTGACCAATCCACGCCTGCAGACCCTGGTGGGACAACTCAACCTGGTGCCCGAGTCTCGCCGTCCCTGGGGGATTCCCGGCTGCAACTATGCGCTTGGCCCTTTCGTCCATCTCAACACGGACGGCTCACGCTTCTCGGCCGGCGACTTCGGCATTTTTTACTGTGCAGCCAACATCACCACCGCCATTGCCGAAACCCGCTATCATCAACAGCGCTATTTCCAGCAGGTACACGGTCTCAAGTACGACCGTATTGTCATGCGTGGCCTGAAAACCGTATTCAGCGCCACCCTGCGCGACCTCTACCCGGCAACCCGCTTCCCTGCGCAACATGACGCCGACGACTACCACGCGGCCCGGGCATTGGGTGACCAGCTACGCCAACAGGATGAGCCGGGGCTGCGCTATGAATCCGTGCGCGCACCGGGCAACCATTGTTTCGCCCTGCTCTCTCCTCACCTGATTGAACAGGTAACCCAGAGCGCCCATTATGAATACATCTGGGACGGTGAACGCATCAGCCACGTGCTGACCATCCGCAGCCTGTAGCCAGCCACCTCACCAACTCCTATGCTGTAAGTATCCGCTGCGCGGGAGAACCAGCATGACTCTCAAGGCCGTGTGCCTGGATCTTTCCGGTGTGCTTTACCAGGGACTCCGACTGCTGCCCGGCGCCCGGGATGCCGTCCTGGGCCTGCGCCGCGCCGGGATACCGCTGCGCTTTGTCACCAATACGTCCCAGCGCAGCAGCCGCCAGATCCTCGACGATCTGGCAGCCCTGCAACTGCCCATAGAGCCGCAAGAACTGTTTACCGCTCCCCGGGCAGCCCGACAGTGGCTCGAAGAGCATCAACGCCAGCCCCTGTGTCTGATCCACCCCAACCTCAAAACGGAATTCAACGATCGGGACACCTCACAAGCCAATGCCGTACTGATCGGCGATGCCGGCGAGGGTTTTACCTATCGCAGCCTCGACCGGGCCTTTCGATTACTGCATGAGGGCGCCCCGCTGATAGCCATGGGCGTCAACCGTTACTACCAGCTGGATGATGGCCTGCACCTGGATGCCGGCCCCTTTGTCCGGGCCCTGGAATACGCCGCCGATTGCAGCGCCATCATCACTGGCAAACCGGCCACCACCTTCTTTGAAGAAGTGACCACCAGCCTGGGTTGCCAGCCGGACGAGGCGCTCATGGTCGGTGATGATGCGCTCAGTGATGTGCAGGGAGCGCTGGATGCCGGGCTGCAGGCAGCACTGGTAAAAACCGGCAAATACCGGGACGGCGATGAAAAGCAGATCAATGGTCAATACTGGCTGGAAAGCGGCATTAGTCAGGTGGTCGCACGGATATTGGCGGGCGAGGCCTGAAAGAACGCCAGATAAAAGAGGCCCCACTCTTTGGAGCGGGGCGATCAGACCAGGGCGCTTCGTCGAGAAGCAACAACCGGTATCCTGGGGCAGCCCGGCCCGAAATCACAGATTTCGGGCGTTCGCCGGCGAAAAGCGACGCTTTTCGAAACCCCGGCGAACCCCCCAGGGGAGTAGCGACTCCCCCAGAGCTGAAACCACAAATAAAAAAGCCCCGCTCTTGCGAGCGAGGCTTTTTTATTTGGCGTCCCCTAGGGGAGTCGAACCCCTGTTACCGCCGTGAAAGGGCGGTGTCCTGGGCCACTAGACGAAGGGGACGTGTTTGGTGGAGCCAGGCGGGATCGAACCGCCGACCTCAACACTGCCAGTGTTGCGCTCTCCCAGCTGAGCTATGGCCCCAAAAACGTCAAACGGAACAGGGTGCGTCCCGGTTGGTGCGGCGTATTCTACCGCCCACCCCTACCCTGTCAAGCGCAGACCCGAGGTTTTTTTCCGTTTTAGGCCCATTTGTCTAGATCCTGAGCAAGTTGCTGAAAAACTGGACAAAAACTCGAACCTGAACCTGGCAGTGCGATAGCGCAAAACCTGAAAAGACGGATTTACCACCGAGGCCCCAGAGCTCGCCGAGATGAAAGCCGATTGTCTCTGTGTCTCCGTGCACTCGGTGGTAAAAATACGTTTTCCGCAGGGCGTGCACATCACGCTGCCAGCGCCCTGCGCCTAGAGCCCGGCTTCAACCGACCGGCAAGTCCCGGTAGGCTTTCTCCAGCTTTTTCATCTGTTTCTTGGAAACGCCACCCAGTACCTCGATGGCATGGCGGATGCGGGCACGACTGACATCGGAGCCGATGATCTCCATGGCATCCACCACCGAGAAACTGGCACTGGTGCCGGCAATGGCGATGAAGACCGGCAGCAGGAAGTCCTTGATCTTCACCTCAAGCGCGTCGGCGATGGCCTTGGCGTCGGCGAACAGGCCATCGCGGTTCCAGTCGGCACGTGCCTCGTAGGTCCAGAGCAGATATTGCAGCCAGACCTTCAGGTCGTCGGTGCCATACTGCTTGTGGTCAAAGCTGGCTTCGCTGATCGCCGGCATACCGTTGAAGCAGAACGCCGCCTTGTCTGCCACTTCCGACAGGGTCTCCACCCGCTGGCGCAGGTGCGGAATAATCTTCATGGCGTAGTCACGGTTATAGGCCCAGTTGAGCAGGGAATCCAAGAACTGCTCGTCACTCTGTTCGCGCAGCCACTGGCCGTTCAGCCAGCTGAGTTTTTCCACATCGAACACCGGGCCACCCAGGGATACCCGCTGGATGTCAAAAGCTTCCTGCATCTGCGCCAGAGAGAACTTCTCGCTTTCATCCGGCATCGACCAGCCCATACGCCCCAGGTAGTTCACCAGGGCTTCCGGCAGGTAGCCCATGCGCTGGTAAAACAGGATGCTGGTGGGATTCTTGCGCTTGCTGAGCTTGGATTTGTCCGGGTTGCGCAGCAATGGCATATGACACAGTGTCGGCATGTCCCAGCCGAAGTATTCATACAGCAACTTGTGTTTGGGGGCGGAATTGAGCCACTCCTCACCGCGGATCACATGGGTGATTTCCATCAGATGGTCATCGACCACATTGGCCAGGTGATAGGTGGGCATGCCGTCGGATTTCAGCAGGATTTGCGCATCCACCAGGGCCCAATCCAGCTCCACCGGGCCACGCAGCATGTCCTCAATCTGGCAACGCCCGTCGACGGGCACCCGCATGCGGATCACGTAGGGCGCACCTTCCGCTTCACGCCGGGCCTGCTCCGCGGCGCTCAGCTCCAGGTCGGCGGGCTTGAGAGCCCGGTTCTCGCCCTTCTCCTTGAGTCCGGCGCGCAACGCATCCAGCTCTTCGCTGGTGCGGTAGCACTTGAAGGCATGCCCCTTTTCCACCAGCTGTTCGGCGTACTGGCGATACATGTCCTTGCGCTCACTCTGTCGATACGGGCCGTGCGGGCCGCCTACATCCGGCCCTTCGTCCCAACTGAGCCCCAGCCACTTGAGCGAATCCAGAATCATCTGTTCAGACTGGCTGGTGGAACGGGTCTGGTCGGTGTCCTCGATGCGCAGAATGAACTGGCCGCCATGCTGGTGAGCAAAGCAGCGGTTAAACAGGGCAATGTAGGCAGTACCCACATGGGGGTCCCCGGTGGGTGACGGGGCGACGCGCGTACGAACAGTCATGCTGACTCCGGCAATTCAAACTGGTCGCGGATTATACCTGTCAAAACGTGCGCTATGTAGACAAGGGCTCAGGCCTTTCTGCTAAGGTGACAATCCTGTTACACGCTTTTCAGGGCCGGCGCCCTGCCGATGCCGGCTTTTGTCACTCACCAGCATGTAAGGACACGACCATGCGTACCCCCCTGCAACGCTCCGCTCTCATTGCGCTGCTGGCCGGCGCAGCCCTGCTACAGGGTTGCTCCGATGACAGCGGCAAGAAAGCCGACATGCACAATGCCGCCACTGGCCAGGACGGCATGGCTAACATGGGTAGCGAACAGGCCACACCGGCCATGGCGGATACCAGCGCCCAGGCCGATGCCGATAACGGCATTACCCGCACGCCATCGCCGGCCGATGCCAAGGTCTTCATCGTCAGCCCCGGGGACGGTGACACTGTCAGCAGCCCGGTGAAGGTGGTATTCGGCATCGAAGGCATGTCACTGGCCCCGGCCGGCACCGACAAGCCCAATACCGGCCACCATCACCTGCTGGTGGATCTGGACCAGCTGCCTGACATGAACATGCCGCTGCCGGCCAATGACCATGTCATCCACTTCGGCAAGGCCCAGACCGAAACCACCCTGGACCTGGCGCCGGGTCAGCACACCCTGCAATTACTGCTGGCCGATTACCGCCATGTGCCCTTTGAGCCGCCGGTGATTTCCCAAAAAATCACCATTACCGTCAAGTAAGACGCTGGCATTGCCACAAAAAAGGGCCTCGAACGAGGCCCTTTTTAGTACTGGCTGATACACATCATCATCGCAGCAGCAGATGCGGTACCCGTGCTTCACGAATCATCTTGTTAGTGGTACTGCCAACAAAGAATTCGCGGATGCGGGAATGACCGTAGGCCCCCATAACCACCAGGTCGACCTGATTATCCTGCTGGTAGCGGTGCAACGCCGGCTCCACGTCACCGTCCAGCACCGCGCTATGCACCGCATGGCCGGATTGCTCCAGCAGCCTGGCGGCCTCCTCCACACCGGCACGCTCGCCGACACTGACCACATGACAGACAAGCCCGCGGAACAGCGGGCTTTCCGCCAGCATCTTCACCCCCTTTCGGCAGGTGTCACTGCCGTCATAGGCCAGCATGATGGTCTGCGGCGGCCGGAATTCCCCCACCGCCACCAGGATCGGACGGTGCAGGCTGCGTATGGCCCGCTCCACGTTATCGCCAACCTGGGCAGCCGGGCCATCATGGGCCTCGCCATGGCGGCCAATCACCAGCAGGCGGCTCTCGGGCTCAAGATCTACCAGGGTGTCGACCAGATCGCCATGGCGCTGGCGCAGTTGCGGCGCGGTAATGCCATCGGCAATGGCGCGCTCCTGGGCCGCTTCCAGCATCAGCTTGCCCTGCTCCAGGGCCAGACGGTTGCGCTTGGCATCCAGCTCCGATAACTCGCCAAGCAAATGCTCGCGGGTGTCCAGCGCCAGGTTGCCACTGAAATCGCTGGTCACCGGATAGCGCGAATGGTCCAGCACATGCAAGAGAGTCAGCGGCGCTTCCAGGCGCTGGGCCGACCAGGCCGCATAGTCACAAACGGTGGTGGCCGCGTGGGAGCCGTCGATACAGGCAATTACCTTTGTCACTGTTATTCCCCCCTCAATGTCCGCCCATCATTTTTTCCACCGCTTCCGGCTTGTCGTGCACGCCGAACTTGTCCACCAGGGTAGCGCTGGCTTCATTGAGCCCTTCGAGCACCACTTCCGTGCCTTCGCGGCGGAATTTGATAACCACCTTGTCCAGGGCGCCGATGGCGGTGATATCCCAGAAATGGGCCCGATGCAGGTCAATAGTGACCTTATCGAGTGCTTCCTTAAAGTCAAAGGACTGCAGGAATTGCTCCGCCGAGGTGAAGAACACCTGACCGACCACCTGGTAGTGGCGCTGGCCCAATTCACCGCCCTCCTCACTGCGTACATAGAACACCCGGCCCACCTTGTTGGCATAGAACAGGGCGCTGAGGATCACGCCGGTGCCGACCCCGACGGCCAGGTTATGGGTCGCCAGGGTGCCCGCCACGGTGGCCAGCATTACCACCGTACTGCTGGCCGGATGTCGGGTCACATTGATAATGGATTCCCAGCTGAAGGTGCCGATGGATACCATGATCATCACCGCCACCAGCGCCGCCATGGGGATACGCGATACCCACTCGTCCAGGAACACCACCAGGATCAGCAGAAAGGTGCCGGCCACGAAGGTGGAAAGCCGCTTGCGGCCGCCGGACTTCACGTTGATCACCGACTGACCGATCATCGCGCAACCGGCCATGCCGCCAAGGAAACCGGTAATGATGTTGGCCAGCCCCTGACTCTTGCACTCGCGATTACGGTTACTGCTGGTATCGGTGAGCTCGTCGACGATGGTGGACGTCATCATCGATTCCAGCAGCCCCACCACCGCCATGGCCAGTGCATAGGGGGTGATAATCTGCAAGGTGTGCAGGTTGAGCGGGACATCCGGTAACAGGAACACCGGCAGACTGTCCGGCAACTGCCCCATGTCGCCCACAGTGGGCACCGGCAGCCCCCAAAACATGGAAATAGCGGTGATGACGACAATGGAAATCAAGGGGGACGGTACCGCCGTGGTCAACCGCGGCAACAGATAGATCATTGCCAGGCCACCGGCGGTCAGGGCGTAGACGTGCCAGGTCACATGGGTCAGCTGCGGCAGCTGGGCCAGGAAGATGGACACCGCCAGGGCGTTGACGAAACCGGTCACCACCGAGCGCGATACGAAGCGCATCAGACGATCCAGCCGCATGAAACCGGCGATGATCTGAAACACCCCGGTGAGCACGGTGGTGGCCAGCAGGTATTGCAGGCCGTGCTCACGCACCAGCGAGGTCATCACCAGCGCCATGGCCGCCGTGGCGGCGGAAATCATCGCCGGTCGGCCACCGGCAAAGGCCGAGACCACGGCAATACAGAAAGAGGCATAGAGCCCCACCTTGGGGTCAACACCGGCGATAATGGAAAAGGCGATGGCCTCGGGAATCAGTGCCATGGCCACCACCATGCCGGCCAGCACATCGGCCCGAATATTACTGAACCATTCCTGTTGGATTGTACGAAGCATCAGACAGTACCCTGCTCAAAATCAGCGCGCGAGAAGCACCACAGGTATAGCAGCACTCCATGACAAGGGAAGGACAGACAGTCACAAAACTGCCTGCAAAGAGGCCGAAGCGATCCAGCCCCTGTCGGTATCTTTGCCACCGCCTCTTTCAGGAAACGGCAAAGGGCGCGGAGTCTACCAGCCCCTCATTGAAAAACACAGGCGCCAGCGCAGACGACGGGAGCTACACAGACATGTGGCTTGGCGTTACTATCTGCGCCCATGTCGACCGTAAACGCACCCTACACGCCCCCGGACTCCGTCAACCGCCGCCTGAGCGTGGCACCGATGATGGACTGGACCACCCGTGATTTCCGCTTTCTGGCCCGTCTCATCACTCGCCATACCCTGCTCTATACGGAAATGGTGGTGGCGCAGGCCATCCTGCACGGCGATCGTGACCGTTTCCTGGCCTTCAACGACGAGGAGCATCCGCTGGCCCTGCAGCTGGGGGGCAGTAATCCCCAACAGCTGGCACAGGCCACTGCCATCGCCAGCGATTACGGCTATGACGAGATCAACCTGAATGTGGGGTGCCCCTCTGACCGGGTCCAGCAAGGCAAGATCGGCGCGGTACTGATGGCCGAACCGGAGCTGGTCGGAGAATGCGTGCAGGCCATGCGCACCGCTACCCGCGCCCCGGTCACGGTGAAGACCCGCATCGGCATCGATGACCAGGATGATTACGACTTCCTGCACCGTTTTGTCGAGCGTATGGAGCAGGCTGGCTGTACCAGCCTCACCATCCATGCCCGCAAGGCGATCCTCTCTGGCCTGTCGCCAAAGGAAAACCGGGAGATTCCGCCGTTGATTTACCAGCGGGCCTACGCCATCAAACAGGCCTTTCCGCATCTGGAGATCATCCTCAATGGGGGCGTCAAAAGCCTGCAGGATGTGGCCGATCATCTTGACGAAGTGGACGGCGTGATGATTGGTCGTGAGGCTTATCAGAACCCCTACTTTCTGGCCGACGCCGACGCCCTGCTGTTTGACGACCCGCATCCACTTCCCAGCCGGCACCGGGTAGCGGAGGCCTTCGTGCCCTATCTGGAGCGGCGTTTTGCCGCCGGCCACCACCCCAAGCACGCCCTGCGCCACATTCTCAGCCTGTTCCAGGGTCAACCCGGCGCCCGCGCGTTCCGGCGGCATCTGAGCGAAAACATGCACCGCGCCGATACCACGCCACAGCTGTTAATCGACGCCCTGCAGAAGGTATCCTAGATTCACCGGTGTGTGAGTTGACCCGCCCTGCAATACCAGGAAACAGGCAGACCGGCGCCCCCTGATCGCAACCCGGAACCGGTACCCTGCCGGCATCCACGGCATGATGAGCAAGGACTATGGACAAACGCGCACAACTAGAGCAATGGACCACGCTGGTTGCCGACACCGGCGACCTGGACAGGATCGCCGAGCTGGGCCCGGAAGACGCCACCACCAACCCCTCCCTGTTACTGGCGGCGGCACGGCAGCCACGCTACCAGCACCTCCTGCAGCAAGCCCGGGAGCTGTGCGCGGACCTGGGCCACGCCGGTGAGCTGGATTGGCTCACCGATACCTATGCCTGCCTGGCGGGTCAGGCGGTGCTGGAACGGATTCCCGGCCTGGTCTCCACGGAAGTGGATGCCCGCCTCTCTTTCGATACCCGTGCCACCATTGAAAAAGCCCGTCGACTGATCGCCCTGTACCGGGAACTGGAGGTGGACCCGGCGCGCATTCTCATCAAGGTTGCGGCCACCTGGGAAGGGATTCGTGCTGTCGAGGTACTGGAAGAAGAAGGCATTCGCTGCAATGTAACCCTGGTATTCTGCCCGGCCCAGGCGCTGGCCGCCGCCGAAGCCGGCGCCACCCTGATCTCGCCTTTCGTGGGCCGCATTGCCGACTGGCATGCTAAACACGGCCAGCCATGGAACGAGGCCCATGACGATCCGGGCGTGCAGTCGGTGCGCACTATCTACCACCAGTTCAAGGCCCGTGGCCTGGAAACCATCGTCATGGGGGCCAGCTTCCGCAATACCGGCCAGATCGAAGCCCTGGCCGGCTGTGACCGACTGACCATCAGCCCGGCACTGCTCGGGGAACTGAGCGCCGACCCGGCCCCTCTAACCCGGGTACTGGACAGCGAAGCGGTGGAGCCAGCCTGTGACTGGCAACCCATTCTCGAAGCCGCTTTCCGCTGGCAGCTCAATAACAATGCCATGGCCACGGAACTGCTGGCTGATGGCATCCGGCGCTTTGCGGCCGACCAGCAGGCGCTGGAGGTACTGTTAACGGAGGAAATCTCACTTTGAATTGGCTCAATCGCCTGTTCGGACCGGATACCGGACCGGCCATCCCCAACCGTCATGATCTTCACCGCGCCGCTGCGGCACTATTGCTCGAGGTGGCCCGCACCGATGGTACCGTGGACGAACAGGAGCGCGCACGTCTGCACCACGCGGTCCACCGCCACTGGCAACTGGACGATCAGGAAATGCAAGACATCCTCGGCGAACTGGAGGCCCGTGTGGACCAGGCCACCGACCTGTTCGAGTTCACCCTGCCCCTGCGCGATCACTGGGGCCCCGAGCAACGGGTACAACTGATTGATGAAATGTGGGCCATGGCCGCCGCAGACGGCACCGCCGATGCCCATGAAGAGCACCTGATCCGTCGCGTCAGTGACTTGCTGCATGTGTCACACGGCGACTTTATCCGTGCCAAGCTGAAGGCTATTAGCCACTAACCGGATCACCAGCCGTCGTCGCCACTGTCATTGCTGTCATCGGGGAAATCCGGCAAGGCCGGTGCCTGGCCACTGTCGAAGCGTCGTTTCTGCAGGTAGGCATTACGCAGGAAAGTATAGCGGTCACCGACAATATTCTTTTCCAGGTCGAGCAGATCGGCCCGCTTGTCCACACCGTAAACCGCGGTCACGCTCCAGCGGGTCAGGGTATGGTTGATATAGTGCACCGGCCGCATGTAGTCCTCCGGCCAGATGGTGGCCGCATCACGCAAGGTAGAGGGTCCCAGAACCGGTAGCATCAGGTAAGGCCCCTCGCTGACCCCCCAGCGTGCCAGGGTCAGCCCCAGGTCGGTACTGCGCTTCTCCAGGTTTACCTTGCTGGCCACATCGAATAGCCCGCCCACACCAAGCGTGGAATTGACCGTGAAACGGCCGAAATCCTGACCTGCATTGTGCCAGCGCCATTGCAGCACGCTGTTCAGGCCGCTGCGCAGGTCACTCAGGTTCTCGAAAAACCGGGTGATGGTGTCATCCAGCCACTGTGGCGTTACCTTGCGGTAGGCCTTGGCCGCCGGCTTGGCTGCGTACTTGTCGAGCTTCTCATTGAATACGAAGACCTTGCGGTTGAAGCCTTCCCAGGGATCATCTTTGTTGGCGGTGGTCTGCGGGGAATCGAAGGCCGTATCCGCTGCGCCCCAGTCATCATCGGAAGCCGCCAGTGACAAACTCGGAAGCAGCAGTAAAAGACACAGAATAACGCGCACGCATTTCCCCTTTTTATTCGTAATTCGGCGCATTATAACCACGCCGTCTGTCACTGGCATCCCGGCGCCCTGCCCCCAGCCATCAAGTCGACGGGCAACAGCAGCCAAGAAGGATCTGGTTATCACGCAAATGCTGCAACGTTTCTGCCGCGAACTGTTCCAACTGGGCGGTATCGGCAAAGTTCAGCTCTTCCCCCAGGCGGGCAACCAGGGCACGGCCATTGTCTTCACCGTTAGCATCAATCAATTGCAGCAACCGCGCGGTAACCTGGTTGATCTCCATAAAACCGACCTGATCATCCCGATTGCGGTAGACCACCAGCCAGACCGGATTATCCAGCGGTTGTGTGGGCTGAAACGCCTCGCAAATACGGTGTACCGGATAGTGATAACAGAGCAAGGCCTGCAACGGACTCAAGCAGGGAACGCCATCCAGCAGGTCTCCCTCGGGATCAACCCCCTGCACGGGCCGGGTTTCCTGGCTGGCATCCAGCACCAGTTCCATCCATTCATAATGGGCTAGCTCCAGCATAAAGGGCGGATCGTCATCCTCGCTGCCCTGCCCCGCCGACAGAAAGCGTACGAATTGCTCCGGCACTTCAAGGAAATAGGGGGTATCACTACGATGAAGTTGCAGGAAGGCCCGCACCAGTCTTTGCCACCGCGCAGGCGACAGCAAACTGTGCAACACGGGAAAGCCCTGACTGAGAAAACCGTCCATGTTGTTGAGTATCAGCTCCCGGTAAATAGCCAGCCGCCGATCTTCCATGCCGGGTGGCGGCGGATTGACCTCAGGGTTGCGCATATGCGCAGCGAAAGAGTGCTGAATCTCTTGAAAGGCCTTCATCTCAGAGCACCATTTGTGCCGTAGTCTGTCGGTGCTGGTAATGACCTATTCGCTGCAACTCGGCAAACAAGTCATCGGTCGCCGGAAAGTTGAAGTCTCTCTCCAGCAGGGTTGGCAGTACGCCAAACTCGTTGTAGGCATGTGCCAGCAAGGCCCACACCGGTTCAATTACCGCGCTGCCGTGGGTATCCACCTTGAGGTCCTCGGCGTCGTCATAATGACCTGCGATATGCACATAACAGATGCGATCACCCGGCAGCGCGCTGATGAAGTCATAGGGGTCATAATGGTGGTTGATTGCGTTCACATAGGCATTGTTGACATCCAGTAACAACTGACAGTCCGCCTCATCCAGCACCGCCCTGAGGAAATCGATTTCCTGCATTTCGGCACCCGGCGCCGCATAATAACTGACGTGCTCAATACCGATAGGTTGCTCGAGGAAATCCTGTACCTGGCGAATACGCCCGGCCACATAATGCACCGCTTCTTCAGTGAAAGGGATCGGCATCAGGTCATAGAGATGCCCCTGGTCACTGCAATAACTCAGGTGTTCGGTATAACAACGGATATCATGGGCTTTGAGAAAAGCCTTGATGTTGCCCAACAGTTCAAAATCCAATGGATCAGGACCGCCCAGCGACAAACTCAAGCCGTGGCTGACAAAGGGGAACCGCTCGGTGAAGGCGCGAAATCCCTTGCCCAGGCGACCGCCGATGGGAATCCAGTTCTCCGGCGCCACTTCCATGAAATCACACGGTACCGAATCGGCCCGGGATAGCGGGCCCATCAGGGCCCGCCGCAAACCCAGGCCGACACCGGTAACCGGTGTGCCAGTTTGCCTGGAAAAGCTTGCCACGGTTACTTCTTGCCGCCGCAGCTGCCTTCCGCCTTCATCTTGTCACCGCCACCGCTGCCTTCAGCGGGCTTCTTGTCAGCGCCACAATTACCCTCGGCCTTTTTCTCTTCCTTGGCCTTGTCTGCACCACATTTGGCTTCCGTGCTCTTGGCGTGCATCTCGGTGCTGGCCAGCTGGTAACCGCTTTGCAGATCGGCACTGGCAAACGGGTTCTGGGTGGCCTGAGCGGCCGGTGCTGCAAAGGCGGATGCAACCACGGCGGCACCAACGGTGGCCGCAAGGGGGTTCAGTTTATTCAGCTTAGCCATCATTACTCTCCATCTATTGTCATTTGTTGTTCAGAGCCGGCGTTTCTCACCTGACTCCAACACTATAGAGATGTAATCGTGAGGCAAACGTTACGACTAAAAGAAAAAAGGCCGCACAAGGCGGCCCGGGTGATGCTGTACCAGCCGATTTAACGAATCCGGTTCACGATTACGCTACCGATGGAATAACCGGCACCAAAGGAACAGATGACCCCCTTGGCGTCCACCGGCAAATCCGCATTGTACTTGTGGAATGCAATGATGGAGCCGGCGGAGCTGGTGTTGGCGTAATCATCCAGAATCACCGGTGCCTCTTCCCGGCTGGCCGGGCGGCCCAGCACCCGCTTGGAAATCAGCTCGTTCATGCTCAGGTTGGCCTGGTGCAGCCACATGCGGTTCACCGCGTCCACGGCGATCTCGGTATCGGCCAGGTGCGAGCTGATCTGCTCGGCAACCATCGGGCAGACTTCCTTGAACACCTTGCGCCCTTCCTGGCGAAACAGCTTGTCGCGAGCCCCGACGCCGGTTTCGTCGCAGCGATTGAGAAAGCCAAAATTGTTGCGGATGTTGTTGGAAAACTTGGTCTGCAGGCGAGTGCCCAATACTTCCCACTGCTTGGCGGAGGTAGCATCTTCCTTGCGCTCCAGGATCACGGCGGTGGCCACGTCACCGAAGATGAAGTGGCAGTCACGATCTTCCCAGGCCAGGTGAGCGGAGCAGATTTCCGGGTTGACCATCAGTACCCGGCGGGCACTGCCATTGCGGATGGCATCCACACCGGCCTGAATACCGAAGGTGGCGCTGGAGCAGGCCACGTTCATGTCATAGCCCCAGCCGTGCTCCATGCCCAGGGCCGCCTGCACTTCCACGGCCATGGCCGGGTACGGGCGCTGCATGTTGGAGCAGGCCACCAGCACCGCGTCCAGGTCGTCCGCGGTCAGGCCAGCGTTGTCCAACGCCTGGCGGGCTGCCTTGACGGCGATTTCCGCCTGAATGGACAGTTCCTCATCACCGCGCTCGGCGATATGTGGGTGCAGGCGGTCCGGGTCGAGAATGCCGCTCTTGTCGATCACATAGCGTTGCTTGATGCCGGAAGCCTTCTCGATAAAGGCGCTGTTGGAGGGGCCGAGCTCTTCGACCTCGCCGGCGGCGATGGCATCGGCATTGCGCTCGTTGTAGCGCAACACATATTCGTTGAAGGATTCCACCAATTCGTCATTGGTGATGGTCTGCTTCGGCGTCCACAGGCCGGTACCACTGATTACCACAGCATAGCTCACAAGCGAGTCCTCGCACTCAAAAACGGGGGAAGTCCCCCGCTACAGCAAAAATAACAATGCACCGATTATCCGGGTTCAGTGGCTGCGGCGCAAAGGCATTAGGGTTAACAAAGCTCCCACTGTTTGTTGAGTCGTTTGGCGGATACCGGTAGTCGCGTGCCCAGCTGCTGGGCAAACAGGCTGACACGGTACTCCTCCAGCATCCACCGAAAGGTCTGTAACGCCTCGCTCTGCTGCCACGGTGGCCGCCCGGCAGCGCGGGTCTGGTACTGCTTGAGGTAAGCCTCCAGCTCTGCGGTGTGGGTGCGATCCTTGCCGATCTGCCCGCCCAGCTTGTCCAGCCGGTGCTCCACGGCCTGCAGAAAGCGCGGATACTCCGCCAGCCATTCTGCTGGCACATCCTGTAAAAAATTCTCACAAAATAGTGCCGACAGTTGCTGCTTCAGGTCCCGGTGGGCATGGGCCCAGGCCAGCGGGAAGTTTTTCTCCAGCTTGCCCATCAGGGTCCGGTACTGGGCAAAAAGTTGCCCCCAGGCCACCAGTTGCTGCTGCGCGGCCGGCACGAAATCGCCGCGATGGGCATCCAGCCGGGCCCGAAACGCCGCCTCACTGCGCACCGGCGTCTGCAATTGGAAATGTTCGGCCAGCAGGCGCAACAAGGCCTGATCCAGGGCCTGGCGGGCCATGGCGCTCTTCTCGCCCTTGAGTTTCTGGAACCCGGGCTGCTGGCCGGCATGCTTGCGCAGATCGCGCAGCTGCGCCGACAGGCGCAGGGCCAGCAGGCGCGCGGTACCCCAGCGATGGGCCCACTGTGCCTGCTCCAGGTCCTCGTCATGGGCCAGCACCACGGCATCACCGTCATCATGCAGGGCCGGATAGCGGCGCAGGGTCATGCCACCCAGGGGGCGCTCTTCGGTCTCCGCCAGGGTGCCGAAGATCCAGTCCTGCCCGCGCAGTGGCGCCGTTTCTTCTTCCGTGGGAGCCTCCAGGGGGGCCGCACGGACACCGGCCAGGGCGTCGCGGACGGCCTCCAGGGAGCGCCCCTGCGCCAGGATCGCGGGCCGCTCGGTGAGACTGTCGACCACCTGAATGCGCATGCGCAGGTGGTCCGCCAGGCTGACCTGCTGCCACTCCTCCTGCTCCACCCGCACGCCGGTCATGCGTTGCAGTTCACGGGTCATGGCCGGTAGCAGTGGTTGATCCGGGGTCAGGGTATCCAGCAAGGCACTGACATAGTCCGGCACCGGCACAAAATGGCGCCGGCGGGCCTTGGGCAGGGCCCGGATCATGGCCTCCAGTTTTTCGCGCAACAGGCCCGGCACCAGCCAGTCCAGGCGCTCGGCGGGCACCTGGTTGAGCACCGCATGGGGCACCACCAGGGTGACGCCGTCACGCTCGCCGGTGGGGTCGAAGCTGTACTGCAGCGGCAGGCTGAGCCCGTCCAGGCTGAGGTGGTCGGGGAACTGGTCGCCGGCCAGCTCCGGGCTGCGCGACAACAGGAAGTCATCCCCCATGATCAGTGCCTGACGCTGGGCCGGGGTCGCCTTTTTCTGATACCAGCTGATCAGCCCGGCGAGGCTGTAAATGTCTTCGGGCAGGCGCGTCAGGTAGAAGTCCACCCGCGCCTGCTCATCGACCAGAATGTCGCGCCGACGCAGCTTGTGCTCCATCTCTTCCAGCGTTTCCAGCCGCAGGCGGTTGTCGCGCACGAAGGGCGGCTCCCGGTTGAGGTGACCGACCACCAGCCCTTCACGGATCATCAGCTCGCGGGCCACCTGCGGGTCGATGGGCCCGTAGTTCACCCGCCGCCCGGCGGCCAGGATCAGACCGAACAGATTGATCTGTTCCCTGGCCATGGCACAGCCACGCTTTTTCGACCAGTGCGGTTCAAAATACTGGCGCTTGATCAGGTGTCCGGCGACCAGCTCCACCCACTCCGGTTCTATACGTGCCACGGTGCGGGCAAACAGGCGGCTGGTTTCCACCTGCTCGGCGGCCACCAACCAGCGGGCCTTGGTTTTGGACAACGCCGAACCTGGCCAGATCAAGGGCTTGCGGTTGCGGGTGGAAAGCCACTCGCCCTCCTCAGTGCGCTGCATGACATTGGCAATCAAGCCGGTGAGCAAGGCCTGGTGCAGCGGCGTATAGACGCTAGCCAGATCCTCACTGGCGGCATTCAGTGCCCAGCCCTGTTCCTTTGACAACAGCAACAACTGGCGGTGGATATCGCGCCATTCGCGCATGCGGCTGGGCGACAGGAACTGCTTCTTGAGCTGCTTCTCGTACTGGTTGCGGCTGAGCGCTTCGCGCTGCTGGTCGGCCCACTGCCACAGGTTGATGAAGAACAGGAAGTCCGAGTCCTTGCTGGTGAACGGCTGGTGCGCCTGGTCTGCCTGTTGCTGCTTGTCGTGGGGACGCTCGCGGGGGTCCTGGGCGGCCAGCGCGGCAACCACGATCAGCGCCTCGCGCAGCACCTTCCTGTCGGCGGCGGCCACCAGCATACGACTCAGGGTCGGGTCCAGCGGGAAACGGGCCAGCTGACGCCCCAGTGGGGTCAGGCGCTGATCCTTGCCGAGCGCGCCCAGCTCTTCCAGCAGGCGATAGCCATCGCGGATCAGGCGGCCATCCGGCGGCTCGATAAAGGGAAAATCCTCTACCCGCCCCAGGCGCAAATCGGCCATCTTGCCGGCGCTGACAATCGCCTACCACGAGGTGGGCCACCTGAATGACGACGTATACAAAGAAATTTCCCGCGCGATCCGAATCCCGTGCGTGGAAATCGCCGAAGCGGCATCGTTCTACACGATGTTCCCCAAACACCCGGTCGGCAAATACCTGATTCAGGTTTGCCACAACATATCGTGTGCCCTGCTGGGCGCCGATAGTCTCGTAGGCTATCTCGAAGAGAAGC
>JAWVWY010000033.1:0-23264 GCA_033723495.1 Alcanivorax sp. | reverse complement strand
TCCCCTTGAAAAGGGGAGGGGGCTTGGTTATCGCTGGTCGCGTTTGGTTACTTGCCCAAATGGGGCCTGGCTAACTGACCGGTTCTCCCCATTTTGAGGGGGAGTCAGAGGATCACGCCATCACGCAAGCGATTGCCGAGGGATCGGTTCTCCCCCTCTTTGAGGGGGAGTCAGAGGGGGTGGGGCCCCTGTCTATCCAGCTCCACCTGTCTCCCCTTGAAACGGGCGGGGGCTCAGGGCGCCTTGGCTTTCTTCTCTGCCTGCTTCGCCTCGAACGCCTGCAGTTGTTGTTCGCTGGCCGGAGTCTGATAGCGCGCTTTCCATTGACCGAACGGCATGCCATACACCTGTTCCCGGGCGCTGTCGTAATCCAGTTCCAGCCCCCGTTCGCTGGCCGCCTCCACCAGCCATTTGGCGAGACAGTTGCGGCAGAAGTCGGCCAGAATCATCAGGTCGATGTTCTGGACTTCCTTGTGCTCGTCCAGATGCCTGAGCAGGTGGCGGAAGGCGGCGGCTTCCAGCTCGGTCTGTGTCTGTGTATCAAGGTCTTTCATGGTCGCTCCGGTAGATCATGAGGGCGTCATTGTAACCCTGCTGCAGGGCTTGAGCCGAGCCGGCTACGGTTGTAAAACAACGCATAATGCAGCGCTTCAGTTACATCACTGGGCAATACTTTCGGTAGGCTAGACAAAAACAGCAAGAGGGACGCTTTATGCGCATGGATTTTCGATACGGCTTGTCAGTGGCAGCTTTGTGCAGTGTCTTGCTGGGTGGTTGCGGCATGGACGCGGAGCAGCAGAAAGTGGCGGATCACCTGCAGCAGAGCCTCAATGACCAGGGGCTGGATTACTGGCAGGTGGAAGACATTGATATCAATGACAGTCAACAGGAAAAGCAGGGCCTGGCAACCCTGACGACCTACCAGGTGGATGCCACCCTGGAGCTGCAAAAAAGTCTGGAAAACCTGCGCTATGTAGATGGCGACCGCAAGGTGGTGGTCACCGATACCGGCGTTAATGAAGGCAAGCAGGTCACCCTGCCGGCCACTGTTCAGCTAACCCGTCTTAACGATGAGGAAGAAGCCGTGGTCACCTTCGATGCCAGTGATCTGCCCACCGGTATTACCAAGAGCGGCTTTGCCAGCCAGTACAATGGCTGGGACGTGGTGGCCGTAGGCAGTGACGAGCACAAGGCCATGCTCAAGAAAATGCGCCAGGAATACCAGCAACGAGAAAAGGCACTGGCAGCGGCCACCGAGGAACTGGCACGTACCCAGGTACAGTTCCAGGCAGTGAAGGCGGAGCTGGCGGTGCTGGAGAAAAATGCCGAACAGGTGGGCGGGCTGGGTGAGCCCATGGAGCGAGCCAGTGCCGAAGCGGCCGACCTGAAGCAGCAGGTCGACAGACAAAAAGCCGCACGGGATGTCCTGCAGAAGAAGCGGGACAGGTTGGGCGCTGATATTGAAAAACTGAAAGGCTGAAACAAACATGATGCGCCTATCTCGGGTATCATGCTGCCAGTCTTGATATCCGGGATTCGCCATGTTTGAACTGACCCTTTCTCCCCGCTTTTATGAAACTGATGCCTTTGGCCACGTCAATAACACGGTCATGACCGGCTGGTTCGAGACCGGCCGTGAACCGCTGTTTCGGATCTTTCAGGGGCAGCGACAAGATCCCGGTGAGCTGCCACTGATCCTGGCCCGGGTGGAAGTGGATTTTGTTGCGCAGACCTATTATGGCCAGCCGGTAACCCTTCGTACTGCCATCGAAAGGCTGGGCAATGCCTCCTTTGTGGTGGCCCAGCAGGCCTGGCAAAACGGCAATCTGGTGGCCCGTGGCAAAGCCGTACAGGTGCATTTCGACCATGCTACCCAGGCGTCATCTCCCCTGCCGGCGTCGTTGCGCGAGGCGCTGGAAGCGCACCTTGAGCCGTTGCCGGAGACCTTTTAGCCGGAGGCTGAAAAGGCCTTGCCTGGATGTTTTCCTGCTACTGCATTGCCAATGCGGCTAGGGACGTCGCGGTTATTGCCGGCGGCCTTGTAACAGCCTGCCGCCAGCCATCACGTCATGCTGGCGCCGTTGGCAATTACCATTACACTGCCGGCAATGGGAAGAGGAAAGTCAATGGCCTATAACGGACAGCAAGATTACGACCATCGTCGGCCGCTGCGGCTGGGGGTGTTGATAACCAACCTGGGCACGCCGGACGCGCCGACCACCAGTGCGTTACGCCGTTACCTGAAAGAATTCCTGTCAGACCCGCGGGTGGTGGAAGTGCCGCGGCTTTTATGGTTTTTCATTCTGCGCCTGGTGATTCTGGTGATCCGCCCGCCGCGCTCGGCAAAATCCTACCGCAAGGTCTGGACCGAGCAGGGCTCGCCATTGCTGTTGCACACTCGCGATCAGGCCGATGGCCTGCGCCAGCGACTGCAGGCCCAGTACGGTGATGATGTAGTGGTGGAGTTCGCCATGCGCTATGGCCAGCCTTCCATCGCCTCGGTATTGCAGAAGATGGAACGGCAGGGGGTGCGGCGCCTGCTGGTGCTGCCGCTGTATCCACAGTATTCCGCTTCCACCAGCGCCTCCACCTTCGATGCCCTGGCGGCGGACTTCACTCACCGGCGCTGGCTTCCGGATCTGCGTTTTGTCAGCCATTACCCGGATTACTGGCCCTATATCGATGCCATGGCCCGACATATCGAAGCTTACTGGTCCCGCCATGGCCGTGCCGACAAACTGCTGCTGTCCTTCCACGGCGTGCCCAAACGTTACCTGCTGAACGGTGACCCCTATTTCTGCGAATGTCACCAGAGCGCCCGCTTGCTGGCCGAGCGCCTGGGCCTTCATGAGGGCGAATGGCTGGTTACCTTCCAGTCCCGTTTCGGGCGCGAGGAATGGCTGCAGCCCTACACCGATCACACCCTCAAGGCGCTGCCGCAGGAGGGCGTGAAAAACGTGCAGGTGTTCTGTCCGGGTTTCAGCGCCGATTGCCTGGAAACCCTGGAGGAAATCGACCAGGAAAACCGTGGTTACTTCCTGGAAGCGGGTGGCGAGCAATTCGCCTATATCCCGGCACTCAATGCCGAACCCGTGCACCTGGAGGCTCTCACGCAACTGGTCGAGGATAACCTGCAGGGCTGGGAACGGCCGGATAACAGTGAGATCAGTCGTCAGGCCCGCCAGCAACGGGCTAAACAGTAAACCTATTCTTTGCAGTGCCACGAAGATCGCGCAACAATCACCAAGGGGCAATCATTAAAGGGATCGGGTGATTGTGAAAAAGGTGGTGATCATCGGCTGTCCCCGTTCAGGGACAACCCTGTTGGCGAGGCTGCTGGAAGACCGGCTCGGCCTCGCCGCGCCAATTGAGCCGCATTTTATCGAGTATTTCTCCTCCTACCGCGTCCTGTTCCAGGGGCGGTTGTCTGTGTTCCGGCGTACAGTGCTGATTAATGCGGTGTTCGCCTTTCTCCGAATCTGGTTGCCTCGTAACAATCCTGGCCATGACATGAGGGAAGTGGCGCGCCATTCCCTGCTTTGCCTGGAGATGGACCGGCGTCGACTGGTCGGCGAGGCAGAAGATTTCAGCGGGTTGATGGTGGCGCTGATGGATGCTTATGCCCGCGCCATGGGACAGCGGGGCTGGGTGGACAAGAGTGCGTATTTTTTTCCACCCCATATCCCGCGTTATGCCGCGCTTTCGGAAGATATTTTTTTCATTCATCTCGTCAGGGACGGGCGTGATGTCTGCGCCTCCTGGCTGTCATCCTGGTTTGGCCCGCCCAGTGCCTGGATGTGTGCGTTGCTCTGGAGGCGGCATGTGAGCAACGGCGACCAATGGTTGCGGGCGCACCCGGACCGTGGCATGCAGATAAGCTATGAAGCATTAACAGCGGATCCTGAGCGCATTATGGCTGAGGTCGCTGGCAAAATCGGCATGCCGCTGCAGCCTGCCAGCCGGGAAAATGCCATGGTACGCATGTTGTCCCGGCGCGGTGAGCATGCTCGTCTTTGCGGGGCCGTGGTAGCAAATTCCGGGCAATGGAAACAGGCCTTGTCAGAGCAACAGCAGGAAATTTTTCATGCGATCGCCGGTGATGCTCTGGTGCGGTCCGGCTATCCGGTGGACGAGACAATATCCGTCCCGCAAATAATGTCACGAGTGCGGGCCGCCTGCGACTGGCTTCGCCCTTCGGTCATGACACGCCGGTCAAAGCGGCTCGTTCCGTTGTATGCCATTGTCATGGCAGCTTTGGGCTATTGGTTTGCCAGGGAGGGGAATAACCATGGACGCTAGAAACATGCCGTTGCTGGGGGTTGCGATACCCTGCTTTAACGAAAGCGAAACGGTGGAGTTGTGTGCCGATGTGGTGAGTGCCGTATTGGGTAATCTGGTGGCAGCCGGCAAGATCTCTGCGGACAGCTTTGTGGTGTTTGTTGATGATGGCAGCAGTGATAAGACTTGGGAAAAGATCGTGCTGCTGAGTCAGCGGCTACCGGTTAGAGGGATCAAGCTGGCGGCCAATGTGGGGCACCAAAGGGCGCTGCTGGCCGGGCTCGATTACTGCGCAACGTATACTGATGCCTGTATCAGTATGGATGCGGATCTCCAGGATGATGTGGCTGCCATTGCAACGATGATTGATGCATACAGGGATGGGGCTGACGTGGTGTTCGGTGTGCGCACGGATCGACATGCCGATGGTTGGTGGAAACGTAATACGGCGCAGGCCTTCTATCGTTTGCTCTCTGCCATGGGGGTGAAGACGGTTCCCAACCATGCGGACTTCCGGTTGATGAGTGCCCGGGCGCTGACGGCGCTGGGGGAATTCCATGAACGTAATATTTATCTGCGCGGGTTATGTGCATCACTCGGTTTTGCCACCGCTGAAGTGGGCTATTGCCGCAAGGTTCGCGTGGCAGGGGAATCAAAATACCCATTGGGAAAAATGCTGGGTTTGGCCTGGGATGGGGTGACATCCTTCAGTGTTATGCCGCTGCGCCTGATTTCCTTTCTCGGCGTGATGGTGTTTGTCGGCACCCTGTTGGCAACCGCCTGGGTGTTGTACGCAAAATTCATTCGTTTATCGACCATGCCAGGCTGGACATCAACGGTGTTGCCAATTTTCTTTCTGGGTGGTGTGCAGCTGCTGTCACTGGGGGTGCTTGGGGAGTACCTTGCCAAAGTTTATATCGAGACCAAGGGGCGACCAAGGTACATCATTGAAGAGGAAATCGATGCCTCGGAGCGTAAATGAGATTCTTGAGATTCGTTTCTGTCGGGGCTGTGATATCGCTGCTATCGATGGCCTGTAATTATGTTTTTGTGCGCTATTTCGAAACGCCGGTCAGTGCCACCTACTGTTCGGTGTATGCGTTTTTTCTACTGATATCGTTCTTTGTAAACAGCCGTTTTTCGTTCGGAACCAGGGTGATCATGGCCAATGCAGCAACCTATTTTTCTGTATACCTTTCCGGGATGCTGTTTGGTTTTTTGCTGATTGAGTTTTATCAGTGGCTTATCCAGATTCCCCCGTATTTCTATCACTTTCTTGTGATACCAGTGACGGCACTATGGAATTTTCTTTTATGTGACCGCTTGCTGGGAAGGTAGCCTCGACCAGATAGACTGCAGAGTGGTAAGGGCCGGATTTGGCGTCGTGCATTTTGATGACGCGAACCAGTTTGTCATTATTTGCTCGTTGTAGCATGGCGGAAACAATGTCCTCGCCGTGAAAGTTTTCACTGCCACTGTCGATGATGTAATAGCGCCCTGGCAGGTCTTGCCAATGTCGTCCTCGTCCCGGTTCCTTGAGTACAAGGCGAGCCATGTTGGGTGACTTGCTATAACCCATAAGTGGCGACGAGAGATAATAAAAAATGCCTCGTGTGCAATACACCGGGAGTGGCTTTTGATGGTCAAGATAATCAATGGCACTTTGTTGAACCGCCAGGAAATTGCGATATTCGAATGAACGCTCTGTCGCGCTGAAGGAAGCATTGCTCGCATCGCTGACGGGGTAGAAACGTCCATTCTGGTTGAGCAGAAAGAAAAGCGCAGTCATTGCCGTGCCTGCCAGGGAGACAGCTGGGCCATGCTTGTGTGTTATTGCGGAAATCATGTGGTAAAGGGTGTATTGCACGCAGACAAAAAGCGCTGGCAGCGTCCAGACATAGTAACGTGGCAGTGGGAAAAAATTCTTCGCCGAAAGTGGCATGGTCAACATCATGGACACAAAGGCGCAGGTCATCGTGACGGTGGCGGTTTGGACGCGCCTGTTTTTCTGATCGGAAAGCTTGTAAAGGCTGCCTGCTTCTCTCATCAGGACCCAAAGACATACTGGGCTAAAAAGGGTCACCAGGAGAAGGTCTGGTACATGGGCAAGATAGGAAAGCAGGCTGATCAAATAGCTTTGATAACTGTCCCGGAGAAAGGCGGGGGTTGTTGAGAAGTGCCAGCGGGTTCCCTCTATCAGGCCTGATGAAATGGTGATGAAGAGAAACGGCCATATCAGCCGATTCCTGTTTCGGTTGGTGGACATGTCCAGTATCAATAGTGCCAGGCAGGAGGCGACAACAAACAGTCCAAGACTTTTTATGGAGAGAGCGGCCACTGTAAATAATGCGCTGGGCCAGTAATGCCTTCTTGTCCAATAGTAAATAGCCAACAGACTGAAAAGTGCGCCGGGGACTTCTGTGTATACGTAGGAGGTTTGCACCAGAAATAATGGATAGCATGCCAGTGGAAAACAGCATGCAACGGCGCCATTTCGGCCAAACAGTGGGGTCGCCAGTCTAAAGACCACGACAATAATAAACGCTCCCATCACAATATTGAGAAAATGCAGAGCTGGCAGGTAAAAATGAGGGTTGCCCTTACTGGCCAGCATGCTGAGATAATTGATGGCCGTGATTACACTCAGCGTATGCACATTGGGGCCACCATCAGGGTAGCCCTTCTCGGATAGCAGCTGTATGAGGCTGCCATGCCCTTCATAGAGATAGGCGGCAGGAGCAAACACGCCAGCCGCCGCATCCCAGACGGGGGGCGTGTCAAAATCCTGGCGGCAGATGAAGGCGAAGAACAGCAATGCGGCCAGAAACACCCATAGACTGTAGCGCTTTGTTAACTCCGTCTGCGTGTTACCCATGTCTCACGTCCATGTGATCAAGGTTTACCCCATTAAAGCGTGGCGCGGGTGATTTCGGTCATGCTGTCAGACGCCGTATCAGTTCATCGGTGAATTCGCTGGTGCTGGCCTTGCCGCCCAGGTCCGGGGTGACCACCTGACCTTCGCCGACCACGCGGCGTACCACTCGACGCAGGAGGCGCGCCTTGTCGTGAATTTTCATGTGGTCGAGCATCATCGCCGCCGCCAGGATGATGGCGGTGGGGTTGGCGATGTTCTGGCCGGCGATATCCGGGGCGCTGCCATGCACCGCTTCAAAGATGCCACCATGCTCGCCGATGTTGGCTCCGGGCGCCACGCCCAGGCCACCCACCAGGCCCGCGCACAGGTCGGAGAGGATGTCACCGAACAGGTTGGTGGTTACCAGCACATCGAAACGATGCGGGTTCATCACCAGCTGCATGGCACAGGCGTCGACGATCATTTCCTCATGTTCGAGTTGTGGATAGTCCTTGCGCACTTCCCGCGCCACGTCCAGGAACAGCCCGGAGGTGGATTTCATGATGTTGGCTTTATGCACCACGGTAACCTTGCGGCGGCCCTGTGCCACTGCCAGATCATAGGCAAAACGCAGCAGCCGAGCGGATTCTGTGCGAGTGATGCGGCTGCGCAGCTCGGCGGTTTCACCGTCCTCGCTAACGGTCTGGCCGAGGCCGGAATAAATGCCCTCGATATTTTCCCGCACGGTAATGATGTCCACATTGTCATAGCGAGACTTCACCCCCGGCACCGACAGGGCCGGCCTGACATTGGCAAACAGATCGAATTCCTTGCGCAGTGCCACGTTGACGGAGGTAAATCCTTCGCCGATGGGGGTGGTGATCGGCCCCTTCAGGGCCAACGGGTTGCGTTTGAGCGTCTCCAGGGTGTCCTGGGGAACCAGCTCCAGTCCCTTGTCCAGCGCGGTCTGGCCGGCGATGGCATATTCAAACTCGAGCCCGCAGTCCAGAGCCTTCAGTACTCGTACGGCGGAATCGACAATATCCGGGCCGATGCCATCACCCGGAATAACCGTGACGGTATGGGTATTGCTCATAGACTGTCTCCTTCAGGGGTACGGGGAACTTTCATTGTGCCCGCCGCGCTTTGCAAAATGAATGCCGACCTTGGTCGCGGTGCCCGCATAAGCGGCATCCATTACTTTCATGTACTGCTGCGGCGGGAGCACGATTGGCCCTGCAAGGCCGGCGGTGCAGCAGGCCGACGCCGATGGACAGACCGTGCGTATGACACTGCCGCTGCCAGCGAGCCATGTGCGCGATTGCTCGCCGGTTTGATATCCGCTTAACGTCAGGTATCAAGGGCGACACTAGCGCTGCTGGCCAGACACCACAAGCAACCAGCAGAAATGGGTAACCCAAATGGCGCCCCGCTTGTGCATAATGGGGCCAGCCGTATCCCTCGCGAGCCGCAACCAGTAAGGAGACCGCCGTGACGGCAGTGATTTCGGTAACCGACCTGTTCAAGACCTATCAGTCGGGCTTTCAGGCGCTCAAGGGCGTCAGCCTGGATATTCTCGACGGTGAAATCTTCGCCTTGCTGGGGCCCAATGGTGCCGGCAAGACCACCCTGATCAGCATTATCTGTGGCATCGTCAATCCCAGCTTTGGCACGGTGCTGGCTGATGGTCATGACATCATTCGTGATTACCGGTTGGCGCGTAGCAAGATTGGCCTGGTGCCCCAGGAAATCTCCACCGATGCCTTCGAGACGGTGTGGGCCACGGTGAGCTTCAGCCGCGGGCTGTTCGGCAAGCCGCGCAATGATGCCCATATCGAAAAGGTGCTGCGCGACCTGTCCCTGTGGGACAAGCGCAACAGCAAGATCATTGCCCTGTCCGGCGGCATGAAGCGGCGGGTGATGATTGCCAAGGCGCTGTCCCACGAGCCGAAGATTCTGTTCCTGGATGAGCCCACCGCCGGTGTGGATGTGGAGCTGCGCCGGGATATGTGGAACCTGGTGCGCAAGCTGCGTGACCAGGGTGTCACTATTATCCTGACCACGCACTATATTGAAGAAGCCGAGGAAATGGCCGACCGGGTGGGGATCATCAATCACGGTGAAATCATCCTGGTGGATGACAAGGCGCGGTTAATGACGCAGCTGGGCCGCAAGGAGCTGACCGTGCATCTGGCGGAGCCATTGGCAGCCTTGCCGGCGGCGCTGGCCGGCCAGTCGCTGGCACTCAGTGACGATGGCCAGTCGCTGGTCTACCACTACGATGCTACCCAGGAGCGCACCGGTATCGAGCCGTTACTGCGGACTCTCAACGAGCAGGGGATCGCCTTCAAGGACCTGCATTCCCGGCAGAGCTCGCTGGAGGATATTTTTGTCGACCTGGTAAGAAACGGGGTGGAACCCAACGGTCAATCCCGGCAGGAGGCCTCCCGCCCATGAATATCTATTCCATCCGCGCCATCTACAAGTTCGAAATGGCACGTACCTGGCGCACCCTGATGCAGAGCGTGGCGTCACCGGTAATCTCCACCTCGCTGTATTTTGTGGTTTTCGGTGCCGCCATTGGTTCCCGCATGGTAGATATCGACGGGGTCAGCTACGGCGCCTACATCATCCCCGGGCTGATCATGATGTCACTGATGACGCAGAGCATTTCCAATGCGTCCTTCGGCATCTATATGCCGACCTTCTCCGGCACCATCTATGAGGTGCTGTCGGCGCCGGTTTCCTACGTGGAAATCGTCATCGGCTATGTCGGCGCGGCGGCCACCAAATCCACCATCCTGGGGTTGCTGATTCTGCTCACCGCGCGGCTGTTCGTGGATTACCAGGTGCAGCACCCGGCGATGATGCTGGCCTTTCTGGCGCTCACCGCTGTTACCTTTAGCCTGTTCGGGTTCATCATCGGCATCTGGGCGGACACCTTCGAGAAGCTGCAGATCATTCCGTTGATGATCATCACGCCGCTGACCTTTCTGGGTGGCAGCTTCTATTCCATCAAGATGCTGCCACCGTTCTGGCAGACCGTGACCCTCTTTAATCCGGTGGTTTACCTTATCAGTGGCTTTCGCTGGAGCTTCTTCGGCGTGTCCGACGTCAACATGGGCGTGAGTCTGGGCATGACACTGGTATTCCTGGCCATCTGCCTGACGCTGGTGTGGTGGATCTTCAAGACCGGCTACCGGCTCAAGAGCTGACATTGCACCGCCGGGCGAGCCATGGATAATTGAATGAACTCGCGGGAGATGGCATTGCTCCCGGCCAGGGCTCCTTGCCGGCGCACCGGAGACCAAACCACGGCGCCGACGGTTGATGGCGCCTGCCAGACGCGTCGGGGATGCGCGGGGCAGGCTGCCTGGTGACCCGCCTGAATACATCTGCAAACGGGACTAGCCCATGTGGTTATCTGTTGTTGCCATTGGCGCCGGGGCTGCAATCGGCGCCAACCTTCGTTGGTTGCTGGGCCTCTGGCTTAATGCCCTGTTTCCTGCCATTCCGCCGGGCACCCTGGCGGCCAACCTGCTCGGCGCCTGGCTGATCGGCATGGCTATCGGCCTGTTTGCCTGGCTGCCGCAACTGGCGCCGGAGTGGCGGCTGTTTCTGATAACCGGCATGCTGGGTGCATTAACCACCTTTTCCACTTTTTCGGCGGAAATGTTCACCAACCTGCAGACCGGCCGTTGGGGTATGGCCTTTGCCGGCATTGCCATCCATGTGGTGGGCTGTCTGTGCATGACCGGCCTGGGTATGGCGACCCTGGTCCTGATCCGCAACCTGATGGGAGCCGCACGATGAGCAAGTTGAAACCCGGTTACGAAGTCATCTTTATCGCGCCCCAGAATCGCCGACACCATGGCAAACTGGTCACGGATCTGGTGATCGAGGAAGCCGAAAAAATCGATCTTCACCGGGTAACCAAGCGCAGTGATCTGGAGGGCACTGGCCACAGTGGTCATACCCATGCTGCGCATTTCTTCGAACTGGCCGATCAGCCCATCGAGCTGATCTACCTGCTGGATGAGGCCAGCGCCGATGCGCTGATTAAGGCGGTGGATGCCGCTGGCATTCCGGTCTTCTGCGTGAAATGGCAAGCCGCCTTTGGCGAGCTGGGCTAGGCCGGAGCCACCAGTTGTTCACCGCGCAGACGGTTCACATCGGTGCGCGGGGGCGCACCAAACAGGCGGCTGTATTCACGGCTGAAATGTGACGGGCTTTCATAGCCTACCCGATAGCTGGCGGTGGCCGCTTCCAGGCCCTCGGTGAGCATCAGTCGGCGCGCTTCATGCAAGCGCAATTTCTTCTGGAACTGCAGCGGTGACATGCGTGTCACCTGCTTGAAGCTGTGAAACAGGGACGACTCGCTCATATTCACCTGATCGGCCAGATCGCGTACCCGCAGCGGTTCCGTATAGCGATTCTTGAGCACGGCAATCACTTTGGAAATACGGTTGGCCTGGCTGTCTGCGGTGGCGAACTTTCGCATACGGGCGCCCATCTCGCCGATCAGAGCACGATAAAGAATTTCCCGGAAAGCCAGCGGTGCCAGAACCGGAATATCCTCGGGCTTGTCGAGCAGGCCCAGCAGGCGTGCCAGGGCGCTGCCCATGGCATCATCCATGCGGGCAATACAGAGACCGCAAGTGATTTCCGGGCCGGGAGTCTCCGGGCCGAAGTGGTTCAGCTTGTCGCCCAGCTCCAGCAACAGATCACTGACCTGTTGCGGGTCCACGGTAATCTTCATCGCCAGGTAGGGGTGTTCCTCGCTGGCATCGATCACCTGGCCCAGCACGGGCAGGTGTACCGAGCTGGCCAGATAAGTGCGCGGGCCGTAAACGATCTGTCGGTCTCCCAGCTGGATGCTCTTGCTGCCCTGAATGATAAATACCAGCGACGGATCGTAAACGGACGATACGCAACTGCTGGGCACCTGGCTGCGAAACAGCTGCACACCGCTTAATGCCGTGGGGTTTGCTTCACCGGCCTGGCTCGCATGCCGTGAAACACTATCGGCAAGTGTGGCGGCGATGTCGCTGGTGTCAGTGGTATGGTTCGGTTTTGCCATGCCAACTCCCTGAAAGAATCCGGGTGACCGTATACAGGCCGGTGGACCGAGTATATGCCTGCGCCTTGCCTTGGGCGGCACGTGCCAAGCAGGTTTGCAGGATTAGGCAATCACCGCGCAGGAACGTGCAACCCCTGACGGCGTCTGGCTGTTCCCGGGGAACGGGCCATGGTCGGTACGGGCTAGCCCAAACCTCGCTCTGCCTTTACCTTGCGGGGAACTCGCCCTCATGTCCAACCCTGTCATGGCAACCCTTGCCGCCGGCAGTGAACTCCGGCGGCTTGCCTGAAACTCCCGTTGGCGAGCTTTTTCAGGGCGATCGCGACACGCATCCCGGGGCGCATGGACAGTAAGCGGTATGGCGTGTGTTGCAGAATCAGGCAACTTGAATATGTTGGCGGGATAGGGGGGGCGTGTGGCGACTGATGTGACTTGGGGAAGGGGCGCTCCGTGATCACGGTGCCCCGGTGATAAAAAGTTGCCACAATCCCGTATCATGTCCAGCCCCTGCCAACAGGATTTTTCATGATCGTTCGCGACCGCCCCAACGCCTTTGCCCTTTTGATTACCCTGCGCGGCTCCATCGTGCTGGATATCCTGCCGCACATGCTGCTGGTGGCCCTTTTCTCCGCCGGTCTCACAGCCGTTCATCACTACGGCTGGCTGGATATCAGCAGTCTCACGGTGTTGCCGATTACCTTGCTTGGGCTGGTGTTGTCGATTTTGCTCAGCTTCCGCAACAACGCCTCCTATGAGCGCTGGTGGGAAGCGCGCAAGCAGTGGGGGCGGATGGTGTGCGTGGTGCGTAGTCTGGCGCGCGACAGCGCCACCCTGCTGGCGCAGGATGATAGCGACCGTCGTCGCATGCTGCATCTGGTGCTGGCCCATGCCCATGCGCTGCGTGGCCAGCTGCGTCAGGAACCGGTGCATGACACGTTAACGGCCTGGGTCAGCAATGAGGATGTGAACCGGGCGCTGGCGTGCCGTAACGGCGCGGACGGCTTTCTGCGCCAAATCGGTGATCTGCTGGGTCGAGCCTACCGGGATGGCCGGCTGGATTCCGTGGGCCTGCAAATGCTCAACCGGCACCTCTGCGAGTTAAGCGCGATTCAGGGTGCCTGCGAACGTATTGCCCTGACGCCGTTACCCTTCGCCTATACCCTGCTGGCGCATCGCACCGCCTACCTGTACTGCTACCTGCTGCCGTTTGCGCTGGTTGGCTCCATCGGCTGGGCCACGCCGGTGTGCGTAGTGGTGGTTGCCTATACCTTCTTCGGCCTCGACTGTCTGGCCGAGCATCTGGAAGCGCCGTTCGGCCGGGACGCCAATGACCTGCCGCTGGACGCCCTGTGCCGCACCCATGAAATTTCTGTCAGCGAAGCACTGGGCGACACTGCGCCGGCGCCGTTGCCAGTGGTGAGCCACCAATTGCAGTAAGCGTTCAGGGCGTGGCCCGGTGCGCATGACGGATGCGCGGGCGGATTTCCCGTTGTATGACGAGCTGCATGAACAGCTCGGTGGCCAGGGCGACAATCACGAAGCCGGCCAGTACCCAAAGCACCCGGCTGGAGGCCTGGCTAATATAAATCAGTGACAGGGTAATGGCGGCCAGGCAAGACACCAGCGCTAACCACAGTAGCGGCCGCGACGCACCGGTTTGGCGGGCCAGACGCAGGTGGCCGGCATGGGTGATGGCGTGGATAAACAGAATCGACACCGAACCGATGGCGGCGATTTCGGACAGGTCAAACAGCAGGGACAGCACGACTACCAGAACGCCGCTGACCACCAGCCCTTCGCGGCTGTGGCCGATGGGGCGGCCGAACTTGGCCGGCAGCTCACCATCCTTGGCCATACGATAGGTGACATTTGTGACCGCATAAAGGTTGGCGTTGATGGCCGAGGCGGTGGCGATCAGCGCAGTCAGCGCCACCACCCGGAACCCGGCTTCGCCGAAGATCGGCCGCGCCGCTTCCGCCAGCGCAAAGTCCTTGCTGGCGATGACCTGGTCCACCGGCAGGTTGCCGAATACCGCGAAGGAAATGGCCACATACAGGCCCATTACCAGCAGCACCGACAGAATCATGGCACGGGGCAGGGTGCGCGCCGGGTCGGCCATGTCCTCGGCGGTGTTGGTGATGACGCGAAACCCTTCATAGGCAAAGAAGGTGATCGCCAGGCTGAACAGCACCTGGTGTGCTGGCGGGTAGAAATGCGGTGACAGCAGCGCCGGCTTCAGACAGGCGATGCCGGCCACCGACAGCCCGCACAGAATCAGGAACTTGATGCCCACGGTGATACGTTCCCACAGGGCGACATCCCGCGCCCCTTTCAGGTTGACCAGCACGAACAGCACCACGATGCCGACAGAAAAGATATGGTGCCAGAGCAGGCTGTGCTGGCCGGCCGGCAGAAAGGTCACCGCATAGTTGCCAAACGCCTTGGCGACCAGACTCAGTGACACCACAGCAGCAAAGAACAGCATGACGCCCATGGTGCCGACAAAGGTACCCACGCCGTAGGCCTGGGTCAGATATTCGATGATGCCGCCGGAAGACGGGTAGCGGGCCCCCAGTTTGCCCAGCGAATAGGCACTGAACAGCGCAATCACACCACCAAAGATAAAAGACAGATAGACCGCGCTGCCGGAAATGCTGCTGGCCTCGCCGAGCAGGGAAAAAATCCCTGCGCCTACCATGGCGCCGATGCCCATGGCCACCGCGGACCCGATGCCGATGGGTTGTTGTGAATGATGCATGGCGCTCCTGAGGGCAAGGCTGACTGTTGGGTAGACACGAATCCCGCTATTTATACACCAGGTGGCGAAGTCCGGCTCAGCTTTCTACCGTCAGGTTGATCTGTGTCAACAGGTGCCGCCGGCCCATGCGTCAGGCTGAACAAGATATTTCCGTCGTGCTTGCCTGTCGAGAAAAGGGAAATTCATCATGAACAAACCAAGCAATGCAAAGGGGATTTGCCGGCTGGCGATACTGGCCGGGGTGCTGGCGACGACGCCGGTGCTGGCTGCGGAGTCAGCCGACCTGGATCTGCGGGTCAAGGCGCTGGAGCATGAATTGCAGTCGCTCAAACAGCAGATGAACGACACCCGCCAGCAGAGCGAGACCGCGGCCATGCAGAGCCGGGGCGACACCTCACTGGCCAAGTTCCAGGTGGGGGGCTACGGTACCGCCGGTTATACCGCCAGTGATCAAGCCATTGATGCCTTTGACCCGGTGGCCTTCAATCCGATTTTTGAATTCCAGTATGGCGATGACTGGCTGTTTGCCGCTGAACTGGAACTGGAAGCCAACGAGGAAGGGGAAACCGAAACCAAGCTGGAATTTGCCACTGCCACCTGGCTGGCCAATGACTATATGGCGATCCAGGTCGGCAAGTGGCTGAGCCCCTTCGGGCAGTTCCAGGATCGGCTGCACCCGTCCTGGATCAACAAATTACCCGATGCACCGGTCGGTTATGGCGAGCACGGTGTGCTGCCGCTCAGCGAAGTGGGGGCGCAGGTGCGTGGGGGTATCCCGCTGGGCCGCAGCATCATCAACTATGTGGTCGGGGTAGGTAATGGTCCCAAGCTGGGTGACCAGGGTGCCACCACCGTGGGTTTGGCCGCCGACAACAATAACAACAAGTCGCTAACCGGCCGACTGGGTATTATCCCGGTGCCCAATGTGGAAGTGGGTGCGTCCTTTATGAATGCCAAAATCACTGGCGATGATCCGGCGGGCACCCCCTGTGATGCCGTCGGGCCGGGCCAGGCCTGTTTCGCCACCACCGGCGACTACACCCTGTGGGGCGCCGATGTGGCTATCACCCCGGGGCCGCTGGATCTGCGTGGCGAGTACACCCATGCGCAACTCAAATCCATCAATGGTCGCCTGGCCGAAGGCGACAACCATACCATCGTGGTGCCCAAGACAACCTGGAAAATCTGGTACGTGCAGATGGCGTATCAGTTGCGTGGCCTGTCTGAGTCGGTGTGGCTGGATAAGTGGGAGCCGGTGGTCCGCTACGGCGAGATGAAGGTGGACGGTTACGATGGTTTTGCCGGCGACGCCCAGAAGCGCTGGGATGTGGGGCTCAATTACCTGTTCACCCCCACCATTATCGGCAAGCTGGCCTGGGAACAGCGCAACTATGACGATCCGGCCACGCAGGATGAAAAACTACTAATGATGCAGCTGGCATTCGGCTTCTAGGGAGGCAGTGATCATGAAAGGGTTTACCGTAGCAGTCATCATGGTAGCGGGTTTCCTGCTGGCCGGCCCGAGTTGGGCGGGCAACAACAATGGCAATGACCAGCAGAAAATTGCGCGCGGGGCGATGGCCTGGAGTCAACACTGCAACCGCTGTCACAACCTGCGTTCAGTGGAAGAAAAGTCCCCGCGCAAATGGGATATCACCGTCAGTCACATGCGCGTAATCGGCAATATACCCGGCTCCATGGCGGACGATATCAAGGCGTTTCTCGAATCTACCGGCAAGTCCGCTCGTTAACAGGACGAAGAAGGGCGCCGGCAGGCGCCCTGCTGTCAGAGCTTGATGCCGAAAGCATTGAGCACCGCCAGCATGGCGAAATAGCAGACCACGGTAATGCCGATAGACAGTGCCATGCTGAGATAAAAATTCACCCCGGCCCGTAACAGCAATGGCAGGCTGACAAACAACGCCAGCGACGGCAGCACCAGCCAGAAAACGCTGGTCGCCAGGGCGCTGACGCGGGCCGCATCACGGGTGTCCACATACAGCCAGATCATTGCCAGCACCGACACCAGTGGAATCGACGCCAGCACCGCTCCCATCAGTGAGCTGCGCTTGGCAATCTCGGAAATCGCGACAATCAGCACGGTGGTGATCGCCAGCTTGGTGAGGTAGTAGGTCATTGCTTGGCCCATTTGCCCAGTCAGAGACACCCGCAACGATAAGTCAGTGAGTGCCGCTTGCATAGCGGGCGCAGGTGTTCAGTCGTGTGTTGACGGGTGCGCGGGGAAAGCGCGGATATCGCTGTTTTCTCCCCATAGCCGCTGCACCTGATCATGAAACAGCGGCTGGTCGCCATTGCTCCAGAAGGTTTCCCCGCCTGGTGCGCGGTGCTCGCTTAGTAGCCCGGCACCATGCAGGCGTCGGCGGGTTTCCCGCGCCACCGCCTCCTCGGTGCTGATGATGGCAACGTGCGGGCCGGCCACCTCGGCGATCACCGCTTTGAGATGCACATAGTGAGTGCAGCCCAGCACGATGGTGTCGGCTCCCTTGGCCAGTAACGGCTGCACATACTGCGCCACCACCTCCCGTGCCTGCGCGTAGTCCAGCTGTAACGATTCCACCTGGCGTACCAGCTCCGGGCAGGGCATCACTTCCATCTTTACATTGCCGGCCACCTTGCCGGCCAGCTCCAGAAACGAGCGGGTCACCAGCGTCTTCGGTGTGGCCAACACGCCCACCACGCCACTCATGCTGTTCAGTACCGCCGGCTTGATGCCCGGTTCCACACCGATGAAAGGCAGATCGTAACGCTCGCGCAAGGCGCGGATACAGGTGGTGGTGGCGGTGTTGCAGGCCACCACGATGGCCTTGGCCTGCTGGCGAATCAGAAACTCGGTGACGGCAAAGGCACGCTCGAGAATGTAGCGGTCCGATTTTTCGCCATAGGGCGCGTGGACGGTGTCGGCCAGATAGACAATATCTTCATGGGGCAGCAGGCGGCGAATCTCCCTGGCGATCGGCAGCCCGCCGATACCGGAGTCGAAGATGCCAATGGAGCCCGAGTCTGCCATGTCGTAAAACCGCTGTTTTGCGCCTTGCTTGAGGAGAAGTGCCGTGCCGGTGTCCGGAAGGAAACTGGAAAACGGCACACAAGGCAAGTCATGGGTGTGATTTTAAAGCCGTTTTGCCTGACCAGTACGCAGAACAGGATTTGACAAACATATAAGCAATGGCTTATATGTTTGTCATGACAGATATTGACGAACAGGAAAACCGGGTGTTCCAGGCGCTGGCGGACCCCAGCCGACGGGCGATTTTCGAGGCGTTGACCGGGGGTGAGGCGGCGGTCAACGATCTTAAGGCGCACTTCCAGATTTCCCAGCCGGCCGTATCGCAACACCTGGCCAGCCTGCGCGATGCGGGTCTGGTCAGTAGCCGGCGCGAAGGGCGGCGCATCTATTACCGGGTCGAGCCGCAGGGCATGCAGCCGCTGGTTGACTGGATCGAACATTATCGAGCCTTCTGGACCGAACGGGTGGAGCAACTTGAGCAACTGCTTAACAAGATGGATCAATGATGATTAGCGATATTACGGCACCGTCCCAGACCGAGGCGCTGACCCTGGTCTTTGAGCTGACGCATCCGCCGGAAAAGGTCTGGCGGGCGCTGACTATCCCCGAGCTGATGGAAGCGTGGTTGTTACCAAGCCGAGGGTTCAAGCCGGAGGTTGGCGCTGCCTTTACCTTTCAGGCGCCTCGCCAGGAAAACTGGGACGGGGTGGTCCATTGCCGCCTGCTGGCCATCCAGGAACCGCAGCTGATTCGCTACAGCTGGTGCGTCGGTGCCTTGAATACTGAAGTTACCTTTACGCTTGAGCCGTCGGCCACCGGAACGAGGCTAACGCTGGAGCACACCGGCTTCCAGGAAGACCAGAAACGCAATTTCGCCGGCGCCCGTTATGGCTGGAAATCCATGGCGCAGAAACTGCTCGACCTGTTGGACAGACAGGTCTGATCCATCACGCATGACAGGGAGAGAGTCATGAATAGTTGCTTATGGTTTTTACAGGCCGCGCTGGCCCTGCACACGGTTGTCGGCGCGCTATGGAAATTTTCCCATTCGGCGCAGCAGACCATGGTGTCGCTGCAAGCGATTCCGCACCGTGCCTGGGTCAGTCTGGGGGTGTTTGAATTGCTGGCCAGCCTGCTGCTGGTGATGCCCCTGTTCAGTCGTCCAGCCGGCCGAATGGTGCCGATTGCCGCGTTGTTTATTGTGCTGGAAATGCTGGTCTTCTGTGTGCTCCAGCTGAGCACGGGTAAAGGCGGCCTCGGGCCGTTGGTTTACTGGCTGGCGGTGGCGGCAGTCGGTGCCTTTATTGCCTATGGCAGGCAGAAACTGAAACCGCTGTAACAGGGAGGGAGGCCTGATGAAAACGGTGCGTTTTGAAAACCGCGACAATATCGCGGCAGAAATCGACGCTAAGATCCGTGCGCTGGGTGACTGGCGTGGTGACTTGCTGGGGCGCCTTCGGCACCTGATTCATCAGGCCGAGCCCGGGGTGTGCGAAGAGATCAAATGGCGCAAGCCCAGTAATCCGGCAGGCGTGCCGGTATGGTCCTGTAACGGCATTCTCTGTACCGGGGAAACCTACAAGGACAAGGTGAAGCTGACTTTTATGCACGGCGCCGCCCTGGCTGACCCCGCTGGCCTTTTCAATGCCAGCCTGGCCGGCAATGCCCGCCGCGCCATCGATTTTTTTCAGGGTGATGAGCCGGATGAAAAGGCCTTTATGGTGCTGATTCGCACCGCCGCACACCACAACCGGGAAAAATCCAAAGGCTGACCCTTTGTCAGGTTTGATTGCTTGGGGTGCGTAATCGAAGTGTCATGCTTTTTACGTACCGTGTCGCTCCCAGCGTCTTTCCAGGGAGCGCCCCCCATGTCCGATGTCGTCAACTGTATTGGCGATCTGGTTATCGAAGTGCCCGGCGTCGATCCGCAAACCCGGGTCTTGCAGGTGGGCGATCTGTTTCTCGAATCTACCTATGAGCCATTGCTGTCGCTGCCGCTGGTGAGCGACGGCAAGGTGGTCGGCATCATCAGCCGCTACAGCATGATGCAGGTGCTGTTCCGGCCCTTTGGTCGTGACCTTTATGCCCGCCAGCCCATCGAGCGCCTGATGAGCACCACGCCGGTGGTGGTGGATGCCGCTCTCGAGCTGAGTGAGGCGGCGGAACGGATCCTCAATTCCATTAGCTTCCCGGTCACCGAGGATTTCATCATCGTCCGCGATGGGCGCTACTACGGCATGGGCGTGGTGATGCGCCTGATCCAGGCCCTGCAACGCCAGCTGGCGGCGCGCTCCCGGGAACTGGCGCGGGCCCTGGAAGAGCTCAAGCACTCCGAAACCCAGCTGATTCAGTCGGAAAAAATGGCTTCGCTTGGCCAGATGGTGGCGGGCGTTGCCCACGAGATCAACACGCCGCTGGGCTATGTGCGCAACAACATGGACATGCTGCAAGGCTTTTTTCAGGAGTCCAGCCAGGTCAGCCAGGCGGCACTGAATCTGACCGACGTGATGCTGGCAGACACCATGGATGAAGCCCTGTTCAACCAGCGTCTTGCCGAGATGGTGGCGTTCAAGGAACAAATGTCCTTTGCCGAATTTGCCGACGACATGGAGCGATTGTTCGCGGATACCCGCTTCGGCGTCGACCAGATCAGCAAACTGGTCACCGGTATGAAGAACTTCAGTCGCCTGGATCGCGACATTGTTGAGGAAGTGGATCTGCACGAGTGCCTGGACAGCGCCCTGATGCTGGCCAACAACGTGCTCAAGCACAAGGCGAAAGTGTACAAGCAGTATGGCGATATTCCGCGTGTTGCCTGTGCCCCGTCGGAGGTCAATCAGGTGCTGCTCAACATGCTCACCAACGCCGCCCAGGCCATGGACGAACCGGGCCGTATCCTGCTGCGCACCGAAGCCGATGAGCAGTCCGTCCGTATCCTGATCCAGGATACCGGCAAGGGCATTCCCAGAGAGGTTCGGGCGCGCATCTTCGATCCGTTTTTTACCACCAAAAAAGTCGGCGAGGGCACCGGCCTGGGCCTGTCGATCAGCTACAAGATCATCCAGCAACACGGCGGCAACATTCAGGTGATATCACAGGTAGGCAAGGGGACCCGTTTCACCATCACTCTGCCACGTCGGTCCCCTGTCGCCGTGGCCCATGACAATGAAGACGCTGTCAGCGCCTGAGGAGAACACCATGAGCAACCGTCCTACCGTCCTGTTTGTCGACGATGAAGAACGTATCCTGCGCTCGCTGTGCATGTTGTTCCGCAGCCGCTTCAACGTGCTGGCCACCACCAATGGGCACGAAGCGGTGCGCCTGGTGCGTCAGCATAAAGTGCATGTCATCGTCAGTGACCAGCGCATGCCGGAAATGGAAGGTATCGAGGTACTGCGCCTGGTGCGAGAGGCCTCGCCCAACACCATGCGTCTGCTGCTCACCGGCTACGCCGATCTGCAAGCCACTATCGGTTCCATCAACGAAGGGGAAGTGTTCCGCTACCTGACCAAGCCCTGGGACATGCAGGAAATTATCGCGGCGGTCAGCAAGGCCGCGGAGATTGCCGTGTCACTGGATGCTGTCGATAACGACCAGCAGGCCGGCAACCTGGCGCCGGGTATCCTGGTCATTGATGAAGACCGCACCGTGGCGGAAATGGTGCGAGCAGTGTCCGCACCGGAGCAGCCGGTTGCCTGGAGCATGGACCTGGAAGAGGCCTTCGATATCCTCTCGCGCAGCAATGTGGCCATCGTCATCTGCGACGTGCGGCTAAACGGTCGCAACATCACCGAAGAGATCAAGGCACTCAAGCAGACCAATCCGGCCATCGTCACCATCGTGCAGACCCAGTTGCAGGATGTGGAAATGCTGCGCGGCCTGATCAACTACGGTCAGATCTATCGCTTCCTGCCCAAGCCGGCGCGCCGTGCCATGCTGGAGATGAGTCTCAACTCTGCCGGCAAGCGCTATGCCGCCCTGCAGGCCGCGCCGGCGACGGTGGCGCGCTACCGCGCTGAAAACCGTCCGGCTTCCGCCGGCAACGTATCGGCCGGGCTCTCTGGCCGAGTGGCAGGTTACCTGGATCGTATGCGTCAGCGGGTGGCGGCGCAGTAGGGGGAAAGACACATTGACGCCCGGTTATTGCCGGGGCCGTCAGCGTCTCCGTGTCTAGTCGCCAATGGCGGCGCTGACGCCTCGATGTTCCCGGTAGATGCGGCGGACATAGTCGCAGCCGGCGTGATGCTGCCAGCGGGCCAGCCAGTGCTGCCAGCCGGCTGGCCGGGGTTCCGGTACCGCCACCGGGTACTCCGGTGGCAGGCAGGTAGGTTGCAGGATAGTGGCGGCGGCCAGGTCGGCAATACTGAAGCAATCACCGACCAGATAGCCGGTTGCGGCTGAGTGCCGGGCAACAAAATCCAGCGCCTGGCCGGTAACAGCACGGCCGGCTTCAGCCCCGGCCATGCCGATCTTCATGTCCAGCGCCATGGCACGGCGGATGCCGGGGAAGGCATGCACATACAAATTCTGCTGACGTTCGGACAGCCCGGAAGCCATGCGCCTGGCGGTGTATTCCGTGTCCGGCAGCCATTCATAAAATGCCGCCCGGCGCACCGCGGGGCCAATCGCATCATCGAACCACAACTGAATTTTCAGCGCGCGCTGGCGCTGTTCGTGGCTGACCGGATAAAGCGGCGGTTCGGGCCAGGTCTTCTCCACATAATCGATCACCGCCGCCGAGCTCTTCAGTACGTTGCCCTCGTGACGCAGCACGGGCATCGACTTCTGGCCAAAGCGTAGCGGCAATTGCATCACATGGGGGCCAGGCAGCAGGGAATGCCGGATGTGTTTGACCCGTTTGTAATCCAGTGCCCAGCGCGCCTTTTCCGGGTACATGGAGAAGCGGATTTGCCAGAGTTCCGGGTGGTCCATAACGAGCCTTCCCTGAGATGCTGCTCGGTACGCAGCGATTGAATCTAAAAGGTACTACAGAAGGGGGAAGCGTTGAATCAAGAGGGGGCTTGGGCGCCTTGGCGTTTGCTATCGAAACAATGCTGCAAGGCCAGACGCCGGATAACCTTCTCGCAGGTCAATTTTTGCGAGCTGCCATTCTCTGGATTAGCGGTGTGGCCGCATTGCCCTGATTTCCCAACGGCGCATCCTTTGCGTATGCGCCGGGAAGTAAAGTGAATGCGCACGCGATCAATATCGTTAACTTGAAGAGCGTATCTTTAGGCGTCCATAAATGCCGCATTGCCCATTCTCC
>JAWVWY010000032.1:0-23354 GCA_033723495.1 Alcanivorax sp. | reverse complement strand
GTACCTTGTTGATCTACGACGCTGTCGGTAAGCAAGTACGCTGGCTGCAGTACATGCTCGAGGCGGAGGGCGTAAAGGACTACTACTTCATGCAAGGTGGCGCCAAGAGCTTCTACGAAAAGGTCATCGAAGCCGGCTCCTATATCGGCGAACTGCATGGCCAGAAAAAGCAGAAGGAATCCGTCGGCGGCCTGATGAAATCACTGGGCATTCTGCGCAGCCATTTTGGCCAGGTGCACGTGAATTTCGGCGCCCCCATCAAACTGACCGATTACCTTGATCAGCACAACCGTCAGTGGCGCAACTGTGAGCTACCCGCCGGTGAAACGCCGCCCTGGTTCAAGCACCTGGTCGACGAACTCGGCCAGGAAGTGGCGGAGTCCATCAATGCCGCCGCTGTGGCCAATCCGGTCAACCTGCTCAGTCTGGCCCTGCTGGCCACGCCCAAGCACACCATGGACCTGCAGCAGCTTCGTCAGCAGCTTAATCTCTACACCGAGCTGCTGCGCCAGGCTCCTTATAGCGATACCGCCGCGCTGGCCACCAGCGATGCCGACACCATTATCGAGTACGGCCTCAAGAGCGAGTTCCTGGAAAAGATTCCCCATCGTCTCGGCGACGTGGTCACCATTGACGAAAAAACCGCCCTGCAGATGGCCTATGTGCGCAACAACAGCCTGCACCTGTTTATCCTGCCCGGGCTGATCTGTTCACTGTTCATGAATGCTCGCAGCATCGAAATGCCGGTGCTGCAACGCATGGTCTGCCTGCTTTATCCGTTCTTGCGCAATGAGTATTTCCTGCACTGGCAGGAAGGTGAAGACCTGCCGCAGGCGGTGGAACAGATAGCCGCTGTGCTCGAACAGCAGCAACTGATCCGCCGGGAAGGTGACTGTCTGCATGGTGCGGATGTGCATACCCGCGAGGCCGACCTGCTGGCGCATCTGGGCCAGACGGTAATGCCGTCCCTGGAGCGCTATTACCTGACCATACGCCTGCTGGTTCAGTACGGCTCCGGCATGCTCAATGGCGAGCAACTGGGCGAACTGGCCCACCAGACCGCCCAGCGGCTGTCACTGCTGTACGAATTCAATTCACCGGAATTCTTCGACAAGGTGGTGCTGAAAAACTTTATCAGCCAGCTCTACAGCACCGGCCTGGTCGTCAAGGACGATCAGGGCGCCCTGACCTTTGATGACAAGCTGGAGGCACTGGACGGTGAAGCCCGGCGTATCCTCAGCCCGGATATCTGCGCCGCCATCCAGCGGGTGACCCGCATTACCGACCTGGAACACCTTAGCGAGTCGCCGGCCATCAGCGCCTGAAGGCCTCCGGGCCACAGCCCAAGGCTGCGGCCTAACGCATCTCGCGGGGATAAATATCGAAACGGACGGTCTTGCCCGCCTGGCTGTGCGCCGGCGGGCACCCTGCCAGCGGCGGCGCCTTCACCGGTCGCTTTACCACCACCCGGCGTGGCTGCCACAGGCGCGCCCAATCCAGCAATGCCCCCTCCTCCTGCGCATCCGGGTAGGCACAGAGCAGCTGCAGCCAGCTGAGATCTTTCTTCACCGCGGCACTCTTGCCGCGCGCCGGAAACATCGGATCCAGATAGATGCCGTGCCAGTCCTGCGGCGGTAGCGACTGTTGCCCACTGGCACCACAGGGCAGTAACTGCATCTGCGCCACCAGGGTGTCGGGGCCGCGTGACAGCCCGTCAGCCAGCAGTGCATGAAGGATCGGGGAACGCTCGATCAACCAGACACGAAACCCCGCCTGGGCCATCAGCGCCGCATCCCGGCCCAGACCGGCAGTGGCATCCAGTACCGCGGCTGACGGCGATTGCGGCTTACCCAGTGCCCGTATCAAACGCTCGTGACGAACCCGCTCCGGAGTCAGCCGGTAGCCCTGGCGGCCGCCGCAGAAATCCACCGCCAACGGCGTCTCACGGCCGCCCGGGCGCCACAGACTCAAGCGTTGCTGATGGTGGCCCAGCACCAGCGGCAGACCGCGGGCCTGGGCGTCGGCTTGATCGGCCACCAACACACCGGGTAATTCTGCCGGGCAACCGGGTAACAGCCCGACCGGCTCAGACAAGGGAATGGCTCGGCATGATTATTCCGCCGCGGTGACCTGATAGCCGTGCAGAAACTCCGGCGGCATGCGGCGCGGCTTACCGGAATCCAGCGCCACGCAGACCCAGCGGGTACGCCCGCGCAGCAGCGTCATGCCATCGCGTTCGCGGACAATCTGGTAGCGCCGGGTAATGCTGATGCGATTGTCATTTTCGACAATCCAGGTACCGATCTGCAGCTTTTCCCCTTCGAAAGCCGGCGCCAGGTAATCCACTTCAGTATGCCGGGCCACCATGCCGCGGTTGAGGGTCTGGTAAAGATCCCAGCCCAACCCCAGCACCCGGGTGTGGTCCCAGGCTATCTGCTCCATGAAACGCAGATATTCGGTGTTGTTGACGTGCCCCATGACATCGATGGCTTCCACCGGCACCGTTACCGGCAAGACATGCACATTGGGCAGATCCCAGTTAATCATCGCACCGCTCCCTGAATCACTTGATCGCGCAGATAGACCGGTTGGGCCTGTTCCGCACTGACGGTTTCGCCTGCAAGTACCCGCGGCCGCGCCAGTTCGGCAATGGCGGCCGCATGGGGATGAAGATCAGCAATCAGCTGCTGGCTGCCATAGGCCTGCCGCAATGCCTGCTCATGGATAACCCCGGAGCCGGCCACCAGCCAGTCCTGCTGCGCCAAGGCCGGCAGAGCCTCGGGCTTGTGGAGGCTGTCCGCCAGCACCGCTTTGACCTGGCCGGCCGCACAGGCATAGGCCCCCAAATACAGCTCGCCCATGCGCGCATCAAAGGCGGCCAGCACATGGCGATGGCCAAACTGCTGCCAGGCGCCCAACGCACAGGCCGCCAAGGTGGAAACGCCGACCACCGGCAGATCCGCCGAAAACGCCAGGCCCTGGGTAACCGCCGCCGCCACCCGCACACCGGTAAAAGCACCGGGGCCGTGACCGAAGGCAATAGCATCCAGCTGTCGCAGTGACACCTGTGCGTCAGCCAGCAACTGCTGCACCATGGGCAACACCCGCTCGGTCTGGCGACGCGGCGCATCCTCGAACAATTCGACAATCTGATCGCCCTGGGCAAGCGCCACGGAACAGGTCTCGCCGGCAGTTTCAATAGCCAGAATTCGTGTCATGTTTGCATCTGTGTGTTGGGCTGTGGATTGACCGGTGTATCAGCCTCGCCGCTCTGACGGGCCAGGTAGGCAAAGAAGCGTTTTACCACATCCAGTTTCCGGGTGCGGGTCATGTTCGGCAAACTGTTGATGAAAAGCTTGCCGTAACTGCGCGTCAGCAGACGAGGATCGGCCACCACCAACAGACCGGTATCCCTGGGATCACGAATCAGACGGCCCGCCCCCTGTCGCAACGCCAGCACCGCCTGCGGCAGCTGGTAATCGCGGAAGGCATTGCCGCCATTACGATTGATATGGTCAATGCGCGCTGCTGCCACCGGGTCCCCCGGTGAGCCAAAAGGCAGCTTGTCGATAATCACGCAACTGAGCGCCTCGCCGCGCACATCAATGCCTTCCCAGAAACTGCTGGTGCCCAGCAGCACCGCATTGCCTTTGTCACGGAATGCATCGAGCAGTTCCCGCCGCCCGGCTTCACCCTGTACCAGTAATGGAAATGGCAGCGTACCACGCAGGATGCCCGCCGCCTCGCGCAGGGCCCGGTGGCTGGTGAACAGGAAAAAGGTTCGGCCGCCAGCGGCCTCGATCACCGGCACCATAGCCTCGGTCAATTGCCGCGTATAGCCCGGGTCATTGGGCGCCGGCAGGCCCTCTGGCGCATAGAATACCGCCTGGCGTTTGAAATCAAACGGGCTCTCCAGCCGCAGGGTGTTGGCGTGATCGAGCCCCAGACGCTTCTGGATATGCTCGAAACGTCCGCCCACCGACAGCGTGGCGGAGGTCAGCACCCAGCTACACGGGTGACGCTCGCGCTGAGCCCGCAATTGCGCCGCCACCGACAGCGGCGTGCTGTGCAACACTACGGTGCGCTTGAAGGTCTCGAACCAGTATACCCGGTTAGGCTGTTCGCCTTTCAGATAGGCGGCCAGACAATCCACATGATCACTGGCGCGGCGGGCACAGGCTTCCATGCCACGGCTGGCCTTGGCATGTGGCCCGAGGAATACCTCCAACTCGCGCAGGGCCGTCAGCAACGCTTCGCCGGCGTCCTGCAGTGCGGCGTTTTCTGCTACTTCCGACCAGGGCTCGCGGCGCTCCCCCTCGCCCAGGCTCAGACGCAGATCCAGGCAGCCCTTCTCCAGCGCCGCCACCAGCTGGTTGAGACGCACCAGATCAGCGGCGGTCTGCCCGGCCTCCGACAGGCTATCGCGGCCCAGTTCCTGGATCTGGCGGGTGCTGATGGTGTCGCCGAAAAAGGCCGCCGCGATTTCCGGCAACTGATGGGCCTCGTCAAAGATCACGGTATTGGCCGTGGGCAGCAGTTCCGAGGCGGCGGCGTTGCCGCGCAGTGCCGCATCGGCAAAAAACAGGTGATGATTGACCACCACCAGATCCGCCTCCTGGGCCTCCTTGCGAGCCTTCATCAATGGGCAATCATGATAGCTGGGGCAGTCGGTGCCGAGGCAGTTGTCGGCGGTGCTGGTGACCCAGGGCCATACCGGGGCGTCTTCGGGAAGCTGCTGCAGCTCGGCAATATCACCGGTCCGGGTGCGGGCAGCCCAGTGGGCCACGACCTGCATCTGGCTGACCGTTTCACGGGTCAGAAAGCGGGCATCTTCCTGATGCAACGTCAGCCGGTAGGGACATAAATAATTGGCCCGCCCCTTGAGTAACGCCACCTTGCGCGGCAGTTTGAGCGCCTTGAGGACCAGCGGCAGGTCCTTGAAAAACAGCTGATCCTGCAGGCTCTTGGTGCCGGTGGATACCAGAGTCGGCCCCTCGGACAGCAATGCCGGCACCAGATAGGCCAGCGTCTTGCCGGTCCCCGTTTCCGCTTCCACCATCAGGGTGCCGCCCTCGGCGATGGCCGCTTCCACCGCGTCGGCCATGGCCAGCTGCGGCTCGCGCGGCTGGTAGCCGGGCAACAGCGGCGCAAACCGGGGCAAATCGGTAAGATGGTGTCTGGCGTTGGTCACTGGCACTCTCGGAAACGGCTATGCAAAGCATGACATGATATAACCATGCAATGCCGCGCAGAGCATAGCCCATTCACCGGCGGAACCCAACGGACAGACAGCACGAGACAGCCATGGATTACACCCTGATTATTCTCGCCGGCGGCCGGGGCCTGCGCATGGGCGGTGTCGACAAGGGCCTGGTGGACATTGACGGCCACCCGCTGATCGAGCATCTGCTGCTTGCCCTGCCACCCGCGCGCCATTGCATCATCAGCGCCAACCGCAATCTGCAACGCTACCAGCAATGGGCCGATCAGGTGGTCAGCGACCAGCGAGACGGCTTTGCCGGGCCCATGGCGGGCCTGGAAGCCGCCCTGGCCGTAACCGAAGGGCCTTGTTTGTGCCTGCCCTGTGATTTGCCGCATCCCCCGGCCCGACTGGCCGAACGGCTGCTGCATGGGCTGCGCCCCGACGCCGTGAATGTGCTACAGGACCCGCAACGAGTACAACCTCTGTGCCTGGGCCTGATCGCGTCGCCTGACTGGTGCCGAACGCTCACCGACTATCTGGATAACGGCGGCCACAGTGCCCATGGCTGGCTGGAAAGAGTCGCCTGGCAGGCCGTCCCCTTCGACCAGCCACTGGAAAACCTCAACCACTGGCCTGACACCTGAGGCATCCGGCCCCAGAAACAACAATGCCCGCATCACGCGGGCATTGTTGAAACGCAAAAGGTGCGTAATCAGGCAGTCACGTCCTGGATCTTCTTCATCAGGTCCACCTGATCGGAAGACGGCTGGGCGGTCTGCAGCGCCATCAGCTTGCTCATGTCGCCTTCGATACGGATCTGGCCGCTCATGAAGCCCTGCATACCCGCGGACTGGTCGCCCTCGATGAAGATGCGCTTGGCCAGGTCCGCCGGCAGAATCATGGTGGTTTCGGCGTCGTCGTGATGACCTTCTTCGATCATGCCGGCAACCAGGGACAGCAGCTTCTCACCGTCGTCAGCACTGACGGTGATGTTGATGACCAGCTCTGCCAGCATCGCCGGGGCTTCAACATCACCAGCGGCGTCACGGATTTCCTTTACCTTGGCAAACCACTCGTCGGACAGAAATTCCAGGCTCATTAGTTATCTCCTTGGTTGTATTGCGCTTCGACACCCGGGGTGTATCTCAGAGGCCCCATTCAAACAAGCGTTCGAAACTTTCCTGTACCTTATAGAAAGCCCCCGGGGGTGACAATACCAATGCCACCAGAAAACTGTCCGGATGCATTCCTTCCCGCAAGCCGCCGACTCAGCCCCCGCCACCCTTGGACAACAACGCCCGATAACGCTCTATACAGAGGTTGTCCTCATCAGGATAGCTGGGCGCCAGAGATGCCAGCAGATCTGCCAACAGCGAGGCCACCTGTCTGCGTGCCCCACTCTTCTTGTCGTTGGCGATAATATGCCAGGGCGCGAAATCCGTATGTGTGGCGGTCAAGGTTTCGTTAACCAGCGCCAGGTAGGCATCACGGGCCAGCCAGCCATCGATATCGGCGCGGTCGAACTTCCAGCGTTTGCGTGGCATATCCAGGCGGCGCAGCAACCGCTGGCGCTGCTCATCGGCGGAAGTATTGAGCCAGACCTTGAGGATGCGAACACCTTCACGATGCAGGTGCTGTTCAAATTCGCGAATCGCCTGATAACGGCCATTCCAGTGCGGGGTTTCCGGGCCCGGGTTCACCGGCCACAACCGCTCCGCCAGCACTGCCTCATAATGGCTGCGATTAAAGGCCACCACCTGGCCCCGCTCCGGCAAGTGCTTCCAGGCACGCCAGAGGAAATCATGGTAGAGCTCGTCGCCGATTGGACGGGAAAAGGAGTGAGCCCGGAACGCCGCCGGGTCCATACCGCTTGCCAGGGTGCGAATCAGGCTATCCTTGCCGGCCGCATCGAGGCCCTGCACCACCAGCAGCACACCGTATTGTCGGTTGGCATACAAACGCCGCTGGTACTCCTTGAGACGCCCAATACTGTCCTGCAGGGACGCCAGATGGGCATGTTTGATCACCGTGGGCAACTCACGCACATCCAGCGGCTGTCCTGACGGCCAGCCAAAACGATCCAGGTCCATGCTTGCTCCTTAAGCGTCGAAGACTCTCAGGAAGCATAAAGGGGAGAAACAGGAAGGTTAAGCGGACAGGGACTGCGCCCTGCCCGCCCGTGCAGCACGATTACAGGTCGTAACCGCGCTCTTCGTGAAGGACGATATCCAGACCCTGGGTTTCCTCATCACTGGTTACACGCAGCGGCGCAAACAGCCCCACCAGCTTGAGCAACAACCAGGTGACCACGGCGGTATAGACGAAGGTGGATACCACCCCCAGTGCCTGCACTCCGAGCTGATCGAGCATGGTGTATTCGGGCTTGGCAAAACCGAAGCCGGAGAAAATACCCAGATGGGAAGACGCAAATACCCCGGCCAGCAGGGTACCGAGGATGCCACCGACGCCGTGCACCGGGAACACATCCAGGGAGTCGTCGATTTTCAGCTTGTGCTTGACGAAAATCACCATGTAGAAGCACACCACACCGGCGGCCAGACCAATGACCAGCCCTGCGGCCGGGCCGACAAAGCCGGACGCCGGGGTAATGGTACCCAGGCCCGCCACCATACCGGTGGCAATACCCAGCGCCGACGGCTTGCCGAACTTTTTCCATTCCAGCGCCATCCACGCCAGCGAACCGGCGGCGGCAGAAATATGGGTGACCAGCATGGCCATGGCAGCATCCCCATTGGCGGCCAGTGCCGAGCCACCATTGAAGCCGAACCAGCCCACCCACAACATACCGGCGCCGGTGACCGTCATGGTCATGTTGTGCGGCAGCATGCCCTGGGCCGGAAAGCCCTTGCGGTTACCCAGTACCAGCGCCGCCACCAGCGCCGCCACCCCGGCGGTGATGTGTACCGTGGTACCGCCGGCGAAATCGTACATACCCAGCTGGGCCAGCCAGCCGCCGCCCCATACCCAGTGACAGACCGGCACATAGACACCCAGCAGCCACAGCGCGGAAAACGCCAGCATCGGGCCAAACCGCATGCGCTCGGCGAAGGCACCGATAATCAGGGCCGGGGTAATGATGGCAAAGGTCATCTGGAACATGCCGTGCAAGGTTTTCGGCAGCGTGCCTTCCAGAGTGTCCTTGCCAATATTGGCAAAAAAGGCGTTATCCAGACCGCCAATCCAGGCATTGAGGCTGCCGCCATCGGAAAAGGCCAGGGAATAGCCGCAGATCAGCCACAGCAGAGAAACCACGCAGGTAATGGCGAAGCACTGCATCAGGATCGACAACACGTTCTTGGAACGCACCAGACCACCGTAGAACAGGCTGAGACCTGGCAGGGTCATGAACAAGACCAGAGCGGTGGCAGTGAGAATCCAGGCACTGTCACCGGTATTGAGGCCATCGGCAAATGCCAGGGATGGCATCAGGGAAAACGAAATCAACCACTTCTTCATTGCGTTGGGCCCTCTTAGATTGCTTCTGCGCCGGTTTCGCCGGTGCGGATACGTACCACCTGCTCCAGGTCGGAAACGAAAATCTTGCCGTCACCGATCTTGCCGGTCGCCGCAGACTTGAGAATGGCCTCGATGGCCTGGTCGAGCAGCTCTTCGCGCACGGCCAGCTCCAGCTTCACCTTGGGCACGAAATCCACCACATACTCGGCACCCCGATACAGCTCGGTGTGCCCTTTCTGCCGGCCAAAGCCCTTTACTTCGGTCACCGTCATGCCCTGGATACCCACCTGGGCCAGCGCATCGCGCACATCATCGACCTTGAACGGCTTGATCACCGCAGTCAGCATTTTCATTTATCACTCCTTTAGGGGGAGTCCCCCGGTCCTCTGCACCAGCAGCAAGCACGCCGCCGAATTGCACCGGCACAGGGCATTCAAGAATCAGGCCAGCCGGATACACATTTAAAATCAATAAGTTAATGATATTTTCTCTGCATTGTGTGCCATGCCTGTGCATTTGCACCACAATAAAGCACCAATATGATGCACACCGCTGTCTGATATGGCGCATCTTAGGGTCGCCTGACATAAAAAAGGCGCTGCCGTGCACCACGGTAGCGCCCTGCGGATTCGCTGCGGCAATCAATACATGTAATTGAACATCTTGCGCCGGTATTCGCTGGCCAGCGGATCCCCCTTGGGCAGACACTCAAAAACCTCCAGCAGCGCGGTACGCGCCACGCCATCACGAAAATCTCGGTGATCGCGCAATAGCTGCACCAGCGCCTCCAGCGCGCCTCGAAACTGGCCTGCCGCCGCGGCCTGAAGGCCGAAGGCATAGAGGTCCTCCGGTTTCGGATCCACAGCAATACGGCTCGTCAGCACATTGAGTGGCTCACCGTCACTGCCCAGCTTTTCCAGCAACGCAAAACGGGCGCGGAAGGGTCGCAAGGCATCAACATCCTCGGTGACCTCCGCCAGCACCGATTGCGCGTCATCCAGTCGCCCCTCACCCAGGAGGTATTCCACCAGCATGGCGCGGATCGCATGGCGATCGGCTTTTTCCTGCAGCATCTGCCGCAGAGCCTGCTCGGCCTGCTCGCCATGACCCGCCTCGATGGCCATACGCACCTGCTCGATAAACCCTTCTTCCTGCTGCTTTTCCGCCGCCTCGGGATCAACCACTGGCGCCAGCCATTCGCGCAACGCCCCTTCGGTCTGGGCACCATCCAGCTCACTCACCAGCTGACCCTGATACACCAGTTTGAGGCTCGGCAAACTTCGCACGCCGAACTGGCTGGCCAGCATCTGCTGCTCATCGGCGTTGACCTTGGCCAATAACACCTTGCCCTGGTATTCATTGACCAGACGCTCCAGCAGTGGCGCCATCTGCTGGCAGGGCTGACACCAACTGGCCCAGAAATCCACAATCACCGGTATTTGCCGTGACTGCTCCAGAATCTGCTGAATATTCTGCTCCGTGACTTCAATGATGTAGCTGCTCTGCTGCAACGCCCTACTCCTCAGCCTGCGAATGTGGCTGCCAATTGTACGCAAAGCGCCACGCCTGGCCAGCGCTTCCGAGCCCTGCTGGCAAATCGTATCAACATCGACTCGGGAAAAGGGTACAGCGCCTTATTGACGCGCCACACTCGAAACCGCACCCTGTTTTGATCAGCTTTCACGCGTCTTGCATGGCGCATGCATAGGCTAGGGAAGGAATTCCATGATCGGCAAAGGAGATCACCATGTTTAGCCTTGTGGCTATAGTGTTGTTGGTTGCCACCCTGATGACCATTTTCTACCGACGGCTCACGCGGGGTATCGGCAGCATAGTCTTCGTCGTGGTGTGGCTGCTATGCGGTTTTTTGGCCAGTTGGTTGTTCAATCCAATCCTGCTGCTTGGTCTGGCCGCCGTTATGCTGGTTCTCAACCACGTGGATTTGCGACAGAAACTGATTACCAGACCTGTCTATAACACCCTGGGTAAAGTGATGCCCGCCATTGGCGATACGGAACGGGAAGCCATTGAGGCGGGCACAACCTGGTTTGACGCCGATCTGTTTTCCGGCCAGCCGGACTGGCAGAAGTTTTCCCGCATCAATTTTTCCACGCTCAGTGACGAGGAACAGTCCTTCCTCGACAATGAAGTGGAAGAATTATGCGCCATGCTGGACGAATGGCAGATTCACCATAACCTGAAAGACCTGCCCGATAACGCCTGGCAGTTCCTTAAAGACAAGGGCTTTTTCAGTCTGATCATCCCCCGGGAATATGGCGGCAAGGCTTTCTCGCCCTATGCCCAGAGCCGTGTCATGAGCAAAATTGCTACCCGCTCCCTGACCGCAGCAGTGACCGCCATGGTGCCCAACTCCCTGGGCCCCGGTGAACTACTGGCCGAATACGGCACCCAGGAACAAAAAGACCAGTGGTTACCCAGGCTCGCCAGTGGTGAAGAAATCCCCTGCTTTGGCCTGACCGGGCCGGAAGCCGGTTCCGACGCCGGCGCCATTCCCGATACCGGGGTGGTCTGCAAAGGCAAGATCAACGGCAAGGAGGTGCTTGGCATGCGCCTCAACTTCGCCAAACGCTGGATCACCCTGGCACCAGTGGCCACGGTGGTAGGTCTGGCCTTCAAGCTTTATGACCCGGAACACCTGCTCGGCGATGAGGATGAGCTGGGCATTACCTGTGCGCTGATTCCCGCCAATACCAAGGGCGTGGAAATCGGCCGCCGCCATTACCCCGGTTCACCGTTCATGAATGGCCCGATCAACGGCAAGGATGTGTTCGTACCTTTGGATGTCATTATTGGCGGGCCACAGATGGCCGGTAAGGGCTGGCGCATGCTGATTGAATGTCTGGGTGCTGGCCGCGGGGTATCCCTGCCGGCACTGGCCACCGCCAGCGGCGAAATCGGCTACCGCATGACCGGCGCCTTTGGCCGTATACGCCGTCAGTTCAAGACCGCCGTGGGCGAGTTCGAGGGGGTTCAGGAAGCCTCCGCAGAGGTTGCCGGTATTGCCTACACGCTGGAAGCCTACCGTCATCTGGTTACCCGGGCGCTGGAAGACGGTGCGCCGTCCGTGGTAACCGCCATGGCCAAATTCCACGCCACCGAAATGATGCGCGAGCTAATCAACCACGGCATGGATATCGCCGGTGGCCGTGGCATCCAGCTTGGCCCTCGCAACTTCATGGCGCTGCCCTACCAGTCCACCCCGATCGCCATCACCGTGGAAGGCGCCAACATTCTTACCCGTTCACTAATGATCTTCGGCCAGGGGGCCATGCGCTGCCACCCTTACCTGTATGCGGAATTGCAGGCCATTCAGGCCGACAACCGGGAACAGGGCCTGCAGGACTTCGACAAGTTGTTCTTCAGTCATGCCGGCCACAGCATCGGCAATATGTGCCGTGCCATGGTGCAATCAGTGGCAGGGCTGTACCTGTCCTCCGCGCCCAGCAACGCAGATGCGTTCAGCGCCCCCTGGTACCGCCTGGTCAGCCGCTACAGTGCGGTGCTGGCCAGTACCGCCGATATGGCGCTGGCCCTGCTGGGCGGTGACCTGAAGCGGCGTGAACTGCTTTCCGCGCGGCTAGGCGATGTACACAGCCAGCTGTTGATTGCCTGCGCCATTCTCAAGTACCACGCCACCCTGCCCCGCGACGAGGCCAATGACGCACATGCGCACTATGCGCTACGCCGGGCCTTCAGCAAGGCCCACGATTCGCTGGAAGATTTCTACAGAAACTTCGGTTTCTATGGTCTTGGCCACCTGCTCAAGGGCATGTTTTTCCCGTTTGGCCGGCCTTGCCGGGCCCAGGCGCCCAGTGATGATCAGATCCGCAAGCTTGGCAACTTGATCATGGAACCCAGCTCGGTGCGTGATGCGCTGGCCATGCCAGCTTATATTTCCAATGATCCCGAGGATGCCATTGGCCGTGTTGAAACCACCTTCAACAAATTGCTGGAAGTGGAGCCGGCCTACCTGGCTTTCCTCAAGGCCGACGGCAAGGGCGAATTGAGCGGCAACAGTGTGCTGGAAAAACTTCAGGATGCCGCCAGCAAGGGGCTGATCCCCGCTGATCAGGTAGAAGCAGTCAACGACTATGACGCCATGCGCTATGACTGCCTGCTCACCGATGCTTTCGACAAGAAGCTGCAGAAAGTGAAGGTTCATGCCGAACGTCCTTTCTAAACACGGTCAACCTCGCCTACACGCCCCGCTCTGCGGGGCTTTTTTATGGGTAACAGAGCACAAAATCACAAAAACACCACAAGATAGAAAATTGATTAAAAAACATCCGACGCGGTCATTTTTCAGGCATATTAATGGTGGTAGCAGGATTGTCGGCACACCGACGCCCATATTTAACATCGCAATCACCCTTTCGGCGCTTTTACGCCTGCCCGCTTTGGTCTAGGCTTTGCGAAATTCCCGATTCTCCGGGCCTTGCGCCGTGTTTTAGCGCCCGGGCCCACTGGATAACAGGTCAGAAATGACAGCAGTCGTCGACGAAAACACCATTCTCGAATTCAAGGGCCGCATGCTGATGATGACGGTCCTGCAACTGAATGATCTTGACCCCGGCCAGCTGCACCAGCAGGTCAGCCAGAAACTGGACGAGGCTGCCCAGTGGCTGCAGGAGGCACCGGTGGTCATCGATGTGGCCAACTATGTGGACGCCGACCCGGTCAGTCTGCTGGCCGCCGTGGACACCCTGCGAGGGTTGGGCGTCAATCTGGTGGCACTGGCCCGCAATGAAAGACTGGATGCCGAAACCGCTGCCATGCTGGGGCTGGGTTCCATCAGCTTGCTCGGCGGCCGTGAAGTGTCGCGCCGCAATGACAGCAACGGCAAGCAGGAAGAAAGCAACGAGGCCGAACCCCTGGAAACCCTGGTGGTGGACCAACCGGTGCGCTCCGGCCAGCAGGTCTACAGCCGCGGCGACATGATTGTGCTGGCCCAGGTCAGCACCGGGGCCGAGCTGCTTGCCGAAGGCAATATTCATGTCTACAGCAATCTGCGCGGGCGCGCTCTGGCCGGCGTGCGCGGCAACAGCAAGGCGCGCATTTTCTGCCAGCAGCTAAACGCCGAGCTGGTATCCATTGCCGGCCATTACCGGGTCGCCGAGGACCTGCCTGAACAACACCGGAATCAACCTGTCCACCTGTCGCTGGACGGTGAGGCAATGCAGTTTACCGCGCTCAAGTAAGCGCTTTTGGGAAGACGTAAAGGAGACAAGCGTGACTAAAATCGTGGTCGTGACATCCGGCAAGGGTGGCGTCGGCAAAACAACCACCAGCGCGGCCCTGGCCACTGGCCTGGCCCTGCGGGGCTTTAAAACCACTGTCATCGACTTTGACGTGGGCCTGCGCAACCTGGATCTGATCATGGGCTGCGAACGCCGTGTGGTGTATGACCTGGTTAACGTGATCAATGGCGACGCCAACATCAAACAGGCACTGATCAAGGACAAGCGGGTCGACAACCTGTTCATTCTGCCGGCTTCCCAGACTCGTGATAAGGATGCCCTCACCCAGGAAGGGGTCGAGACTGTCCTTGATGCCCTGCGCGACGACTTGCAGATGGACTACATCATCTGTGACAGCCCGGCCGGCATCGAGAAAGGCGCACTGATGGCGGCTTACTTCGCCGACGAGGCGGTGGTGGTTACCAACCCTGAAGTATCCAGTGTCCGTGATTCCGACCGCATTATCGGCATCCTGGCCAGCAAAACCCGCCATGCCGAACAGGGCAATGGCGATATCCCCGCCCGTCTGCTGCTGACCCGCTATTCCCCGGAACGGGTGGAAAAAGGCGAAATGCTGTCAGTGGAAGACGTGCAGGAAATCCTCGCCATCGAGCTACTCGGCGTGGTCCCGGAATCCCAGGCGGTATTGAACGCCAGTAACGCCGGCAACCCGGTGATTCTGGATACCGATTCCGATGCCGGCCAGGCCTATGCAGATGCCGTGGCCCGCTTCCTCGGTGATGAGCTGCCGCATCGGTTTGTCACTCTCAATAAGAAAGGTCTGTTCGGCCGTCTGTTCGGAGGCTAAGGATGAGCATCTTCAGTTATCTGCTTCCCAAGAAGCAGAGTTCCGCGTCTGTCGCCAAGGAGCGCCTGCAGATTATTGTGGCACGGGAACGCTCCGGCCGTGGCGGCCCGGATTACCTGCCGCAGCTGCAGGAAGAGCTTCTGCAGGTGGTACGCAAGTATGTTCCTGTTGATCAGGATGCGGTGAACGTTCAGGTCGACCGCGAAACCGGCTGTGATATTCTCGAGTTGAATATCACCCTGCCGGAAGAAGCCTGACCTTTCGCGCACGAGAAAAAGGCCCGCAGACTTGCGGGCCTTTTTTTATGCCTGGGATTCCGGCGCCCCGGGTAACACCCTCCACTCAGGCTCCTCGAACTCTCCCACCACCGTCACCTCGCAGACCCGTGCATGTTTTTCCAGTATTGCCTTGACCCTTGCACTACGGGCATCGTCCTTGGCATCACGGTGAGCCTTGCTGTCCCAGTGGGCGATGGCCAGCAGGGTATCCGGGTGGCCAATTTTGCGGTGCAGATAGGTACCGCGGGCACCCGCTGTCTGCTGGATAATTTCACTGGCTTCCAGCCAGGCGCTGGCATATTCCTCAACCGTATAGCCGGGCTTCACCCGCACTTCGAAAATATATTTCATGGCCGCTCTCCCTGTCGGTAAAACTGCGCCAAGAGCCGGTAGAGTTCCGGCCAGTCATGGTGGAGCTGCTGCGGCGACTCGAAGAACGCCTCACTGCAGACCGCAAAGAATTCCCCCGGACCGGTTAGCGCATAGGCATTCACCGGCATGTGTCGATGGTGACGATAATCGTCCTGTAGTGCCTGCCAGCAATCGGTAAAGGTATCGTGCCACTGCGCCGGGCTCATGCCGGCGTGCAGCGGTGGCGCACCATTGGCGCCCTGATGGCGCATATCGAGCTTGTGCGCCATTTCATGGATGACCACATTGCCGGCGCCACCGGCATGACATATCGCCTCCCAGGATAGTACCACCGGTCCACGCAGCCAGGCCTCACCGGACAAGACCGGCCCGCGGGGATGCACGATACCGTCATCGCTGCGGTAGGGGCGATTGGGAATAAAGGCGCCTTCGTAAAGAATGACCGTATACCAGCCATCGTACCAGTGCAGCCCCAGATTCAGGATCGGCACACAGGCCATGGTCGCCAGCTTCAGACACATGGCATCAGTAATGGCAAAGCCACCTCCTGACGCCACACTTTTACGAGCCAGAAAGCGAAAGGTCAACGCTTGCAAGGCGTCTCGCTGAGCACCCTGGTAGCGGGCTGCCACCGGCCAGTCCGCCACTGCGGCCTCCCACTGCTGTGCGGTAAAACCCATTTTTTCGACCCGCCGTCTCTCTCGCCAGCGTCGCCAGGCTGCCAACATGATTTCCCCTTTTGAATCAGGCGCCCATTCAGCTGACGTCCTGTTTGACCATGATGATGGCGTTTGTCTCCGCAGGCCACAGGTCTCTGTTCCCTGCCGCTGTGCTAACATTAATCACTTGACCTTCCAGCACCGGGTGACTATTCCTTGCCTTTGCCGCCATCCCACAAAGCCGATTTTCTCCTGGTAATCGTCACCCTGCTGGCCGCGGTCAGCTGGATGTTTTCCAAGGAAGCGGTGCTGTCCATGCCGCCACTGCTTTTCATGGCCTTGCGCTTTGGCCTGGCGGCCATCCTGCTGGCCATGGCAGCCCATCGCCAGCTGCGCTACCTGAATTGGCATCAAATCATGCGCGGTGTGCGCGTGGGGCTGGTTTTCGCCGCGGGCATGAGCAGCTGGGTAATGGGGTTGGCGGGTGGTACCAACCTGGGTGAAGGGGCATTTCTGACCAGTCTTGGGGTCGTACTTGTGCCCGTGGTGGCTCGTCTGTTTTTTGCCGAACCGGTGCCTGGCAGTACCTGGCTGGCATTGCCGGTGGCCGCTGCCGGCCTTGCCCTTCTGTCTCTGGAACACGGCCTGAAACTGGAAGCCGGGCAACTGTATTTCGTCGCTGCAGCCAGCATTTTCGCCATCTACTTCAACCTCAATACCCGAGCCGCCAACCCGCTGACCCGGCAACATGCCGATGGCGGGCATCGCAACCACCCTCGCATCCCAGCCCTGGCGCTAACAACCCTGGTGCTTGGCACGGTTTCCGTTGTCACGGCATGTCTGTCCGCCTGGCGGGAATCCTGGCAGACAGTGGCAAACGGGGTCTCTTCCATGCTGCTTCTGTGGGTACTGCTCAGCGCAGTGATCGGTACCGCATTGCGCTTTTTGTTACAGACCTATGCGCAAAGCCTGTCTTTGCACAGTCATGGCGTGGTCATCATGGTACTGGAACCCATGTGGACAGCGCTGATCGCGGCACTCTGGTTTGGCGAGACCATGACAGCCAGCCAGCTGGCCGGCTGCAGCCTGATTTTCCTTTCCCTGCTGGTCAACCGCTGGCGAGCCCTGCGTATCCTGCTCAAAAATGCCCTTTTCAGACCGACCGGAAACCGCCTGCCCTGATGTCGATGTGATGTAGTTCCTGTCTTTGGCAGACAATTAGCGCAGCATGTCCGGCGATAAAACCAACAACAAATTTCAGCATATACGCCATGAAAAACCGACGCTGTCTGCTGCTGCTATTACTGGCCTGCGGGCTGGCCCCGCTTTGCGCCCTGGCCGATGGCGGCTGCCTGAATGACTCTGGCGCCCCCGACATGCCACGACTCACTGCCGGCGACCAGCAGCTGCTAGCGCTGTTCACCCGCGCAGCCGATAAACGCAACGCTCCCGTATTGCAGAGCTACCTGACCCAAAGCAGCAGCGCCAATGCCGCCATCCTCGGCAATTATGCCCGGCTGAGACTGGCGGCCATGGCATTACGTGATGGCGATAGCCGCTATGCCAGACATCAGTTGAGTCAGATCGAACAAAACAGCCCGGCGGCTGTGGACGCGGCCTTACTCCTGGCCGACAGTTACCGCCGCGACGGCGACCAGCAACGGGCCCAGGCCTGGTTACTGCGAATCGCGGCCCGTTTTCCCGGCAACCCACGCGCCATTTCCGGGCTGCTACTGGCTGGCGATGATTTTCGCCAGCAGGGTAATCCTGAGCTGGCCCTGCCGGTTTATAACCTGGCGCTGAACAACGCTAAAGAAAACCTCGACGCCCTGGAACAACTGCAGCACGACCCTGATCAGCTCATTCGTACCCTCACCAACACGGTCGCCGGCAACAGCACCACCGTTACCGATCAACTGGTACTGGCGCTGATACGTGACCCGCACAGCCAGGCTCTCAGCGCGACAAGAACCCTGCTCAGGGCTCACAGGCAAAAAAAATGCCTCGACCAACAACGCGACGCACTCAGGGAAGCCCTGCAGCAGGCATCAGCCCGTGATACCACCAACGCGGCCTTCAGAACATCTGCCGAACAGGAAAAGGCCGCCACGCAACAGGAAATCGCCGATCTGCAGCGGATCCTGAAAAGTGCTCCCAATGCCGGCAAACTTGAGGCCCGTTTGAGCGACGCCAGAGATCGGCTTTCGCACCTCAACCGCCGTCTGCAGAAATTGGCCAAAACACGGATTCCTGCGCGTCTGGAAGAACGGGAAAAGACATTACGAAGCCTGCAGCACAATCTGCAACAAGGCATCACTGATGCCCGCATGAAAATAATCCAGGCCTTGCAGGAACAATTACCCGCACTGAAAGCCTATTACCGCAATCTTGCCGGTGAAGCTCAGCTAGGCAAGGCCCGGTTGCTGCAGAATAACAGTTAGAAGAGTCAGGCCAGCGGCGGCTGGCCCGGATCAATCAGCCCTTGTGGCTTTTCAGCAGGGCTGACACCTTGTCGATATATTTCTGTTTTGCGTCATCGCTGGACATGCCCTTGAGCTTGGCCCATGCATCGTATTTCGCTCGCCCCACCATATCCAGCATCCCCGGCCGCTTGCCATTCACATCCCCGGCACTGCCCTGCTTGAAATGGGCATACAGAAACAACAGGTCATCATTACCCGGCTTGCGATCCAGGGTATTCACATCTTTCTGGGCTTGTTCAAAAAGGGCGTTATCAGTCATTATCTATTCCATTGGTTGTGAATATTATTGCAAACATAAATACTCGCCTTTCAAGAAAATACTGCGCTGTCCGGTTGATCGAATCAACTTTGGCTGCAGCAGCATAATAACAGCAGGATTACCGTGGCATGACGGAAGTATCGTGTAACAGGCTCACCGAAACTGACGAAGCCCATCTCCGGGAACAGCTTGACACTCTGCTGGTTCGATTTTCGGGGCGCATCGAGCAACAGTACAAAAGACACGCCGAACAACGTGCCGCAGCGTTTATCGTTCGCTCATTTTACTGGCTGTTCGGGCTCTACCTGCTGGTTGTCGTCCCGGTAATGCTTTGGGTGCAAGACCCCAATATCGTTCGTTGGCGCAACTTTGGCGTCTACCCCATTGCCATCGCGTTACTGCTGGTATGGTGCAGCAGCCGCATTGCCGAGCTGCAAGCAAGCGTCACCACCTGGCTCGGGCTTGCTGTCATGATCGCCCTCACCGGTACCCTGCTTGGCGCCATCTATCTGCAGGGCAGCTTTGCCAGCACTATTGCAGGCTATGAAACCATTTATATCCTGATCATTGCCTTCTCAATTCTGCGACTGCCCCCGACCCGGACCATTCTCTGCTGCCTGGCCGCCCTGGCGGTTGCCATGTTGCTGGCCTTTTTCAAACAAGCCATGCTTTCGCCGCTGGATATGCTGCTTTATTTTGCCGTGCCACTGATTGTGTGCGCGGTCACCGGCTATATGCTGGATACCGGTGAACGCCGCAATTTTGCCCACACCCTGTTGCTCGAACAGGAGTCACTAAAACTGACAGAGTGGAAAACTCGTGCGGAAAAAGACCATCTGCGTCAGCAGCAGATCAATGCGTTCATGGAACAGATCGCCGGCAACCTGTCACCCACCATGCTGATGGAGCGAGTCATGGGTTACCTGGTCAACCAGAGCAATATGCTGGTCGGTGCCGCCTATGAAGTCAGAGGCCAGCACCTGATCCGGCTGGCCGCCTGGGGGCTCGACAGTCAGGCAGCAGAACGTACCAGCCAGTCACTCAGCGAAGGCCTGCTGGGAGGCGCCTTGCAGAGGGAAAAAGTCAGTCAACAAGATCCGGTACCCGCCGGTTACCTGGACCTGGAAACCGGCCATGGACGCTACCAGCCCGCCTCCCTGCTTTTCTGGCCGCTCTATCATGCTGGACAACCGGTGGGGATTGTCGAAATCGCCAGCCTGGAGGGTGTGACCACCAGTACACAGGAACTACTGGGCCTGCTACACCGTCCTCTGGCCTATGCCCTGATCGCCGCCCAACGCCGTCAGCGCTTTCTCGATGGGGATAACACCCGTGTCGCCGTCAACGCCTAGCCTGGGATGAATCAGACAGGCGCCGATACCGCAACGGCGTCGACAAGCGCTCCGGGCGCCTGGGTTCGATATCGGCAAGATGGTCATGGATACGCGCCATGTCTGCGTCGAGGTCTCCGCCGGGCACGAATGAATCGACAATACGTACCTGCTTGCGCCGGTAACAAAAACCGATAACCACAACAGGGATTTGCATGGCCTCGGCAATACGGTAAAAACCGGTTTTCCAGCGCTCGGCGCCCTTGCGTGTCCCTTCTGGCGCCAGCCCCAGCCAGAACGGCTCTTTTCGCATGTAGGCCGTGGTCTGGGCGACCACATCATCGGCACTGCCGCGATCAACCGGGATTCCGCCCAGCCATTTCATCAATCCGCCAGCCCGCCCCGTGAAAAGGGTATGTTTGCCCATGAAGCGTACGTGAATGCGCAATGCCTGGATCGCACTGATGCCCACCAGACCATCATAATTGGAGGTATGCGGTGCCACGATCAGCACCGCCTTGGGAACGTCTGGCAGTGCACCAACAATACGCCAACCCAACAACCGAAGGACAACCCTTGCGAGCCAGGCAAGCAGCACGTGGCCGCGTCGTGGCACCCGGCTCCCCAGCGTATTCGCATTCACCGGCGGTAGCGGACGAATCATGCGAAAGATTCCGGCTGTTTCATGCGAGGACCGATCTTAAGCAGCATGCAGTGCTCCCTGACAAAAGCCCCTGTGACGGACAATAACCGCGCGACGCGGAAAGCGTTCAACTCATAGTAAACCACGACCAGGCTTTGTGCTTTTCAGAACTGCAACAACATGTAGCCGTTAACCGCTACAGTCAGCATGGATGATGGCGCCCTGCACGCCGAACATGCCTGTATGCTGTACCCATGTGACGCAGAATGGCCCGGCAGGAACATGGAGACAATCGACACGCTGATTATTGGCGCCGGTGTGATCGGCCTGGCACTGGCACGACGCCTGTCTGCCGAGGGTCCGCTAGCGGTACTGGAAAGTGAATGGCAGGCAGGGACGCAACTATCATCCCACAACAGTGAGGTCATTCATGCCGGGCTTTACTACCCGCCCGATTCCGGGAAAGCCAGCCTGTGTGTTAGCGGCATGGGGCAACTCTATGATTATGCCAAAGCCAAACGGATTCCCTATCGGCGCTGTGGCAAGCTGGTGCTCGCTTGTGACCACAGTGAGGAGGCCGGTCTGCAGGCTCTTTATCAGCGGGCTCGGGAAAATGGCGTGGAAGGATTGTCCTTGCTCAACCGCCGGGCACTGGCACGCCAGGAACCCTGGCTGAGTTGCCACGCCGCACTCCACAGTGAACACAGTGGCATTATCGACAGCCATACACTGATGCAGCAACTGGCCAAAGAGGCGCAGGAAAATGGCGCTCTGCTCGGTTATCGTCAGCAGGTCATCAACATTGCCTTATCAGAGCAGGGTTTCAGGGTCACGGTCCGCAATCACAGCCCGGTCGCCAGCGACTACACCCTGTGCTGTCGGCGACTGATCAATGCGGCCGGTCTCGGCGCCGTTCCCTTGCTCCATGCAATGGACGGCTTTCCTGCTGAGCAGCTGCCACACCAGCGCTTTGCCCGCGGCAACTATTACAATCTAAGGGGCCGCAGCCCTTCGCAGCGGCTGATTTATCCCCTGCCCGATGTCCATGGGCTGGGCATCCATCTGACCGTGGACCTGGCCGGCCAGGCTCGCTTCGGCCCGGATGTGGAGTGGCTCGACCAGCCAGACTGGCGAGTCAACGAAACACGCCGGCAACAGTTTGTGAGCGCCATCCGCCGTTACTGGCCGAGCCTGGATGCCGACCGCCTTAGCCCGGCTTATGCCGGGCTAAGGCCCAAGCTGTTCTTTGACAATACCCCCCTGACGGATTTCCTGATCCAGGGCCCCGCCCAGCACGGTCTGCCCGGCCTGATCAACCTCCTGGGTATCGAATCCCCGGGCCTGACCGCCGCCCTTGCCATCGCCGACCGGGTTTACACGCTATTGAATGAAACTTAGCGGTTACGCCCCATAACCATCGCGGACAGGCGCGTTACCAGCCCCTCGGGAGTCAGCCGCAAGCTTTGTATGGCGGTCTTGTAAAGCGCGCCGGGTACGACTACGGAGCGCCCGGCGACCAGCGCCTGCAGCCCGTCTGCGGCGACCCTGTCCGCCGCCATCATGGCCCACTCCAGGTTTGGATCAATCTGCTGCCGAGCGATGCTGGAGAACTCAGTCCGCGTGCCCCCCGGGCACAACGTCGTCACGGTAATGCCCCTGGGCTTGAGCTCATCATGCAGGGCCCGCCCCAGGTTAAGCACAAAGGCCTTGGTGGCCGAATAGGTAGACATACCCGGGATCGGCACATAGGACGCGATGGAGCCAACCTGGAGGATCCAGCCCTGGCCACGCTCGGCCATACCTTCAGCGAACAACTGGGTCAGTGCCAGCACGCTGCGCACGTTGACATCCACCATGCCCAGCTGCTCCTCCAGCGATAGCTCCAGCAGCGGTTTCTGGTAACCAAAACCGGCATTATTGATGAGCACATCCACCTGACGGCCCAGAGCGTCCACTTGCCGAAGCAACTGCTGCGGCGCCTGCGGCTGCGACAAATCCGTCGGCAACACATCCACGGTTACCATCGACAGCTCTCCCGCCAGCGCGTCCAGCCGCTCTCGCCGACGCGCCACCAGGATCAGATGACAACCCGCAGCCGCCAGCTGGCGGGCCAACTGCTCACCGATACCGCTGGAGGCGCCGGTGACCAACGCGGTCTTTCCTCTGAAGCATTTCATGCCGCTCTCCCCTGCGCATGTTGAAACAGTGTGAGTCTAACGACGGTCCTCACCAACAAAAAACCCGGCACTAGGCCGGGTTTTCTGAGGCGTTACAGCGAAGCGATGTTAAAGCTTGCTGTCCAGCTCCGGTACGGCTTCGAACAGGTCAGCCACCAGGCCGTAGTCAGCCACCTGGAAGATCGGGGCTTCTTCGTCCTTGTTGATGGCTACGATGACCTTGGAATCCTTCATACCGGCCAGATGCTGAATGGCACCGGAAATGCCCACAGCAACGTACAGGTTCGGAGCAACGATCTTACCGGTCTGACCGACCTGCATGTCGTTGGGTACGAAGCCTGCATCAACGGCAGCACGGGATGCACCCACGCCAGCGCCCAGCTTGTCAGCCAGCTTGTAGAGAATT
>JAWVWY010000031.1:0-23453 GCA_033723495.1 Alcanivorax sp. | reverse complement strand
TCCAGCTGGGTCTCGCGCCGGCGAAACAGGCTGTCGGCATGGCGGCGCAGTATCTGTATGGCACCGAATGCCCAGCGTGAGCGCTGTTTCTTGTAATCGGTAAAGGTATCGGGCATCAGCCCGCGCCCGTAGCTGGCGGGAATATAGGCGGCGTGGGCGCCATGCTGGAAGATACGCAGGCCGAGCTCGGCGTCTTCGGTGATGCAGTGCTCGTCCCAGCCGCCCACGGTGTCCAGTACCTGGCGGCGCACCATGGTCATGGTGCCATGCTGGATAATCGCATTGCGCTCATTGCGGGTGATCATGCCGATATAGAAAAAGCCGCGATACTCGGCATAGCACATGGCCTTGAACAGGCTTTCTTCAGAATCCCGGTAGTCCTGCGGGGCCTGCACAATTCCCATCTGCGGATCGTCAAACAGCGGGATCAGGTCGTGCAGCCAGTTGGGGCTGACCTGGTAGTCGCTGTCGATCACCGCAATGATCTGCGCCTCGGGGGCGGTTTCACGCAGGGCATAATTGAGTGCTCCGCCCTTGAAGCCCTCTAGGGGTTTTTCATGGAAAAAACGAAAGCGTGAGCCCAGTGTTGCGCAATGGTCTGCCACCGGTTGCCAGGTGGCCGGGTCCGGTGTGTTGTTATCCATCACGATAACTTCAAAACAGGGGTAATCCAGCGCGGCCAGCGCGTCCAGGGTCTCGATCAGCATGTCCGGCGGTTCGTTGTAGGCCGGCAGGTGAATCGACACAAAGGGCATTTCGGCCTCTCCCAGTTGCCGGCTAGCCGGCTGGAAGCGTCGCCGACGGCGACTGACCCAGTGCGCCTCCACCCATTCATGGGCTTCGGTGAACAGCACCAGAATGACTCCGAGCATGCCGGTGAACAGCAGCAGCCCGATGATCACGCTGCGCAGACTCAGGTATTGCTGCGAGTAGTCGTACACCACCCAAACCGACACGGTGGCTGCGGTGAAGGCGACCGCGGCGAGAAAGCCGCGGCCGCGCTTGTTGAGGGTGGTGCTGTCGAAGAACATGACCACCAGTACGATGATGGCGATCAATACCGACAGCGCGGCCAGCAGCGGCCAGTGGGGAATCCGCACCAGCGGCGCCTGGAACGGAAACTTGGGGTCGCGATTGACATTCCAGACCCCCCAGTAGGCGCCGACGGCGCCTTCCGCCTGGGCTTTCCACGGCTGGTCGAAGGCTTCCATCACGTAGTACACGTAATGACGCTGCTCGGCCTGGTCCAGAAAACGGCGCAGGAACAGCGCTTCATTGGCCGGCGTGGCGACGGCGGACTCGCGGGTGCGGCCATTGGAGGGCCAGCCCACTTCGGCAATGACGATCGGCTTGTCGGGGAACTGCTGCTGCAGGGCCTGGTAGCGGCCGATCACGTAGTCCACCGCCTGGTCCACGTCGATGCCTTCCCAGTACGGCAGCATGTGGACCGCGATGAAATCCACATGCTTGGCGAGATCCGGGTTCTTCAGCCACACGTCCCAGGGTTCGGCGGTGCTGACCGGCTGGTAGACCTCCTTGCGGGCCCGGTCCAGATAGCCAAACAATTTCTGTTTGGGAATGTCACCTCGCAGTAGCACCTCGTTGCCGACGATCAGGCGCACCACATTGTGATGGTGCCAGGCCAGCTTGATGGCCTTGTCGACCTGCTGGCTGGAAAAGTCGTCGCGGGCATCCACCCAGGCTCCCAGCGTCACATTGATATTGTGTTTGGCTGCCAGTTTGGGCACCTGATCCAGGCTGCCTTCTACTGTATAGGTGCGCACGGCATGGGTGCGCCCGGCCAGCAGGGCCAGGTCGTGATCGATTTCCCGGGGGGTGGGAAAGCGGCCGGCGATGGCGTCTTCATGGCTGTGGAAGGGGGAAAACGAAAAGCCCTGGATGAGTTTGGGCCAGGCCGGCTCGGGCTGGGGTTGGTCGAAATAGGCCCAGACGCTCCAGGTAACCAGGGCGAAAGCCGCCACAATCAGCAGGCTCGGCGGGTGAAAACGCAGTCTCAATGGCATGCGGGTACGACATGGCAGCAAATTAGCCGGGTATTGTGAGCGTTCGCACACGGTTGCACCACGCGCCAGGTCACAGTCACGGGTTATGTTTTGTATCCGCAGCCGGCGTGGCGTCAGGGCCACATGCCCGCTAAACCGGCCCAATGGCACGCCTCGGCCGGTGGTGCAGCGCCGGTCCATGAGCGACCGGGCCCGCCGCGGCAGAAAACCGCGCGATCTTGTCCTTGATCAAGGTGGCGGCGGCGGAAAAGACTAGAGTTCAGAATTAGGGGTTTATTTTTCTGCCATGGGAAACAGGGATGGATCTCACCTGGCTCATACTGATAATGGCCATCGGCACGGTGCTGGTGTTTGACTTCACCAACGGTTTCCACGATTCCTCCAACATGATTGCCACCCTGATCGCTTCCCGCGCCATGCTGCCGGGGCAGGCGTTGTTACTGGTTGGGGTGTTCACTTTTCTGGGGCCGTTGCTGGCCGGTACTGCGGTTGCTGATACTATCGGTGGTTTTGTCAGCCTGCAGTCGCTGTCGCGGGAACAGGGCGTGGTGTTGGTGCTGTGCGGGGTGCTGGCGGCGGTGGCCTGGAATCTGTTGACCTGGTGGCTTTCCATGCCGTCGTCCTCTTCCCATGCGCTGGTGGGTGGGCTGGTGGGTGCCGTGATGGTCAGTGCGGGCCCGGATCGGGTTGTCTGGGGGCTGTCACAATTCCAGCAGGGAGAAGTGACCGGCGTCACCAAGGTGTTGCTGTCGTTGCTGCTGTCGCCGCCGGCCGGTTTTGCCATCGGCTTTATCCTGCATCGTTTCATGAGCCTGCTGCTGCGGGCGGCACATCCTTCGATTAATCGCCATCTGCGTCATGGGCAGTGGCTGACCGCCGCGTTACTGGCTTTTTCCCATGGCACCAATGATGCGCAGAAAGGCATGGGCATCATAACCCTGTTGCTGGTGCTCGGTGGGTTGTTACCACATTTTACCGTGCCGCTCTGGGTGATCCTCGCCAGCGCGACCAGTATCACCCTGGGTACCATGCTGGGCGGCTGGCGCATTGTACGCACGGTAGGGTACGGCATTTACCGGCTACGCCCGCTGCATGGCCTGGATGCCCAGCTAGCGTCCTCGGCGGTGATTTTTGGCGCCTCGCTGGTGGGCGGGCCGGTTTCCACTACCCATGTGGTGAGTTCCTCAATCATGGGGCTGGGCGCCTCGGAGCGACCCCGGGCGGTGCACTGGATCAAGGCGCGGGATATTGCCCTGACCTGGGTCTTCACCCTGCCGGGCGCCGCCCTGATGGGCGCACTGCTGACCTGGTTGGTGATGACACTGACTTAGACCTTGGAGGCTGGAAGCATGAGTCATTCCACACCCTGGTGGCGACGGCTGTTTCCGCGTATGCCGGATTTCTATCGGCTGCTGGATCGTCAGTGCCAGCTGGTGGCTGAGGGCACCGCCGAGTTGCTCGCCTACATGGACAGCGCAGAGGATTGCCATGCCGAAAGGGTGATCGAGCTGGAGCACCGTGGCAACGCCATCCGTGCCGAGAACATGACCATTCTGCACCAGTCCTTTGCCACGCCGCTGGACCGGGAAGATATCTACCGCTCCATCGCCGCCATCGACGAAATCATCAATTACGCCAAGAACACGGTACGGGAAATGCGCGGCCTGCAGCTGGGGCCGGATGAGCACACCCGCGCCATGGCGGAGCTGCTGCACCAGGGCGCCATGTCCCTGCAGACCGGTTTCGGCCGGCTGGCCAAACAGCCACTGCTGGCGGAAGCCGATGCGGAGGCCATCCGCAAGGTGGAGCGCGACACCGAAAAAGTCTACCGCCAGGCCCTGTCGGAGCTGTTCAATGCCCGCCATTACGTGGCCACCCTGACCCCGGAGCAGCAGCAGGCCGAGGCATCCCTGGAGGTGCTGATGCAGGCGCTGAGCGCCCGCGAGGTCAATGCGGTGGGCTCGGCGCTGGGGTTTGTGGTGGAGATCCTCAAGCGCCGAGAAGTGTACCGACACATGTCCAATGCGGCGGACCGGCTGGTGCAGGCCGGCGAGGTGCTGCATGACATCGTTGCCAAGGTTGCCTGACCGTGGCGATAGGTTGATACGTATCAACCGCGGTGATGCGCTGAGGGGTATAGTTCTGATTATGACTGTTTGCCCAGCCACTGATACAGGGACGTCTATGCGGATCCGGCCGCGCCTAATCTGGTTGCCTTTTCTGGCTGCATGCCTGCTGCTGGCCCGGCCGGTGGCGGCCATGGATGCCGATACCCTGATGCGTCATATCGATCGCTTGTGGCGGGGCCAGACCTCCCATGCGGTGATGACCATGACGGTCACCACCCGCCGCTACCAGCGCACCCTGTCGCTGGAAGCCTGGTCCAAGGGCAAGGCCTATTCGCTGATCGTGATCCGCCAGCCGATCAAGGATGCCGGTGTCACCACCCTCAAGGTGGAGGACAACATCTGGAATTACCTGCCCAAGATCAACCGCGTCACCAAGGTGCCGTCCAGCATGATGGCCGGCTCCTGGATGGGCAGCCATTTCACCAATGATGATCTGGTCCGTGAGAGCACCTTCGAAGATGACTACCACTCACAGATCAGCTTCCAGGGCGAGCGCGACGGCCAGCGTATCTACGAAATCACCTCGATTCCCAATGCCGACGCGGCGGTGGTGTGGGGCAAGGTGGTGATGATCATCGACCAGCAGACCCTGGCGCCTTACAAGGCCTGGTACTACGACGAGGAGGGGGCCCTGGTGCGTACCCTGGTATTCGATCAGCGTCAGCGTATCGGGGAGCGCACCGTGCCCATGCGTCTGAGCCTGCAACCGCAGGACAAGCCGGATGAATCCACCGTCATCACCTACCAGAGCATCGAGTTCGATCGCCCTCTGGATGACGGCTTCTTCTCCCTGAAAAACCTCAAACGGCAGTAGCGGTCATGGTGACCGGGGCGGCCTCTGCGGCAGAAAAACATCGGGCGTTCCGGTTGCCCACCTTCCTGTTCATGGCCTGGCGCAATCTGTGGCGTTACCCGGTGCGCTCGTTGCTGACCATGTCTGCCCTGGCCGGCGGGCTGGCCATGGTGATTCTCTATGATTCATTGATGGTCGGCATGGCTCGGCAGATGGTGGTCTACGCCACGGAAATCTCCACTGGCGATCTACAGATTCACCGCCAGGCCTATGCCGATGACCAGGATCTCTATGCCACCCTGCCGTGGGCCTGGCTGACCCGCATTGAGGAGGACCTGCCTGGCCTGAACGTGGCACCGCGTCTCTATGCGGCGGGGCTGGCGAGCGTGGCCGATGCCTCCAACGGCGTCATGATTCGGGCGGTGGATCCGCAACGGGAGCGGACGGTCACGCGCATGCTCGGACAGGTGCGCCGGGGCCAGGTCGATCTGGGCGTGGTGGACCATACCGCCCGAGGCCTGACCCGCTATGGGGTAGTCGTCGGCGCGCAGCTGGCAAAGAACATGCAGGTGGGCCCCGGCGATGAGCTGGTACTGGTGACCCAGGCGGCCGATGGCAGCATCGGCAACGGCCTGTATGTGGTGACCGCGGTGCTGAAACCGGTGGCACCGGATTTCGACCGCATGGGGGTGTTGATGTCGATCAGTGCCTATCGGCAACTGATGGTACTCAATAGCGGGTTCCATGAGCTGGCGGTGGGGCTGGACGGCAGCCGTCGCCTGGAGGATGTACAGGCGGCCCTGCAACAGGAGCTGGCAACGCTGAACCAAGCGATGCCGCTGGACAAACTGGGTGGCCCGCCGCAGGTGCGCAGCTGGAAGCAGCTCAACCCGGCGGTGGCCGACATGCTGTCGTTAAGCCATGCCATGACCCTGATAATCGGCCTGATCATCGTCGGCCTGGCGTCGCTGGGCATGCTCAATACCATGCTGATGGCGGTGCATGAGCGTACCCAGGAGTTCGGTATCCTGCTGGCCATCGGCATGAAAAAGCGCTGGGTGTTGCTGATGGTGCTGCTGGAAGCGCTGTGTCTGTCGCTGCTGGCGGCGCTGGCCGGCGCCCTGCTGGGCAGCTTGCTGGGCCTGCGCATGGAGCGCGTCGGCATCGATTTCAGCCAGGCCCTGCCGGAAGGCTACGACTGGGGCGGTATCGTGTTCGAACCGGTGATGAAGGGCTATCTGCTGCCTTCCCATGTGCTCTATGCCTGCCTGGGCATGATCGTCATCGCGCTGCTGGCCTCGGTGGTGCCGTCCTGGCGCAGCATCCGCATGAAACCCGCGGAGGTGATGCGATGACAGCGCATGGCCATCTCAGTGTCCGGCTGTTGCTGCGGCTGGCATGGCGTAACCTCTGGCGGCACCGGCGCCGTACCCTGATTACCCTCAGTTCCATCGGCCTGGGCTTCGTGCTGGCGGTGGTGTTTATCGGCATCAATGACGGTGCCCACAATTCCATGATTCGCAACGCCATCAAGCTGGGGGAGGGCTATATCACCGTGCAGCCCGCCGGTTACCAGGCGGCGCCGGCCAACTACAAGTTTCTGGCCGACGGCGGAGCCCTGTTGCAGCGGGCCCGGGCGCTGCAGATTCCCGGCCAGGTGGATGCCCGTATTTCCCTGCAGGTGCTGGCCAGCTCGCCCTACAACTCGGTGGGCGCGGCGCTGGAAGGCATGGCGGCCAGCGATCAGCGCGCTCAGCTGCTTAAACCGTACCTGGTCGAGGGGCACTGGATCGAAGCCGGTGACGAGCGCGGCGTGCTGATCGGCACGGGCATGGCACGCAAGCTCAAGGCCAAACCGGGCAGCAAGATCGTGTTGATGGCCGGCAAGCGTGGCGGCGATTCCGAGGCCCAGCTGGGCCGGGTACGCGGTATCTTCGATGCCCATATGGATGCGCTGGACAACTATCTGGTGATCAGCGATCTGCCGCTGGCGCGGCGCTTTCTGGTAGCAGAAGGGGGTGACCCGCAGCGTCAGCCGCTGACCCGCCTGGCCATCTATCTGGATCAGCCGGATGCCTTGTCGCAGTGGACCGTGGCCAGCCGGCAGGCGCTGCAGAACGACCAGGTGGCGGTGCTCGACTGGCAGCAGATGATGCCGCAGCTGGTGCAGTTTGTGCTGCTCGACAGCGCCGGCAGCTATGTGTTTCTGACCCTGATTCTGGTGCTGATCGTGTTCGGCATCGTTAACACGGTGCTGATGAGCGTACTGGAGCGTACCCGCGAGTTCGGCCTGTTGCGCGCCCTGGGAGTGAGCCGTTACCAGCTGCTGGTGATGGTCTTCTGTGAAACCCTGTTGATGAGCCTGCTGGCGGTGACGCTGGGTTGGCTGGTGGGGGCGGCGGTTCAGCTGTGGTTTGCCCATCACGGCATTGATCTGAGCGGGGTGATGGGCGACAGCACCGCCATTGCCGGCACCTTTATGGACCCGGTGGTCTACACCGAGCTGTCCACGGCCCGAGTGGTGCAGCTGACCCTGATTGTTTTTATTACCACCCTGACCACCGGCATCTACCCGGCTATCAAGGCGGCCCGGGTGACGCCGGTGGAAGCATTGCGGACCTGAGGTGAGAACATGGCGCTAGTCAGACTGGAACATATCAGCAAGACCTTCCGGCAGGGGGAAGTGGCGGTACAGGCACTCACCGATATTTCCCTGCGGGTGGAAGAGGGCGAATTTGCCGCACTGGTGGGGCCGTCCGGGTCCGGCAAGACCACTCTGCTGAACATGATTGGCGGGCTCGACAGTCCCTCCAGTGGCCAGGTGTTTCTCAATGGCACCGAGATGACCGCACTCAGCGAGGCGCAACTGTCAGACTTCCGCCTGTTCCAGCTGGGGTTCGTGTTCCAGGCCTATAACCTGGTGCCGGTGCTCAGCGCCCTGGAAAACGTGGAGCTGATCATGGTGCTGCAGGGGCGGCCGGAGGCGGAGCGCCGTGAGCGCGCCTGTCACTACCTGCAGCTGGTGGGGCTGGAAAAGGTCATGGACCGGCGACCGGCTGCGCTCAGTGGTGGCCAGCAACAACGGGTGGCGGTGGCCCGGGCGCTGGCCAGCGGCCCGCGGCTGGTGCTGGCGGACGAACCCACCGCCAACCTGGATTCGGACAACGCCGGCGCCTTGCTGGATATCATGCACCGGCTGTCCCATGAGGAGAAAACCACCTTTGTGTTTTCCACCCATGATCCCCGCGTCATGGAGCGTGCCGAGCGCATCATCCAGCTGCGCGATGGCTGCATCGAAAGCGACCGGATGGTGACGGGTGCATCGCTGGCTTAGCGCTTTGCTGGTGGCCTGGCTGGCCGTTGGCCATGCCGCCATCGGGCCCCTGCCGCTCACCGGGCGACTGTCACTGCTGGGCAGTAGCGGCTATGCCCGGCCTGGGCAGCTGGGCTATGTGAGTGATGACCAGCGCACCCTGACGGCGGATCAGCAGACCCTGCGGTTGATGCTGGAGCCCAGCTTCGGCAACCACGACCTGGTCTTTCATGGCCGCCTTTTCCGGCTGCATCAGCAGGGCTACCCACCGCTGGCTGTGGCGCCATCACCGTTTCGCTGGCATGCACTGGCGGATGACTGGCTGGCAGAAACCGGTAGCGACCGTGACACCCGGGTGGGGGACGAGCTAGATCGACTCTTTTACCGTTATCGGGGCGAGGCCTATTCCCTGACCCTGGGGCGCCAGCCGATCGATTGGGGCAGTGGCCGTTTATGGCAGCCGCTCAATGTGTTCGGCGCCTTTTCGCCCACGGATCTGGATACCACCTTCAAACCGGGCATCGATGCCCTGCAACTGGAAAGCTATCCATCGGATTTCTCCAGCCTGGCGGCGGTCTGGGTGAAGGCGCCGGCCGGCAGTGACGCCCGCGACAGTGGTGCGCTGCATTATCGCGGCCAGGTCGGCGAGTTGTCCGAGCTGACCCTGGTGGCCGCCAGTGTTAACCGGCAACGGATGCTGGGCGCCGGTTGGGATTCGTCCTGGCACGGCATGGGCTGGCGGGTGGAAGCGGCTGGCTATGACCTGCGTCAGCACGGCCGCCGGCCGCTGTTCGTGATTGCCGGGCTGGATTACCGTTTCGACAACGGCGTGCTGCTGACCGGCGAGTGGTACCACAACCAGGCCGCCGCCCGGCATGAAAGCGAGTTGATCACGGTGCAGCGTGATGCAGCCCTGCCGGTGGGGCTGCGCCAGCAGCTCAGCCGGGATGTGCTCGGGCTGGCCCTGGACAAGGACCTGAGCCCGCTGTGGCATGGCGGTTACCTGATGCTGACCAGCCTGCTGGACAACGCCGACAACCGCTCACGCCTGTCGCAGCTCCACCAGTTCAACCTGACCTATTCGGTCAGCAATGAATCGGAGCTGCTGCTGTCCCTGGCGCTGGGCACCGGCAAGGGCCTGGACCGGTATGGCCGGCCGCAATCGGAATTCGGCCATCTGCCGGTGACCTTCACGGTGCGCTGGCAGCTTTATTTCTGATGGCTCACTCGAACTCGCCATGGCGGCCGGCGCCGTCACTGAAGCGTTGCGCGCCATGCACCGCTTCCTCGAACACCACCGGGTAACCCCCGGCGCCTTCCTGCTGCAAGGCCTGCTCCTGGGGCAGATCCCATTGTCGGTAGGCGGATAGCCGGTCGGCGCGCAGGCAGCGCTGCGGGAACGCGGCGATCTGTTCGGCCAGCGCCCGGGCAGAGGCCAGAGCCTGACCATCCTCCACCAGCCGGTTGGCCAGGCCGATCTGCAGGGCCTCCTCGGCGGCCACCGGGCGGCCGGTGAGAATCAGGTCCATAGCCCGACTATGGCCGATCAGACGCGGCAGCCGCACGGTGCCGCCATCAATCAACGGCACGCCCCAGCGCCGGCAGAACACGCCGAATACCGCCGAGTGCTCCGCCACTCGCAGATCGCACAGCAATGCCAGCTCCAGGCCGCCGGCCACCGCATAGCCGCTGACCGCAGCAATCACCGGTTTGCTCAGCATCATGCGCGTGGGGCCCATGGGGCCGTCGCCGTTACCCTGGGGTTCAATGTGGTTGCGGCGCTGCGGATCGTTCATGGCACCCAGGTCGGCGCCGGCGCAGAAATTGCCACCGGCACCGGCAAGGATGGCAACCTGCAGGGCGTCATCCTGCTCAAAGGTGGTAAAGGCCTGGCGCAGGGCGTCGGCGGTGGGGCGGTCCACCGCATTGCGTTTATCCGGGCGGTTCAGGGTGATGATGAAAATCGCGCCGTCGCGCTGGGTCAGCACCAGGTCGGTCATGGGTAGGCCTCTTGTTATCGGTGTCATGCCGTAAATGTTGGCCCTATTGTGACGCAGCCGCGGCCGCTGACAATGACCGGGGCAGATAGCCGCCGGTGGCCTGGATCGGCGCCGGCGAGTCCGCCGGGCTCAGCCACACCACCAGGGCAGTCTGTTGCTGGCCGCGGGCTGGCGCGTCGGGCAGGGCGATAACGCTGTCCGGGCCGTTGAACGGCTGTTGCAGCCACGCCAGCACCACAAAATCCTGTTGCAATTGGCGCCCGCCGTTTTCGCCGGCCGCCACCCGGGTACGCAGGCCGTTGCCGAGCCAGGCCGCATAAAGCCGGCTGTCGGGTGACAAGGCCCCGTCAAAATGCACCCGTAGGCGGTGCTGTTTCAGGGTGACGCTGAGGGTACCCCGCTCCGGGTGCTGCAGTTGATGCTGCCACGCGGATGGCTGGCGGAAGAAGCCGCGCCATTCCTTGCCATTGATGACAAAGCCGGGCGTGTAGACCGAGTGCACGGCACCGCGGCTGGCATAGCGGCGCTGGCGAGCGCTGAAGGCGGGTCGCGCGAACGGGTCCTGCCAGCCCAGGTAATCCCAGTAGTCCACATGAAAGGCCAGCGGGATGAAGGTGCGGAACAGGCCGGGCTGGTTTTTCAGCTGGTTGAGAAAGCGATCGGCGGGCGGGCAGCTGCTGCAGCCCTGGGAGGTATAAAGCTCGATCAGCGGCACCTGGGCCGGCCCGCTGCTGAACTGCAACGGTTCGGCCAGGGCGCAGTGGGTAAGGATGACGAGCAGCAGGGCAGACAGGCGCATGGTAGGCTCCGGGCAGGGTTGCTGTGCTTGGATGCGCCCGCCGGGCCGCTGTTACGCCGGGGTTTAATAGGCCAGGGTGAAGCGCTGACGCGAATGGGCGGGATTCTCCAGCTCATCGATAAAGGCCACGGCAAAATCCTGCACCGAAATACGGCTGTGGCCCTGGTTATCCATCAGCAGCTGGTCCTGGCCGAGGCGGAACCGGCCGGTCCGTTCGCCGGGGAAGATCTGTGCCGCCGGTGACAGCATGGTCCAGTCCAGAGTGGTTTCCTCGCGCAGCAACGCCAGGGCATCCTGGGCGCCGCGGGCGGTGGCCTGGTACTGGGTCGGGAAATCCGGGGTGTCGATCAGCAGTGTATCGGCCTTCACGTACAGGGTTCCGGCACCGCCGACCACCAGCAGGCGGGGCACGGCCGCGGCCTGGCTGGCGGCGATGATGTGTTTGATGCCGGCTACATAGTAGCCGCGGATATCGTCCTGGGCATGGCCGCTGAAGGCACTCAGGACCGCATCGAACCCGGCCAGTTGTTCGGTCAGCGTATCGCTGTCCTGCACGTTGCTCTGTACCACGCTCAGGTTGTCGGTGGGCGATAGCTTGCCCGGCTGGCTGACCAGGGCGGTGACATGGTGGCCGCGCTGCAGGGCTTCCTCGCGCAGGGCGGAACCGATAAAACCGCTGGCGCCGATCAGTGCAATTTTCATGGGGCTGTCCTTCAATGTCGGGTGGAATCGAGAGCCAGTGTGCGCCGGATTATTGGTCTGATAAACTGCCCAATAAATAACTTAGTGTTGCGGAAATCGAAACAGTGAGCGGCCTGGATGACAGCCTGGATCTCAATGGTCTGCCGGTCTTTCTGACCCTGGTGGAGGCCGGCAGCTTTACCGCCGCGGCGGACCGGCTAGGGGTCAACAAGAGCAAGGTGAGCCTGACCATCAAACGACTGGAAAGCGCTCTGGGGGTGACCCTGTTTACCCGTACCACCCGTCAGGTGCAGCTGACCCAGGCCGGCGAGCATTTCTATCAGGGCTGCCAGCCGTTGCTACAATCCCTGCAAGCACTGGTGGAGACGACACGGGACGACCAGAACGCCTTGCAGGGGAGTTTGCGCATCAGTGCCCCGGAAGATTTTGCCGCCCAGGTGCTGGCGCCGGCAGCAGTGGCGTTTGCCCGCCAGCATCCACAGCTGGAGATCGAACTGCGCAGCGGTGACAGTGTGGCGGACATGGTGCATGAGGGTATTGATCTGGCCATTCGGCTGGGCTGGCTGAAGGATTCCAGTTTACGTGCCAGCCGTCTGGGCCACTTTGAACAGTGGCTGGTGGCGTCGCCGGTTTATCTGGCCCGGCATGGTGTGCCTCACCATCCGCGGGAGTTGGCCGAGCATGCCTGGGTGGCGTTGACCCCCTTGCCCACGCCGCTGACCTGGCAGTTCCGCCGTGGCGGAGAAACCTGTCGGGTACAGATGCGCTCGTGTCTCAAAGCCAATACCACGGCGGTGGCCCGGCAGCTGCTGCAACATCAGGCAGGCCTGTCGGTGCTGGCCGATTCCATTGCCCGGCCGGGGCTGGACAGTGGTCAGCTGGTGCGGGTATTGCCGGACTGGCAGTTGCCGGAAGGCGGCATCCATGCGGTTTATCCGCCCGGTGGTCATATGCCGGTGCGGGTCCGGGCCTTTGTGGCTTTTCTGCGCGAGCGGCTGACGTCGGGCGCCAACGGGAGTGAATCATGAGCTATGTGCGCGAGTATCAAGCAGAAACATTGAGCCGCGAACAGGTAGACGGCCATGCCGGCCTGCGAGTGCTGGAATTCGGTACCAACTGGTGTGGCTACTGCCTGGCCGCTCAGGCGGCCATCGCCGAGGCCTTTGTCGGTTTCCCGCAGGTGGAGCATATCAAGGTGGAGGACGGGCCGGGGCGGCCGCTGGGGCGAAGTTTCCGGGTCAAGCTCTGGCCGACGCTGGTGTTTGTGCGCCAGGGCCGGGAAGTGGCGCGGCTGGTGCGGCCGGTGGACATGTCGGCGATTCGTGCCGAACTGGTTTCCCTAACGGCAGAGTAGCACCACCTTGCCGATGGTTTCGCCGCTGCGCAGCAGCGCCAGGGCCGCCGGCGCTTGCTCGAAATCAAAGCAGTGCCCCACATGGGGCGGGCTGATGGGCACCTGGGTGAGCGCCGCCAGCAGCGTGCGCATTCGCGTCATTTCCTCCCACAGCCAGATCAGGTTGAAGGCCATTACCGAGCGGTTGCTGCTGATCATGTCCATCACGTCGTAGCGGGGGCGGCGCAGATAACGCCACAGGGCGCGCAGGTAGTCGGGCCGGTTGCCGCTGGGGGTAAATTCGGCGGCGCCGAATACCACCAGACGGCCCATGGGGAGCAGGGCAGCAAAGCTGGCCTGCTGGACCGCGCCGCCAATGGCATCCAGCACCAGATCAAAATCGAGCCCGTCATGCCGCAGCTGGGCGGCAAAATCCGGCTCGCGGACCAGCACCCTGTCAAACCCCTGCTTGTGCAGAAAGTCTGCCTTGGCGGGCTGGCTGACGGTGCCCACCGGTCGGGCGCCCAGTGCCTGGCATAGCTTCATGGCCTGCAGGCCGACGCCACCGGCGGCGCTGTGCACCAGCACTTGCTGACCGGGCTGCACATTGCCCAGTTCCTTGAGGGCGTACCAGGCGGTCAGTGTCTGGGCCAGGTAGGCGGCCCCCTGTTCTACCCGCCAGCCGGCTGGCAGCGGTGACAGGCTGGTCACCGGGCTGTCGATCACCGTGGCATAGCCGCCAAAGCGGGTCACGCCCATGACCCGGTCGCCGGGCCGGTAGTCGCTGACCAGGGCGCCGGTACTTTCGATGGTGCCGGCAAACTCCAGCCCCGGGGTAAAGGCACCGCGGGGCGTAGCGGAGTAGAGACCGGTCAGGGCAAAGATGTCGGCAAAGTTGAGTCCCACTGCCTCCACACGTACACGCACCTGATCATCCGCAAGCGTGCCCAGAGGCTCCTCCCGGAGGGTCAGCCGGGCAATATTGCCAGCCCGGGGTATTTGCCAGATTTGCCGCGTTGTCATGCTGTTATCAATGGTGCGTTGAAAAGCGCCAGTCTAATGGTTGCTTGCCTGATGGCAATATTATGGCATGCCTCAATCGAGCCGGTTTGCCAGTGCCCGGTCGGCGCTCAGTTTGCCGCCCCCGGAAATCAGCAGGGAGGCCGACAGCGCCAGCAAAGACAGCGCGTATTCGAAACCATTGTTACTGATGAACAGGCCGTTGCTGATATGCACACCGAAGATGGCGACCAGCATGGTGAACACCAGCACCGCTGCGGCTGGGCGGGTCAGTAGACCCAGCAACAGCGCCAGACCGCCAAAGAACTCCGCACTGCCGGACAGCAACGCCATCAGATAGCCCGGTTCCAGGCCAACGGAAGCCATCCACTGGCCGGTGCCTTCCAACCCATAGCCACCAAACCAGCCGAACAGTTTCTGGCTACCATGGGCCATGAAGATAATACCGGCCGGCAGGCGCAGGGCCAGGGTGGACCAGCTGTCGCGGGAGGTCAGGGTAGTGCGGATCAATGCTTTCATGGTGGTGCCCTCGTGATTTTATCTGTCGGTAGTGGCCCTGTCGGCCTGCATGAGGGGTATTAAATATCTTGATTGTTAGATTAGAAATCGCAGTTTTGCTGACAGATTGAACTAAATAGTAGATGTTTTTTCCGGGTCTATGGCGCGGTGACGGCTGCGGATGGTTACCCGCGCGCTTTTTGATACATTGCAGCGGTAAGCCGGGTCGTGCCGTGGTGGCAGGCCCAAACATCCACAACAAGAGAGAACGACATGGTGAACAACCCGGATCTGGGCAAGCTGATATTGCGCTTGTCACTGGGGCTGATGCTGTTGCTGCACGGCCTGCACAAACTGTTTTACGGGGTCGGCTGGATTGGTGCCCTGCTGGCTCAGCACAAGCTGCCCGGATTTATCGCCTATGGCGTCTTCATCGGCGAGCTGATTGCGCCGGTGATGATTCTGCTGGGCTATCACACCCGCGTCGGTGCGGCGCTGGTGGTGGGCAATATGCTGGTGGCTCTGGTGCTGGTGCACATGGGGCAGTTGTTTTCCCTCAACCAGCACGGTGGCTGGAGCCTGGAGCTGCAGGGTTTTTATCTGTTCACCGCAGTGGCCCTGTTCTTCCTTGGTGCAGGTAAGTATGCGGTCAAAAACTGACTGCTGGTGATCTATAGCAAAGGCCGCAGCAAGCGGCCTTTGCTATTGTATCGGCATCAGGCGGCGAGCCGGTTCTTCTCGGAAATCTGGCCGTTGAGGGTCCAGAAATCATAGAGAATACCCAGGCCGAACAGGCCTACGGTCAGCAGGTAAATAATGCCGGTGATGACCTTGCCCATATAGAAGCGGTGGATACCGAATACGCCGAGGAAGGTCAGCAGCAGCCAGGCAATGTTGTAGTCGATCGGACCGGCCTGGTAGCGCCGGTCGGCGGCCTCATCCATGCCGGGGATCAGGAACAGATCGATAATCCAGCCGATAAAGAACAGACCCAGGGTAAAGAACCAGATGGTGCCGGTGATCTGGCGCCCGTAGTAGAAACGGTGGGCGCCCATGAAGCCGAAGATCCATAGCAGATAGCCAAACAGCTTGCTGTGGGTGTCGTCCTGTTGCATCCCTTGTTGCATGAGTGATGTCCTTACAAATCCACGTGGAGGGTCGCGCTGGCACGGTTGGCCTTGTCGCGGGCGTTGTCGATGCTGTCGCCGATAGCCAGGGCCACGCCCAGGCGGCGGCTGCCCTTCACTTCCGGCTTGCCGAACAGGCGCACTTCCGTGCCGGCTTCGCCGATTGCCTGCGCCAGGCCATGGTAACGCATGGACTGTGATTCGCCCTTGATCAGCAGCACCGACGAGGCAGACGGCCCGCGTTGTTCAATGGCCGGTATTGGCAGGCCGAGAATGGCCCGGGCATGCAGGGCAAACTCCGACAGGTTCTGGGAAATCAGGGTGACCAGACCGGTATCATGGGGGCGCGGCGACACTTCACTGAAGTATACCTGGTCGCCCTTGATGAACAGCTCCACGCCAAAGATGCCCAGGCCGCCCAACGCTTCGGTGATGGCGCCGGCCACCTGACGGGAGGCCCGCAGGGCGGCCTCACTCATGGCCTGGGGTTGCCAGGATTCCTGATAGTCACCGTTTTCCTGACGGTGGCCAATGGGCGCGCAGAAAGTGGTGTGAATGTCGGTGCCGGCCCTGTGACGGACGGTCAGCAGGGTGATTTCGTAGTCGAAATCCACGAAACCTTCCACGATCACCCGGCCCTCGCCAGCTCGGCCGCCGGATTGGGCATAGTCCCAGGCGGCCTGGATATCCGCGTCGTTTTTCACCGTGCTCTGACCCTTGCCGGAAGAGCTCATGATCGGTTTGACCACGCAGGGCAGGCCGATATCGGCGATGGCCTGCCGGTAGTCTTCCAGGGTCTCGGCGAAGCGGTAGGGCGAGGTGGGCAGCGATAATTCCTCGGCGGCCAACCGGCGGATGCCTTCCCGGTTCATGGTCAGCTGCGCGGCACGGGCGGTGGGCACGACGGTGTAACCTTCATTCTCGAGTCTGACCAGTTCGTCGGTGGCGATAGCCTCGATTTCCGGAACGATCAGGGCCGGTTGTTCCTGCTCCACCAGGTGCCGCAGGGCGGCACCATCGAGCATGTTGATCACGTGACTGCGTTGGGCCACCTGCATGGCGGGGGCATGCTCATAACGATCTACGGCGATCACTTCGCAGCCGTAACGGATCAGCTCCAGAGCCACCTCCCGGCCCAGCTCGCCGGAGCCGAGCAGCATGACGCGGGTGGCGGTGTCGGTGAAAGGGGTGCCGATGGTGGTCCCGGAGGTAGTCATAGTGGCTCCTGAAAAATGAATGCCCCGATTGTAACGGAACGGTCCGGCGACGCTAGCCAGCTGTCGGCTCTACTTTTACCATTGGCCGCAACAGTGAAGGGGACGGTTTTGGACGATCTGAAGTGGATGCAGCGCGCGTTGGTGCTGGCCGAACAGGGGGCGGCGGCCGGTGAAGTGCCGGTGGGTGCCGTGCTGGTGCGTGATGGCGTGGTGCTGGGGGAGGGGTTCAATCAGCCGATTCGCAGTTGTGACCCCAGTGCCCACGCGGAAATCATCGCCCTGCGGGCAGCCGCTACCGCCGAGGCCAATTACCGCCTGCCCGGCAGTACCCTCTTCGTGACGCTGGAGCCCTGCACCATGTGTTTCGGTGCTCTGGTTCATGCCCGGGTGGCGCGGCTGGTCTATGCCGCCAGTGAGCCGCGAGCGGGGGTTTGTGAAAGTCAGTTGCAATTGCCGCAGCTGGATTTTTATAACCACAAGATGGTGGTGGAAGCGGGGCTGCTGGCACAGGAAAGTGCCGCGCAGCTGAAGGCATTTTTCGCAGCGCGGCGGCGCAAGGCTTAATTCAGCGCCAGCAGATTACCGTCCTTGCGACGGCTGTTGCCGGCCCATACCAGCAGGTCGTAGTAGCGGCGAATATGGCGGACATAGACCACCGCCTGACCGCCCCGTGCCGGGCCATAACGCAGTTGCTTGGCATAGGCGCTCTTGGCCAGTAGCGGCAGGCGCTGTTTCACGTCTTCCCAGTTATCCGGGTCGCCGCCCTGCTGCTCGGTCAGCACCCGGGCATCTTCCAGGTGGCCCATGCCCACGTTGTAGGCGGCCAGGGTCATCCAGGTGCGGCTGGGTTCCGGGATGCGCGCCGGGATGCGATCGTGGATGCCACGCAGGTACGAGGCACCGGCGGTGATGCTCTGGCGCGGATCGGTACGGTCGCTGATGCCCATTTCCCGGGCGGTATCATTGGTCAGCATCATCAGGCCCTTTACCCCGGTGGGCGAGATGGCGCGCGGATCCCACATGGATTCCTGGTAGGCCACCGCTGCCAGCAGGCGCCAGTCGAAACCGCTGTTGCCCTCGGCATTCTTGAACATGGTCTCGTAGCGCGGCAGGCGATCATCCAGGTGATGCATGAAGCTGCGGGCTGCGTAGACGCTGAAGTGCTTCACATGGCCGTAGAAGCGGTCTTCCAGCTTGGCAATGGTGCCGTCGGCCTTGGCCTGGGTCAGGAAGCGCTGGGCCGCCATGTACAGGCTCTGGTCGTCCTTGGGGTTGAAGGCCCAGGCCAGCGGCTGCTGGTCAGCGACCACGGTCCTGGCGCTCAGGTCCGGGTACAGCACGCGCTGCAGGGCGAAGGTGTTGGAGTTGATCAGGGTGTAGTCCAGCTGACCGTTTTCCACCAGCTTCAGCAACTGCTCGGGGGTGGCGTCTTCCACTTCCTGGTAATCAATGTCGCTGTTCTTCAGCTGTGCCTTGAGCAGCAGTTCCGCATGGCTGCTGCCGGCGGTAACGGCTACTTTCTTGCCGGCCAGATCATTCAGATTGTCCACCGCCGGGGTGCCCTTGCGGCGCACGATCAGCGTCTTGACCTTCTGATAGGGGGTGGTGAAGCGCAGGCTCTTGTTGCGCTCCGGGGTGGCCACCAGTGCTGCGGCCGCCATGTCTGCGGTGCCCTTGCGCACCGCATAACGGATATAGGAAAGGTCATCGGACTTCAGCACCCGCAGCTTGACGCCCAGGCTGTCGGCAAAACGCTTGGCCAGCTCGTATTCCATGCCGGTCTTGCCGTGCTGATCCTGATAGTAGGTGGTGCTGGACGGACGGGTAATAACGACAAGTTCACCACGGGCTGTCACGCGCTCCATCGCCGTGGGCGTGGGGCGCATGGCAATCATCATGCCCAATACACTGAACAGGCCCAGTGAAATCAGCAGATGCTTAATGTACTTGTTGTAGCGAAGTAATGTTTTCATCCTGATGGTCCACCTCTGTCAGGTTGTCCAGACAGGGTCGGTACTTCTCAACGCCGACCGGCGTATGGCACTTCCTGGCCATACCTGTGATCTGTATCACGTAATCGGGGCGCACTCTATCATCGACAATCGTTTGTTCTGTAACCCTTTGTCTGACAATTGGCCGATTTATAGCCACATGTAGAAAGTCCATGCACAAGCATGATTTTGCGTATCGGAAATGCGTCCGAGGGTGACAAACTGTATCCCGGCGCAGGGGCGAAAAGGGCGTTTCGGGAGGCTGCGGGCGGCGGTCAAATCCCGTATCATTGCGGCCCTGATGTGATGGCTTCACGTTTCCCCACTGGTCAATCGAATAAGGCGCACTATGCTGATCCTCCCCGGAAGCCCGGCCCTGTCCGCATTTCGCAAGGAAAAACTGCTTGAGTCCCTGCCTGGTATCACGGCCCTGTCGGCCCGCTACGTACATTTCGTGGCCCTGCATGCGCCGCTCGACAAGGCCGGTCAGCAGGTGCTGGAGGGGTTGCTGCAGTACGGCCCCTCCCTGCAAGAGAGTGAGGTGGAGGGTGAGCGCTTTGTGGTGGTACCACGTCCCGGCACCATCTCCCCATGGTCGTCCAAGGCCACCGATATCTGCCATAACGCCGGCCTGACCCAGGTCGAGCGGGTGGAGCGCGGTATCGAGTACCGGCTGGTGGGCGAGGGCGATCGCAAGGCGCTGGCGGCGGCCCTGCATGACCGCATGGTGGACGTGGTGCTGGCGGAGTTGGCCGACGCCGAGGCGCTGTTCACTCATCATCAGCCCCGGGAGCTGACCACCGTGGATGTGATCGGCGGTGGCCGGTCGGCGCTGGAAACGGCCAATGGCGAGCTGGGTCTGGCACTGGCCGACGACGAGATCGATTACCTGGTGGAACGCTTTACCGCCCTGGGTCGCAATCCCTCGGACGCCGAGCTGATGATGTTTGCCCAGGCCAACTCCGAGCATTGCCGTCACAAGATTTTCAATGCCGACTGGACCATCGACGGGGAGGCCCAGGACCTGAGCCTGTTCGGCATGATCCGCAACACCTACAACAATGCCCCCGAGGGTGTACTGAGCGCCTACAAGGACAATGCCTCGGTGGTCGCCGGCCCGGTGGCCGACCGTTTCTTCCCGGCGCCGGACAATGCCGAATACCGGTTCGTCAACGAGCCGGTGCATCTGCTGATGAAGGTGGAGACCCATAACCATCCCACCGCCATTGCGCCGCACCCGGGGGCCGCCACCGGCTCCGGCGGTGAAATCCGTGACGAGGGTGCCACTGGCCGGGGCTCCAAGCCCAAGGCTGGCCTCACCGGCTTCTCGGTCTCCAACCTCAACATCCCCGATTTTGTGCAGCCCTGGGAAGCCCCCTATGGCAAGCCGGGCCGGATTGCCTCGGCGCTGGATATCATGATTGAGGGCCCGCTTGGCGGCGCCGCCTTCAATAACGAATTCGGCCGCCCCAATCTGTGCGGTTATTTCCGCACCCTGGAAATCCAGGCACCGGGCATCAACGGCGACGAAGTGCGCGGCTACCACAAGCCCATCATGATTGCCGGCGGCATGGGCAACATCCGTGACGGTCATGTGGAGAAGAATCCGATTCCCGCCGGTGCCAGGATCATCGTGCTGGGCGGTCCGGCCATGTTGATCGGTCTGGGCGGTGGCGCGGCCAGTTCCATGGCCTCCGGTGAATCCGACGAGACCCTGGATTTCGCGTCTGTGCAGCGGGACAACCCGGAGATTGAGCGCCGGGTGCAGGAAGTCATCGATCGCTGCTGGGCCCAGGGTGATAACAACCCGATTGTGTCCATCCATGATGTGGGCGCGGGTGGTTTGTCCAACGCGCTGCCGGAGCTGGTCCATGATCATGACATGGGCGCGCGGCTGGAACTGCGCAAGGTGCCCAGTGCCGAGCCCGGTATGAGCCCGGTGGAAATCTGGTGCAATGAGGCCCAGGAACGTTATGTGCTGGCGGTGATGCCGGAGGATATCGCGCGCTTCGATGCCATCTGTCAGCGTGAGCGCACCCCCTACGCGGTGCTCGGCGAAGCCACCAGCGAAGAGCACCTGACTGTCAGCGACGAGCACTTTGGCAAGGCGCCGGTAGACCTGCCCATGGACCTGCTGTTCGGCAAGCCGCCGAAAATGCAGCGCAGCTTCGAGCGTGAGGATTTCCAGCGTCAGGCATTCCGCACCGACGATATCGATCTGAAGGATGCCGGCGAGCGGGTGCTGCGCCTGCCGACAGTGGCATCCAAGAGTTTCCTGATCACCATCGGCGACCGTTCCATTACCGGCCTGGTACACCGTGATCAAATGGTCGGGCCCTGGCAGGTGCCGGTGGCCGACTGCGCGGTAACCGCCACCGGTTTCAACCAGAACCTGGGTGAAGCCATGGCCATGGGCGAGCGGACCCCGGTGGCGCTGGTGGATGCCCCGGCCTCCGGCCGCATGGCGGTGGCCGAAGCCATCACCAACATTACCGGTGCCCATATCGGCGACCTGGGCGAGATCCGTCTGTCCGCCAACTGGATGGCCGCTGCCGGCCACCCGGGTGAGGACCAGGCCCTGTTCGATACCGTCAAGACCGTCGGCATGGAGCTGTGCCCCAAGCTGGGTATCGCCATTCCGGTGGGCAAGGATTCCCTGTCCATGCGTACGGTGTGGAATGACAAGGGCATCGACAAGAACGTCACCGCGCCGCTGTCACTGATCATTTCCGCCTTCTCCACGGTCACCGACATCGACCTGACGGTAACGCCGGAGCTGAAGAGTGGCGTGGCCAGCGAGCTGCTGCTGCTGGATCTGGGCCGTGGCCAGAACCGTCTGGCCGGCTCCGCCCTGGCACAGGTTTACGGCAAGGTCGGCGAGGTGCCGCCGGATCTGGACGATGCCAAGGACCTGATTGCCTTCTTCGAGGTCACCCAGCAGCTGCTGGCCGAGCGCAAGCTGCTGGCCTACCACGACCGTTCCGACGGCGGCCTGTTCGCCACCCTGACGGAAATGGCCTTTGCCGGCCGCACCGGCCTGGATATCAGCCTGGATCATATCGCCGGCGATACCCCGGAAGCGGTGGCCGCGCTGTTTGCCGAAGAGCTGGGGGCGGTGCTGCAGGTGGACCAGCAGTATGCCGACGAAGTGATTTTCCGGTATGCGGAAGCCGGTCTGGGGCAATGTGTGCATCGCCTGGGTCAGCCGGATGGCGACGACATTATCCGCCTGCGCCTGGGCGGCGCCATTCTGCTGGAAACGCCGCGCCGTGAACTGCAACGTATCTGGGCGGAAACCAGTTACCGTATTCAGAGCCTGCGCGACAACCCGGACTGTGCCCGCCAGGAATTCGATGCCATTCCTGCCAGCAATACCCCGGGCCTGAATGTACGCCTGACCTTCGACATGACCGACAACCCGGCCGCGCCCTATATCAATTCGGGTGCCAAGCCGAAGATGGCGATCCTGCGCGAGCAGGGCGTCAACGGACAGACCGAGATGGCCGCCGCCTTCGATCGGGCGGGCTTCTCGGCCGTGGATGTGCACATGAGTGACCTGCTGGAAGGTCGTGTGCAGCTGGAAGACTTCAAGGGCCTGGTGGCCTGTGGCGGTTTCTCCTACGGCGACGTGCTCGGCGCCGGCGGAGGCTGGGCCAAGACAGTGCTCTATAATGAGTCCCTGCGCGAGGCCTTCAACCGGTTCTTCTACCGCGAAGACACCTTCGCCCTGGGCGTGTGTAACGGCTGTCAGATGCTCTCGCACCTGAAGGACCTGATTCCCGGAGCGGAGCACTGGCCGCGTTTCGTGCGCAACCTGTCCGAGCAGTTCGAGGCACGTACCTCGCTAGTGGAAATCCAGGATTCGCCGTCCATCCTGCTGCAGGATATGGCCGGCACCCGCATTCCCATCGCTGTGGCCCATGGCGAAGGCCGCGTGGAACTGGCTGACGACGCCCTCAACCGCAATATCGAGCAGCGTCTGGTGGCACTGCGCTATGTGGATGGCCTTGGCAACCCCGCCGAGCAGTACCCGGCCAACCCCAACGGCTCGCCCCAGGGGGTCACCGGTTTCACCACCACCGATGGCCGCGTGACCATCATGATGCCGCACCCGGAGCGGGTGTTCCGCGTCTTGCAGAACAGCTGGATCCCGGATGACTGGCGCGGCCATGAAGACGGCCCCTGGCTGCGCATGTTTGCCAATGCCCGCAAGTGGGTGGGGTAAACGGCAATGGATAGTGAATAGTTAATAATTAATAACGACACACAAAGGCGGAAATGGCTTGGCTATTTCCGCCTTTTTTCTGTCACTTATGGAGCTTGTGATACTGGTGCCGGGCCATCAGAATCAAGCGATTGTTTGAAACATTTTCGCTATTAATTATTCATTATTAACTATTCACTGGTGTTTTTGTGTCCGATAAAACCTTCGGCCCTTTCGAGCTGCAAAAGGCCTACAAAACCGAGTCCGTGCCGGACGATTTTATTCAGCGCCGCCGTATCAGTG
>JAWVWY010000030.1:0-24137 GCA_033723495.1 Alcanivorax sp. | reverse complement strand
GCGCACCGCCGTGGCCCGCTCTTCCGGGGTAATGCGAATCAGGCTGGCACTGCCGCCCCGGTGCAGATTGGAGCGGAACTCGCCGGGCTGGGCCTGGCGTTTCATGGCCGCGATGACCTTGCCGCCGACCACCAGACAACGGATGTCGGCGCCGCCGGCTTCCTTGATGTATTCCTGCACCATCACCGACACGTTCAGGCCCATGAAGGCCTCGATGACGGATTCCGCCGCCTTGCGGGTTTCCGCCAGCACCACGCCGATCCCCTGGGTACCCTCCAGCAGTTTGATCACCAACGGCGCCCCCTGAACCATGTTGATCAGGTCGGGAATGTCATCCGGGGAGTGGGCAAAACCGGTGATCGGCAACCCTACGCCCTTGCGTGACAACAGCTGCAACGAACGCAACTTGTCCCGCGAGCGGGAAATAGCCACCGATTCATTGATCGGGAACACACCCATCATCTCGAACTGACGCAGCACGGCGGTGCCGTACTGGGTAATGGACGCACCGATACGGGGAATAACCGCATCAAAGCCTTCCAGCACCTGGCCCTTGAAGTGGATTTCCGGCTTGTGGGACACCATGCTCATGTAACAACGCAGGGTATCGATCACATGCATTTCGTGGCCGGCGGCTTCGCCAGCCTCGACCAGCCGCCGGGTGGAGTAAAGGCGCTTGTTTCGGGAAAGAATTGCAATTTTCATGGTTGCTCTTGCGTGCCGCCCAGAAGGAATGAAGCTGTCGGATCCACGGTCAATTGACTCATGGCAGTACGCCCCAACAGCATGCGGAATTTCATGGTTTCACGGTCGGTCAGGGTGATTTCGATCGGCCAGCGTTGTTCACCCATGACAATGTCGCTGCGGATCACCGGGCGCTCTTCGCGGTGACCACCGGAGTCGGACACCTGGCGCCGGTCCAGCACCGGTGCCTCGCACACCACCACCTGATCGCTGTCCTGCAAGGGGTGCAGGGAAAAACGCACCCAATCGGCGCCATCGCGCTGAAAATTTTCCACCGCAAAGGCATGCAGGGCCGAAGTGCGGGCACCGGTATCCACCTTCACCTTGATGGTCTCGATGCCCAGCTCCGGCAGTGTTGCCCACTCACGCCACCCCACTGTCATCTTGGTCATCGTGCTGTCAGTCCTTTTGCAGCAGTTCGATCTTGTAACCATCCGGGTCTTCCACGAAGGCCAGGATGGTCGTGCCGTGTTTCATGGGGCCGGGTTCGCGGGTCACACGGCCGCCCTTTTCACGGATACGCTCACAGGCAGCGTACACGTCGTCCACCGCCAGGGCCACATGGCCATAGCCATCACCCAGGTCGTAGCGAGACTGGTCCCAGTTATGGGTCAGTTCCAGTACCGGCCCCTGGGACTCCGGCTGATAGCCGACAAAGGCCAGGGTAAAGCGCCCCTCCGGGTAATCCTTGCGCCGAAGCAGCTGCATGCCCAGCACCTCGGTATAGAAAGCGATGGATTTATCCAGGTCACCGACCCGCAGCATGGTATGAAGAATACGCATAATGTTCTCCCAGAACCAAAAAGCCCCGGTAGTAAACTACCGGGGCAATGCGAACAGATAAAGTACCCGACGCCTGTCGGGCAACGCTTTTGTCAGGACAACTTGCGGCCGTTTTTGGCGGCGATACGCAGACGCAGGGCATTCAGTTTGATGAAGCCTTCCGCATCTTTCTGGTCGTAGGCACCGGCATCGTCTTCGAAGGTGGCGATGGAGGCGTCGAACAGGCTGTCATTGTCGGAGCGACGACCGACCACGGTGGCGTTGCCCTTGTAGAGTTTCATGCGCACTTCGCCGTTGACGTGCTGCTGGGTTTCGTCGATCAGCTTCTGCAGCGCCAGGCGCTCCGGGCTCCACCAGTAGCCGTTGTACAGCAGCTCGGCGTACTTGGGCATGATGGAATCCTTCAGGTGCGCGGACTCACGATCCAGGGTCAATGACTCAATGGCGCGGTGGGCCGGCAGCATGATGGTGCCGCCCGGGGTTTCGTAGCAACCGCGGGACTTCATGCCCACATAACGGTTCTCGACGATATCCAGCCGGCCGATGCCGTTGTCGCCGCCCAGCTTGTTGAGCCTGGCCAGCACCTCGGCGGGGCTCAGGCGCTCGCCATCGATGGCAACGATATCGCCCTTCTCGTAGGTCAGGGTGATGTAGGTAGCGGCATCCGGGGCCGCTTCCGGGCTGACGCTCCAGCGCCACATGTCTTCTTCGGCTTCCCACCACGGGTCTTCCAGGTTGCCGCCCTCGTAGGAGATATGCAGCAGGTTGGCGTCCATGGAGTACGGCGACTTTTTCTTCTTGCCGGCGAAATCCACCGGAATGTCGTGGTCTTCACAGAAGGCCATCAGCTTCTCGCGGGAATTCAGGTCCCATTCGCGCCAGGGGGCGATCACCTGAATGCCCGGGGCCAGTGCATAGGCGCCCAGCTCGAAGCGCACCTGGTCGTTGCCCTTGCCGGTGGCACCGTGGGAAATGGCGTCGGCGCCGGTTTCCTCGGCGATTTCCACCAGCCGCTTGGCGATCAGCGGGCGGGCAATGGAGGTGCCCAGCAGGTATTCGCCCTCGTAGATGGTGTTGGCGCGGAACATGGGGAAGACATAATCACGCACGAATTCTTCACGCAGGTCTTCAATGTAGATTTCCTTGACGCCCATGGCCTGAGCCTTGGCACGGGCCGGCTCCACTTCCTCACCCTGGCCGATATCGGCGGTGAAGGTGACCACTTCGCAGTTGTAGGTTTCCTGCAACCACTTGACGATAACGGAGGTATCCAGGCCGCCGGAATAGGCCAGAACCACCTTGTTGATCTTGGACATCGAAAGACTCCGCATGGGGGCCGCCAGCCAGATGTGGCCGGTCACCCGGTGAATCGAGGGGGCGTATTGTACCCGTGCAGCAACCGGGCCGTCACCTCTGATCGATGCTTCTCGCCTGTTGCCGCCCCGGCGATTCCGGTAGCATAGCCGGACCTGCCCGTGGTGGCAGGCTCGTTTTTCTGGTTGGAGTAACAATGAGCGACAAGCATCCCAGCCTGGCTCTGCGATTCCGCGGCTTTCTGCCGGTGGTGATTGACGTGGAGACCGGGGGCTTCAATGCCCAGACCGATGCACTGCTGGAAATCGCCGCTGTACTGATTGACATGGATGCCCAGGGCAATCTGCGCCCGTCCACCCGCATCCAGTTTCATGTGGACCCGTTCCCCGGCGCCAACATCGAACAGGCGGCGCTGGACTTTACCGGCATCGACCCGCACAACCCGCTACGCGGCGCTGTCTCCGAGGAAACCGCCCTGAAAGGCGTATTTGAACCGGTGCGCAAGGCAGTCAAGCAGCATGGCTGCAACCGTGCCGTGCTGGTGGGCCACAACAGCTTCTTTGACCAGGGGTTTCTGAATGCCGCCTCGGACCGGGCGGATATCAAACGCAACCCGTTCCACCCATTCTCCAGTTTTGACACCGCGGCACTGGCCGGGCTGGTCTATGGTCAGACGGTGCTGGCCAAGGCCTGCGAAGCCGCCGGCATTCGTTTCAGCCAGCGCGAGGCCCATTCAGCCCTGTACGATGCCACCCGCACCGCGGAGCTGTTCTGTACCATGGTCAATCGCTTCAAGCGCCTGGGCGGCTGGCCGCCACCGCCGGCCAGCGACATTCCGCCAACCCTGGCGAAAGAGCTGGATTGATTGGCGCTTGCACGCAAACACGCTTCACGCATACACGCTAAAACACCGTTAGCCTGACGCGTGCAAGCGTGCTGCGTGCAAGCGTGAAGCACAAAAAAAAGGGCGCCATTTCTGGCGCCCCTTTTTTGTGGCTGCTTTCTATTTACAGCTTGTCGGCGTTACCAGACAGGTACTCGGCGACACCGTCCGGGGTGTCCTTCATGCCGGAGTCACCTTTCTGCCAGCCGGCCGGGCACACTTCGCCGTGCTCTTCGTGGAACTGCAGGGCATCAACCAGACGAATCAGCTCGTCCATGTTACGGCCCAGCGGCAGATCATTGACGATCTGGCTGCGTACCACACCATTCTGGTCGATCAGGAAAGCGCCACGGAATGCCATACCACCTTCGGATTCCACATCGTAGGACTGCGCGATACCGTGGTTCATGTCAGCGGCCAGGGTGTACTTCACCGGGCCGATGCCGCCTTCGTTGACCGGCGTGTTGCGCCAGGCGTTGTGGGTGAAGTGGCTGTCGATGGAAACACCGATCACTTCCACGCCACGCTCTTTGAAAGCGTCCATGCGGTGATCCAGAGCAATCAGCTCAGACGGGCATACGAAGGTGAAGTCCAGCGGGTAGAAGAACACCAGACCGTACTTGCCCTTGATGGCTTCGGACAGGGTGAATTCATCAACGATGCTGCCATCGCCCAGTACTGCGGGAACGGTAAAATCGGGTGCGGGTTTACCTACCAGAACGCCCATGTTTCTCTCCATTGATCAGTAAATATGCATAACAGGCGCCTTTGCCTGCCATTATCTTCGAGTGATTCCGAGCAGCGATCATACAACGGCGGTTGCACGGCTGCATGGCACTATCATGAGGATTGTGGAAAAGCTTTCAACAGCTGTTCGCAGTTATTGTGATTGGAAATTCCAATCATCAGCTCGAGAGCGGCACCGGAACGTTAAAAAGCCCGGCATTAACCGGGCTTTTTACCAGGCATCATGCCGCAATCAGGCGCTATCACCTGACTCTGCCTCCCCCTCTGGCGCGGCGCCTTCCACCAGGGACTTGAGCTGGCCGGAGCGGTACATGTCCATGATGATGTCACAACCACCGACCAACTCGCCCTGTACCCACAGCTGCGGGTAGGTCGGCCAGTTGGCGTATTCTTTCAGATTCTGACGAATTTCCGGCGCTTCCAGGATGTTCACGTAGGCAAACGGCTTGCCTACGGCGGTCATCGCTTCCACCACCTGGGCGGAGAAGCCGCACTGGGGGAACTGCGGGGTGCCCTTCATGTAGAGGATCACCGGGTTTTTCTCGATCTGGTCTTTGATGACCTGCATCACATCCATTACTTCACCTATAACAAATTGATTCGGCGCGGCTGCGCTTGCCGCCCTATTGTATCACCGATGCCCCCCGTAACCGCCACCACCGGGTGAGGCAATCACCAGGCGGTCACCGGGGCGGGCCTGGCCACTGTATTTGGGGGGCAAGGTGGTGTCATTCAAGCGATTTTCGCCGGCGGCACCCGGTTCCCCGCCGGCCAGCCCCCAGGGTTGATGGCTGCGGCGCTCAGTCAGCAGGGTGAATCTGGCCGGCGCCAGAAACTCCAGCTCACGGACGATACCGTCACCGCCGCGCCAGCGACCGGCCCCGCCACTGCCTCGGCGCAACTGATAGCGCAGTACCCGCAGCGGATAATGCGCTTCCAGGCTCTCGACAGGGGTATTGAGGGTATTGGTCATATGGCTGTGCACCGCTGACAACCCCGCCCCCCCGGCATGGGCGCCAGTGCCACCGGCCATGGTCTCGTAATAATCCCAGCCCTGCTCGCCGGCGGCGCCCATGGCCACATTGTTCATGGTGCCCTGGCTGGCGGCGGGAATCGCCTCGGGCGCCGCCTTGGCCAGGGCACCGAGCACCACATCCACCACCCGCGAGCTGGTTTCCACATTGCCGGCGGCCACGGCGGCCGGGCGGCGGGCATTGAGCAGTGAGCCTTCCGGAGCGCTCAGGGTAATGGGCCGAAACAGGCCATCGCAGGCGGGCACATCGCCGGGCATGAGACAGCGGAAACAGTAGTAGGCCGCCGCCGCCACCGATAGCGGGCAGTTGATATTACCTGCCACCTGCCCGGCGGTGCCGGTGAAATCCAGATGGGCGCTATCGCCTTGCAAGGTCAGACACAGCTGAATGGGGATATCGCGTTGGCCCTAGCCATCATCGTCCATCACATCACGGAAGCGATACTGACCGTCCGGCAACTGCGACAGCCGCGCCCGGGCACGCCGCTCGCCGTAATCATTGAGCGCCACAAAGGCCACTGCCAGGGCATCGGCGCCCTGAGTATTGCCCAGCTCCACCAGCCGCCGGGCACCGGCCTCGCAGGCACTGGCCTGGGCAACAAAATCGGCAAACCGGACACTGTCACGGGGCAGCATCGGCCCCTGGGGTAGCCCGGCCAGCCGCCGACAAAGCGGCACCTGCCACTGCCCGCCCCGCTTCAGCCAGCTGGGGGCAATCACCAGCCCTTCCTGGTCCAGGGACGTGGAAACCGGCATGGAACCGGGGCTCTCAGCGCCGATATTGGCGTGGTGGGCCCGGGTGACGGTAAATCCCAGCAAGGTATCACCGCTAAACACCGGCGCCACCACGGTCACATCCGGCAGGTGAGTCCCGCCCAGATAGGGATCGTTAACCACCAGCAGGTCGCCGGGCTGCCAGTTCTGCGCCCCCACCAGGTCTGCCATGGCGTAGGCCATGGACCCCAGATGCACCGGGATATGTGCCGCCTGGGCACACAGCCGGCCGACGGCATCGAAGATGGCACAGGAGAAATCCAGCCGGTCCTTGATATTGGGCGACAGGGCGCTGAGGCGCAGCAAGGCACCCATTTCGTCACAGATGCCGGACAGGCGATTGGCAAAGATGCTGAGCTGGACGGGATTCATAGGGGCAATTGACAGTTGATAATTGATAGTTGATAGCTAAAAGCACGAAACTCGAGGCAGTCTGCCCGTGTTGATAATGGCCATCAACTATTAACTATTGGCCAATAACTACGCTATTATCGTTCTTTCCGGCAGCCATGGGCTGCCGTTTTTTGTTTGGGGCGGGTACTCAGGGCATCTTTATCCAGAGCCGGGGCCCGTTATCAATTTTCCATTATCAATTATCAATTGCCTGCTATGTCGCAATACTTGATCCCCACCTATGCACGGCAACCCATCGCCTTTGTGCGCGGTGAAGGCGTGTGGCTGTTTGACGACAGCGATCGGCGCTATATGGATGCTATCTCCGGCATCGGTGTCTGCAACCTGGGCCATTGCCACCCCGCGGTGACCCGCACCCTGGCCGAGCAGGCCGGGCGCCTGATGCACACCTCCAACCTGTACCGGATCGAATCCCAGGAAGCGCTGGCTGAGCGTCTTTGCCAGCTGAGTGGAATGCAGCGTGCGTTCTTTTCCAACTCCGGCGCCGAAGCCAACGAAGCGGCCATCAAGATTGCGCGCCTTTACGGCAACAATAAAGGCATCCAGCGCCCCACCGTGATCGTCATGGAAGGCAGCTTTCATGGCCGCACCATGGCGACCCTGTCGGCCACCGCCAACGCCAAGGTCCAGGAAGGCTTTGCGCCGCTGCTGGAAGGGTTTGTGCGGGTGCCCTTCAACGACCTGGAGGCAATCAAAGCCCTGACCGACAACCAGGATGTGGTTGCCGTGCTGGTGGAGCCGGTGCAGGGCGAAGGCGGCATCAACATTGCTGCCGATGGTTACCTGAGTGGGCTGCGTCAACTCTGTGATCAACATGACTGGCTGCTGATGCTGGACGAGATCCAGTCCGGCAACGGCAGAACCGGCCATTATTTTGCCTGCATGGGCGAAAACGTGGTGCCGGATGTGCTGACCACCGCCAAGGGGCTGGGCAACGGTTTTCCAATCGGCGCCTGCCTGGTGGCCGGCAAGGCCACCGAGGTATTCGGCCCCGGCACCCACGGCAGCACCTACGGCGGCAACCCGCTGGGCTGCGCCACGGCCCTGACCGTGGTGAACACCCTGGATGACGGCGTCATTGAGAGCGTGGCCGGCAAGGGCCAACGGCTGGCCGCAGGGCTCAAGGCAGCCCTGTCTGACCTGCCCATGGTCACCGAAATCCGCCAGCGCGGTCTGATGCTGGGCCTGCAGCTGGATCGTCCCTGCGGCGAGCTGGTCGCCAGCGCCCGCGAGGCCGGCCTGCTGATCAACGTCACCGCCGGCTCGGTGATCCGCCTGCTGCCGCCGCTGGTGATTGATGAGGACGAAATACAATTTCTGATTACTACCCTGAGCGACGTCATCCATGATTTCGCCCGGGCACAGGAGGTCGCATGACCCGCCACTTTCTGACCCTGACCGATCTGAGCGCAGACGAACTGGGCTACCTGATCCAGCGCGCCATCGAACTCAAGACCATGCTGCGCAATGGCCAGCGCCATACGCCTTTGGAAGGCAAGACATTGGGGATGATCTTCGAGAAGTCCTCTACCCGCACCCGGGTGTCCTTCGAGGTGGGCATGACCCAGTTCGGCGGCGCCAGCATTTTCCTGTCTCCGCGGGATACCCAGCTGGGCCGGGGTGAGCCAATCGAGGATTCCGCCCGAGTCCTGTCGCGCATGGTGGACGCGGTGATGATCCGCACCTTCGACCATGCCACGGTGGAAACTTTCGCCGCCCACTCGGCGGTGCCGGTGATCAATGCCCTCACCGACGCGTTTCACCCCTGCCAGCTACTGGCCGACATGCAGACCTACGTGGAGCATCGCGGCAGCATTCATGGCAAGACTGTCACCTGGGTCGGTGACGGCAACAACATGTGCGCCAGCTACATCAACGCCGCCGCCCAGTTCGACTTTAACCTGGTGATCAGCTGCCCGGACGGTTTTGCTCCCGAGCAGGCTCTGCTGGACAAGTACCCCGAGCGAGTACGCATTGAACAGGACCCGGCCAAGGCGGTAGAGGGCGCGAATCTGGTAGTCACCGATGTGTGGGCCTCCATGGGCCAGGAAGAAGAGCAGAAAGCCCGCGAAGCAGCCTTCCGCGACTACCAGGTCACCCAGACACTAATGGACAAGGCCGACCCGCAGGCCCTGTTCATGCACTGCCTGCCCGCCCACCGCGGTGAGGAAGTCAGCCACACCATGATGGACGACCCGCGCGCGGTGGTCTGGGACGAAGCGGAAAACCGCCTGCACGCCCAGAAAGCACTGCTGGAATTTTTGCTCACCGGGCAGCACTGAGAAGGCAATGAATAATGAATAATTAATAGTTCGCAGGCTGGTGTGGTTAGATTGCCAAACAAAGAGGCCGCGCTCAAAGGTTGGGCGCGGCGTCGGTCGTTGCGGACCCAGAAAAATCTGCCCGCGTAGTTATTAATTATTAATTATTAACTATTAACTATTCATTGCCCTTTCACGCCACCCTTGTCTGGTCGCGGCCGCTGCTCTTGGCCTTGTAGAGTCCCTGATCTGCCCGGTGCAACAGCTCATCAATGCTCTCGCCGGTTTCATAGGCCGCCACGCCCACCGACAGGCTGACGTCGGACGGCCCGCCCTGCACATCGAAGCATTGCTCGCGCCAATGCTTGCGCAAACGCTCAGCTACCAGCCGCGCCCCCTGACTGTCACTCTGCGGCAGAATCAGCAGAAACTCCTCGCCCCCCAGACGACCAAAGAAGTCACCATCACGCATACTGCTCATGGCCAGCTCGGAAAACCGTTTGAGCACGCGATCCCCCCACTCGTGACCATAGTGATCATTGATCTGCTTGAAGTGATCCAGATCCACATAACAGACCGCAAACGGTGTCTGCCCGGAATCTGCCAGCGCCTTCTGACGTTCGAGAATTTCCATTAGATGGCCGCGATTGAACAGTCCGGTAAGGTCATCACGGATGGCCATCTCGCGAACCTGCTCAAGCGCACCGGAAAGTGCCCGATTCTTGTCTGCCAGTGCATTGCGCAACTGGTTGATGGAACCGCCAGTAATGGCAAAGCTGATGCTGATCATGGAAAATACCAGCCACTGCAAGGCCTCCACAGACAAACTGAGCTGCACGCCACGATCACCAAATACCAGCCACAGCATACCGGCATAGGCGGCGCTGGCCACGCAGGCCACCATCACCATGACCCGACCTGACAAACGGAACGACACCAGCAGCAGCACAGCAAAATACAGCATCACCACTGCCAGGCGAAATTCGTCCACATAAAAGGCACAGAGCATGAATACCGCCGTGCAGAAACCGACCAGCGGCAAAGACAGGCTCGGCTCGGACAGGCGCAGGGTCGCGCCCAGGTTGAGCAAGAGCAGGTACAGCACCATGCCGGCCCAGATGCAGCCGAACAGGACCGCGAAGTCATGACCGGGAAGCTGGAAATAGCCCAACCGCCAGTAAACAAGACAAAGCAGCGTCTGCATCGCCATCACCGCCATGGCCGAGCGGCCATGGCGACGCAACAGACGCCGCTCGCTGAGCGTCAGCTTTCTCGCCTGGCGCAGATCCTGATTCATGCAGGCCCCCCCAATACCAAACGATCACGCCCACCATGCTTGGCATCATAAAGGGCCACGTCCGAGCGCCGGATCACGTCGGCACTACCCTCACCGTCTTCGCGCAGAACCAGTCCCGCTGACAGGGTGGCGACCAGCCCGGGGGCCTCGCTGAAACGCTGCGCCCTCATGCCCTCAAGAATGCCCTGCACGACTTGCCGGGCGTCGCCCAGCTCATTGACTGGCATCACCAGCATAAACTCTTCTCCACCAAGGCGAGCCGCGAAATCCCGGCTACTGAGATGACGGCTTACCAGCTCCGCAAAGCGGATCAACACCAGATCGCCGACACGATGCCCGAAGTTGTCGTTGATACGCTTGAAATGGTCCAGATCCAGATAGACCACCGCCAGCCGATAAGCGCCCCGCGCGGACTGGCCGCAGGCCTTGTTGAGCAACTCCATGGCATGACGACGACGGTAAAAGCCGGTGAGCTGGTCTTTCACCGCCATATCATGAATACGGTCAACGATTTCTGCCATCTGATGATTACGCTGGCCCAACTGACGGCGAATGGTGGAAATCTCTGAGGCCAACAGCACCAGTCCCAGCACCATCAACGAAAATAGCGCCCACTGAATCCATTCCGCCTGCTGATCCATCACTTCTGGCCAGTAATCGCCAACCAGCAAAATGATCAGCGCATAACCGCTGACACAATAAAGGGCGAGCGCAATAAACTGCCGGAGGGAAGCCTGCAGCACACCAAGCTGGACAATGGCAAAGAAGATCATCATCACACACAGGCGTACCTGATCGACGAAAAATGCGGTAATCAGCAGGCTGGTGGTGGACCAGATCATCAGCGGCATCAACATGTCCGGCTGTGCCAGGCGCCGGTTCAACCCCAGCGCCATGAATAGCACAAACAGCAAATGGCCCGCCCAGAGTCCCGCAAAAAGGCTGTAGAAGAACGCCGGGGAACCGCGGAAGAAATCCAGCTGCAGGGTGATCCAGCACAACAGGGTATGGGAGCCGCCGCCGGCCAATACCGCAAAAAGGACCCGGCGCAGTCGTTGCGCCTGGGTCGCCGCCGATTGGAAGGTCAAGCTGTCCGCCATCCTGTGCGTTCCTGGTCTAACCGGGACACCACCCCTTCCCGGACATAGTTAATAATTAAATACTAGATAACTTCCTCGAGACTAATACTAAATGACGACCAGTTCACACTTTTCTGTCGCCTCAGGACAACCGGATATCGCCACGAGACAAATCAAACACTACGACAGACGCGCGTTACCGCATCACGCCAGCCCAGATAGCGCCGCTCCCTTTCCGCTTCCTGCAGCTGCGGGGTGAACTCTCGCTCACAACGCCACTGCCCGGCGATTTCTTCCAGGGAGGTATAAAGCCCCACGCCCAGCCCGGCCAGATAGGCCGCTCCCAGGGCCGTGGTTTCCGTCACTTCCGGACGATCCACACACACACCCAGCACATCGGCCAGGGTCTGGCTGAGCCAGTTATTCACTACCATGCCGCCATCCACCCGCAAGGTGGTGGGCCGCGTACCACAGTCCGCCGCCATTGCCTCAAGCAGGTCACGGGATTGATAGCACACTGCCTCCAGCCCGGCCGTGACGACCTCGGCAATCCCGGTATCCCGGGTCAACCCCAGCAAGGCACCCCGGGCATCCGGGTCCCACCAGGGAGCGCCAAGGCCGGTAAACGCCGGCACCAGATAGACGCCGCCGGCGGAGCCAACCTGACGGGCCAGGGCTTCGGTTTCGCTGGCATGGGAAATCAGATTGAGGCCATCACGCAGCCATTGAATGGCGGCCCCGGCCACAAAGATCGAGCCTTCCAGGGCATAATGGGTTTGTCCGTTGAGCCGGTACCCCACGGTGGTCAGCAGACGGTTACGGGAGGTCACCGCCTTGCCGGTATTCATCACCATAAAGCAGCCGGTGCCATAGGTGCTTTTCACCATGCCCGGGGCAAAGCAGGCCTGCCCCACCAGCGCCGCCTGTTGATCGCCGGCGATACCGGCCACCGGCACGGCAGCACCCAGCAGCTCCGGACAGCACTGGCCGAAGTCGGCGGCACAATCCTTCACCTCTGGCAGCAGACTGGCGGGGATATTGAACAGGGCCAGCAAGTCTTCATCCCAGCACTGCTCATGGATATTGAACATCAGGGTGCGCGAGGCATTGGTGGCATCGGTGGCGTGGCAACGTCCACGGGTCAGCTTCCACAGCAACCAGCAATCAATGGTACCGAACGCCAGCTCACCGGCCTCCGCCCGCTCCCGGGCACCCGCCACATTTTCCAGCAACCAGGCCAGCTTGGTGGCAGAAAAATAGGGGTCCAGTAGCAGCCCGGTTTTCTCCTGCACCATGGGTTCATGACCAGCCTCTCGCAATGTCGCACAAGTAGCTGCGGTGCGGCGGTCCTGCCAGACAATAGCCGGCGCCACCGGCTCACCGGTCTGACGGTCCCACAGCACGGTGGTTTCACGCTGATTGGTAATGCCGATGGCGACCAGATCACGGGCTTCCAGCCCGGCGTTACGCAGGGCTTCATGACACAGCGCCAGACAATCGTTCCAGATCTCCGTGGCGTCATGCTCCACCCAGCCGTCGTGGGGAAAATGCTGACTGAATTCCTTTTGCGCCCGTCCTGTCGCCCGTCCCTCGGCATCAAAGACAATGGCACGGGAACTGGTGGTCCCCTGATCAATAGAGAGAATGTAGCTCATAGCTGTCCCAGACCGTTGTTATGACTTTTTTTCGGCAAGACTACCGCAACCAGATACAAACACCAGTGCGAGAACCGGTGAAGTGGTTGCCGGATAAATGGCGGGCAATAAAAAACCCGTCGAACGAGGATTCGACGGGTTTGATACTGGAGCTTTAAACACGAGGAGATGACTTAATACTATGTTCGTACCGCCACGCTGTCTGTTTCATTCTGCTTGCCAATTGTTATCCAATGTAACAGGCACTGCGATGTCGACTAACGCCCGCCCAGCACATGCTGACCCCGCTGCTCATAGGGCAAGATCACCTGGAAACGGGCACCGCCCATGGGGCTGGCATCCACCTGAATCTGACCGCCGTGCCAATCCACAATACGTTTGACGATGGAAAGGCCCAGCCCATAGCCACCACTGGCCCGATGACGACTCTTGTCCAGACGTGCGAACGGCTTGAACACCCGCTCTCTCTCATGCTCGGGGATGCCTGGGCCGTCATCGTCCACATCAATGACAACGCCGCCGGGTTGCTCACTGACACGCATCACCACCGTTGAACGGGCATAGCGCAGGGCGTTGGTGACCAGGTTCTGCAAAATACGATGCAGGTAGCGCTCCTCCCCTTCTACCTGCAACTGCGTATCCTCGGCCTCCACCACAATGGCAATATCACCGCAGATCGGTTCCAATTCCTGCTGTAATTGATCACAAAGTTCAACCACCGCCACCGGCTGGAATTCGATATTGGGCGTTCCCTGCTCCAGGCGCGCATAGGTCAGAATTTCATCGATCAGCTGATCCAGCTGCTCGATATCGTGATCCAGGGCATTGAGCTTTTCGCGGCGCTGCTCGGCGGATTCGATATCCGCCAGCATTTCCAGACCAAACCGCAAACGCGCCACCGGGGTGCGCAACTCATGGCTCACCGCCCGGGTCATTTCCCGTTGAGATTCGATAAGACGGCGGATATGTGCGGTCATGCCATTAAAGGTGGCCGCCACCTGGCCGATGGCATCATTACCCTCGATATTGGCATAGGCACTCAGATCACCACTGCCCAACTGGCTGACCGCCCGGTCCAGACGGCGCAAGCGGTGCTGTAGCGGCCGCACCTGCAGATAGACCGCCAGGGCCACCGCCATCAGGTTGAGCATACCCGCCACCATCAGCAATTCGATGGGGAAGCGATCAAACAGGCTGAGCGGCCCCACCGCCAGCACCTTGCCGGTATCCGCTACTGGCGCATAAATGCGGATACTGGAATCCACCGGGGCGCTGTTATCCAGCGCGATCACGACCTCGCGACGATTGAGCCGCTGCAACTGTTCGTTATCGAGATGCACCTGATCGCGAGGCAGTAGCGCCAGCGGGTAGCCGAAGTATTTTTGCAGGGCCTGCAACTCCGCCGACCACTGGTCCTGGGGATAACTGGCGAGATGATTGAGGACCAACACCGCAGTGGCGCGCGCCTGCTGCTCGGAGACCTTGGTCATGCGGGTGTAGATATAGCGATCTTCGCCGGGCAACTGGTAGAAGATATCGCCGTAGCCATGGCTCTCATTGATACGCATGACCACCAGCCCTTCACTCAGGTGCAACTTCTCCCGGTAAGTGAGTTGCAACTGCTGGGCGGTTTTCAGCTCGATATCCGCATTAAACAAACGGTCCAGCACCTTGCCCCAGCGCTCACGAGCTTGCTCGTCTTTCTGGCGCTGGTAGCCCTCTGCCATCAGGTAGAAGGTGCCACGCGCCATGCGCTCGCGGTAGAGATCAGAGCGATAGTGATTGACCAGCTCCACGGCGCCATAGGTGATGGCGCCGATGCAGCACAGCGCCAACAGCAAACCACCGTAGAGCCGCAGGAAAATACTATTCAAGGCGCCCCCTCACAGGACAGGGATGGCTCAGACCGCCCCCATTTCCTTGACAAAGAGGTAGCCCTTGGAACGTACCGTCTTGATGCGTTTGGGATTCTCCGGGTCATCCCCCACCTTCGGGCGGATACGGGAAATACGCACATCAATGGAGCGGTCCTGGCCGTCGTACTGGATACCACGCAACTTCTCGAAGATGGTCTCCCGTGACAGCACGGTGCCGGCATTGGAGGCCAGCAACCACAGCAGGTCATATTCGGCACTGGTCAGGTCAACGGAATCACCGGCCAGGGTCACTTCCCGGGCGGAGTTGTCGATCACCAGAGAACCGAATTCCAGCCGTGCCGGCGCATTATCCCGCTCGTTATCGGTTTCCACCCGGCGCAGCAAGGCGCGGATGCGGGCCAGCAGTACCCGCGGCTTGACCGGCTTGGCGACATAATCGTCGGCGCCCATTTCCAGGCCCAGCACCTGATCCATGTCATCAGTGCGGGCGGTCAGCATGAGGATGGGATTCTTGTAACTGCCCCGCACTTCACGACACACCGTCAGGCCGTAGGCACCGGGCAACATCAGATCCAGCACCACCAGATCCGGCTGGTCGGCACGAATACGACGAATGGCCTCTTCCCCGTCGCTGACGACGGTGACATCCAGGCCGTTACTTTGAAGATATTCACAGGTCAGATCGGCAAGTCGTTCATCATCTTCCACGATCATGATGGCTGGCGGGTTATCCTGCACCGTTGTCATCCCGTCCTTATCCTTTTTGAATTTGTATCGTTATTGTCTCATTGGGTGGCGCCTGACAAGGACGAACACCATAGAGCTAGGTCTTTGTTACGTTTATACGCATACGCAAGCACTTCGGCAACCTTGCTGGCGGCCGCAAAGGCGCTTTCTCGCACCGTTCCAGGCCTGTCATCAGGGCGCCAATGGATGGTTGACAAACACTATATATAGTAGCTGTCCACAAGGCAGCAACACCGCCCGAAACCACCCACAACACCTCACAACTTATCCACAAGATTTCCCCAGTTGAAGTGCTTGCAAAAGCGCGGAGCCAACTATAACTTGTAGTCACTGGCGGCGCAGACCCCAACATGTTGGGTTTTTGTAAAACCGCGCCCACCCCGGAAAAAGACTGGTCAACAGCCATAAAAATACCGTAACAACAGTTGCTTAGGGTATTTTTTTCAACCAGGGGGCAGCAACGCATCATGGAAGAAGCACAATATATAGTGGTCAGCAGGGTCAGTCGACCACCACCCAAACACAGGTAACCGTTTTCACAGCCCTGGCGCCGTCCGGGGCTGTTGTCCCGTGGTGACACTACTGCGGGACCCACACACAACCAGAACAGCATGCACAACGGAGAGGGCACCATGCAGACGGACATCAGCCAGAACCCGCAGGCCGACGCCAGCCGCACCAGTGGCGCAGACCAGGACCAGTCCATTGCCACCACCGCACCCGGTCAGCTGCGCGTGATCAAGCGCAACGGCAAGGTGGTCAGCTACACCGACGACAAGATCACCGTGGCCATCACCAAGGCGTTCCTGGCGGTGGAAGGCGGCACGGCGGCGGCGTCCTCGCGCATTCATGAAACCGTGGCGCGGCTCACCGAACAGGTCAGCGCCACGTTCAAGCGCCGCATGCCCTCCGGCGGCACCATCCATATCGAGGAAATCCAGGACCAGGTGGAACTGGCACTGATGCGGGCCGGCGAGCACAAGGTGGCCCGTGACTATGTGCTCTACCGCGAGCGCCAGGCCATCAAACGTGCCGAACAGGGCCACGATCTGCCCGAGCCCACCCACCAGGTGGACATGTCCGTGACCATGGAAGACGGCAGCAAGGCGCCGCTGGACATGGCCCGCCTGGAGCACCTGATCCGCACCGCCTGCCAGGGCCTGGCGGAAGTGGATGCCGACAAGATCATCAAGGAAACCGTCAAGAACCTGTACGACGGTGTCTCCATCAATGACGTCAACACCTCCATGGTGATGACCGCGCGCACCCTGATCGAAGTGGAGCCCAACTACTCCCTGGTCACCGCCCGCCTGCTGATGGACAAGATCCGCGCCGAAGCGCTGCAATTCCTGGGCGTGGCCGAGCGTGCCAACCAGGAAGAAATGGAAGCGCTCTACGGCCAGGCCCTGCAGGCCTACATCACCAAGGGCATCGAGCTGGAACTGCTGAGCCCGCAGCTGGGTGAATTCGACCTGGAAAAACTGGGCGCCGCCATGAAGGGCGAGCGTGACCTGCAGTTCTCCTACCTGGGCCTGCAGACCCTTTACGACCGTTACTTCATCCACCACAACGACACCCGCATCGAGCTGCCGCAGTGCTTCTTCATGCGTGTCGCCATGGGCCTGGCGGTGGAAGAGGATGATCGCGAAGCGCGCGCCATCGAGTTCTACAACCTGCTGTCCAGCTTCGACTACATGAGCTCCACGCCGACCCTGTTCAACGCCGGCACCCTGCGCCCGCAGCTGTCCAGCTGCTACCTGACCACCGTGCCCGACGACCTGCACGGCATCTACGGCGCCATCCAGGACAACGCCATGCTGAGCAAGTTTGCCGGCGGCCTGGGCAACGACTGGACCCCGGTGCGCGCGTTGGGCTCCTACATCAAGGGCACCAACGGCAAATCCCAGGGCGTGGTGCCCTTCCTGAAAGTGGTCAACGACACCGCCGTGGCGGTGAACCAGGGCGGCAAGCGCAAGGGCGCCGTCTGTGCCTACCTGGAAACCTGGCACATGGACATCGAGGAATTCCTCGAGTTGCGCAAGAACACCGGCGACGACCGTCGTCGTACCCACGACATGAACAGCGCCAACTGGATTCCCGATCTGTTCATGAAGCGGGTGCTGAACGAAGAGGACTGGACCCTGTTCAGCCCCAACGATACTCCGGACCTGCACGACCTGTACGGCGAAGCCTTCGAAAAGGCCTATCTGGCGTATGAAGAGAAAACCCGCAGCGGCGAACTGAAACTGTTCAAGCGCCTCCCGGCCATCAACCTGTGGCGCAAGATGCTGTCCATGCTGTTCGAAACCGGCCACCCCTGGTTCACCTTCAAGGATCCGTGCAACCTGCGCAGCCCGCAGCAGCACGTGGGCGTGGTGCATTCGTCCAACCTGTGTACCGAGATCACCCTCAACACCAGCCAGGACGAAATCGCCGTCTGTAACCTGGGCTCGGTGAACCTGGCCCAGCACATCGGGGACAACGGCCTGGATATCGACAAGCTGCAGCGTACCGTCAATACCGCCGTGCGCATGCTCGACAACGTCATCGACATCAACTACTACAGCGTGCCGCAGGCAGAAAACTCCAACATGAAGCACCGCCCGGTGGGTCTGGGCATCATGGGCTTCCAGGATGCCCTCTATAAGCAGGGCATCGCCTACGCCTCCTCCCAGGCGGTGGACTTCGCCGACCAGTCCATGGAAGCGGTGAGCTACTACGCCATCCAGGCGTCCGCCAAACTGGCCGAAGAACGCGGTGCCTACCAGACCTTCGACGGCTCCCTGTGGAGCCAGGGCATCCTGCCGATCGACTCCATCGACATCCTGGTCAAACAGCGTGGCGAGGAGTACTGCAAGGTCGATCGCAGCCAGACCCTGGACTGGAACAGCGTGCGCGAGATGGCCCGCAAAGGCATGCGCAACTCCAACGTGATGGCCATCGCGCCCACCGCGACCATTGCCAACATCACCGGGGTGTCACAGTCCATCGAGCCCACTTACCAGAACCTGTACGTGAAATCGAACCTGTCCGGCGAGTTCACCGTGGTCAACCCCTACCTGGTCAACGCCCTGAAAGAGCGTGGCCTGTGGGATAACGTCATGGTCAACGACCTGAAGTACTACGACGGTTCCGTACTGCCCATCGAGCGTGTGCCGGACGACCTGAAAGAACAGTACCGCACCGCCTTCGAGGTGGAGCCGCGCTGGCTGGTGGAAGCGGCCAGCCGTCGCCAGAAGTGGATCGACCAGGCCCAGTCCCTGAACCTGTACATTGCCGAAGCCAACGGCAAGAAGCTGGACGTGACCTACAAGATGGCCTGGTTGCTGGGTCTCAAGACCACCTACTACCTGCGTGCCATCGGTGCCACCCAGGCGGAGAAATCCACCATCAATGACGGCAAGCTCAACCGCGTCTCTTCCAAGGTGGAAGAACCGGCCGCGGAGTTCGGCCAGGCCGCCGACGTGCCGCAGGCCTGCTCCATTGATGATCCGGATTGCGAGGCGTGCCAGTAAGAGCCGCTGGCACGCAGACACGCATCACGCAACACGCTTCTTGCGTGCCAGCGTGAAGCGCGTTGCGTGCAAGCCAACACAAAGAATGCACCACCGGTGACGCTCTCGCGCCACCCTGGAAAGAACGAAAGGGAGACACACACATGCTGAGCTGGGACGAATTCAATGCGCAAGAGACGCCTGCCGCCAAGCCGCAACCGAAACCCGCAACGCCGCCGCAACCTGAGACGGTTTCTGAACAAGAAACATCTGCAGCTCAAACACCGGCAGCGGGAAGTGCGCCGCTTGATGGACAGCCAGGACACGACGAACTGCGAGGACGAACCCCGGACACCTCATTAGAGAGGGCCATGAGCGATGCGGTGGAACGCGCCCAGGCCGCCGTGGCCGAAATGGATATCAGCGAAGGCGTGGCCGAGCTGGAGGGCACCGCCGGCCGGGTGGAAGTGGACGACAAGCGCATGATCAACTGTCGTGCCGACCTCAACCAGCTGGTGCCCTTCAAGTACGACTGGGCCTGGCAGAAATACCTGGACGGCTGCGCCAACCACTGGATGCCCCAGGAAGTGAACATGAACGCCGACCTGGCGCTGTGGAAAAAAGCCGACGGCCTGACCGACGACGAGCGTCGTATCGTCAAGCGCAACCTGGGCTTCTTCTCCACCGCCGATTCGCTGGTCGCCAACAACCTGGTACTGGCCATCTACCGGCTGATCACCAACCCGGAGTGCCGCCAGTACATCCTGCGCCAGTCTTTTGAAGAGGCGATCCACACCCACGCCTACCAGTACTGCATCGAGTCCCTGGGCATGGACGAAGGCGAGATCTTCAACATGTACCAGGAGATTCCGTCCGTGGCCAAGAAGGCCCAGTGGGGCATCCAGTACACCCGCGAACTGTCCGATCCGGAATTCACCACCGGCACCGTGGAAACCGACAAGGCGCTGCTGGAAAACCTGATTGCCTTCTACTGTGTGCTGGAAGGTATCTTCTTCTACTGCGGCTTCACCCAGATCCTGTCCATGGGTCGGCGCAACAAGATGACCGGCGTGGCCGAGCAGTTCCAGTACATCCTGCGTGACGAATCCATGCACGTGAATTTCGGTGTCGACGTCATCAACCAGATCAAGCTGGAAAACCCGCACCTGTGGGACGCCGGGATGCAGCAGCAGGCCATCCAGATGATCCTCGAGGGCACGCAGCTCGAGATCGAGTACGCCCGCGACACCATGCCGCGCGGCGTGCTGGGCATGAACGCCGCCATGATGGAAGAATATCTGCAGTTTATCGCCAACCGCCGCCTCGCCCAGCTGGGCCTGCCGGAGCAGTTCAAGGGCGTCAACAACCCGTTCCCGTGGATGAGCGAAATCATGGACCTGCGCAAGGAGAAGAACTTCTTCGAAACCCGGGTGACCGAATACCAGGTGGGCGGCGCCCTGTCCTGGGACTGAGAAAAAGGGCGCTGCGGCGCCCTTTTTTATGCTGCGCTTGTCGGCGGAAAACCCCGTCTGCCCGGCGCATTCACCGCCTGTCCTGACAGATTCGGGTTTTATCAAAAGGCGCCAAAACAGGGTTTGTTTTGTCGGTGCATCGTTGGCACCATGGAATCGAGCCGCAGGCAGTAACGCGGCTCCAATCACGGCTGGAGGCTTCGTATGAGCGATTACGACGATAGAGACACGTACCAACAAGAAGCCGAAGATCTGCTGGAAACCATTGAGCAGGTGGAAGAAACCCTGTCTGTCATGACCAAGGTGGTCGGGCAGCTCAAGGAGCAGGTTGCCACCCACCTGGATGCCGATACGGTGGAGATGAGTGCCGAGGAATTCCTCGAGCAATGTGAAAACCTGGAGGGCACCTGGCACTGACCCGGGTCCCTCCTGCCAGGACGTTACAGCGCCGCTAGTTCGCCAGTTGCCCGGCCGGGAACCGGCGCACGCCACCGACCCAGGTACCGCGTACCTGGATTGTATTCCACGCCTTGAGAAACTGCCGCGGGTCCCGGTCCAGCCAGACCAGATCGGCGCGCTTGCCCGGCTGCAGAGAACCAACCTGATCCGCCACCCCCAGCTGCTTCGCCACATCCAGTGTCAGCGCCCGCAATGCCCGCTGCACCCCAATTGCCTGATCAGGGCCCAGCTGCTCACCGCTGGCGGTATAGCGGTAGACCGCATTCCAGGCCAACTGCAACGGCTGAAACGGCACCACTGGCGAATCCGCATGCAGCGTAAAAGGCAGCCCGCGGGCCGCGGCACTGGCCAGCGGGCTGATCCGCCCCGCCCGCTTTGGCCCCAGAAAGACATGGCGATGACGGTCGCCCCAGTAGTAGACATGGGCGTTGCCAAAACTGGGAATCACATGCAGCGCCGCCATGCGATCCAGTTGTTGATCGGTGGCCATCAGAGCATGCACCAACACCGGCTGCACGGTCACAGCAGGGCACGCCTGGCGGGCTGCGGCGATGGCATCCAGTGCCCGGTCAATGGCCGCATCACCATTGGCATCAATCGCCACCTGACGCCCCTGGCAATGAAACGTCTTCACCTGGTCGGCGAGCTTTGCCTCGGCGGTGGCGGGAAAGCCCACATAATTTTCCGGGTAGTCATCGGGCAGCTGGTAATAGGGTTCATTGAGGAAGGCGGTGTAGCCCTGGATACTGCCATCACTGACCAGCTTCACTGCCCCCAGGTACAGCCGTGACGAAACCGGGAACGGCAAACGGCCACGGTGGCGCAACTGCTCCGCTTGCGCGGTGGGCCACAGCATCAATCGCAAGGGCACCACCCCCAGCTCCAGGGCCGGACGCAAATTGCCAATCATGGCGGGCGTAACCCGGCTGTTCTGGGCAAAGGTAATGCCGCGGGAAAGATAGATCTGCGCGGCCTTGCGCAGCACCTGGATGCCATCCAGCGCGGAAAACTTCAGCGCCGCTTCCCGAAACGGGTCGAAAGCCGACGCTACCAGCTGGCCATTGAGATGACCTTGCGCATCGTGGCCATAGTGCCCCCCTTGCGGGTCCGCCGTGCGGTCGGTAATCCCCATGGCTCGCAACGCAGCGGAATTGGCCACCCCCTGATGCCCGGAGCTGTGCATGACCAGAATCGGACGGCTGTCACTGATACTGTCCAGCTCCTCGCGGGTGGGATAACGCTTTTCCCCGACGCTGGTGTTATCAAACCCGTAGGCCAGTAACCAGCCGCCAGGACGCTTCTGGGCCAACATGCGCAGCCGCGACAACAAATCCTCGATACTGTAGAGATCTCCCAGAGGCGGACTGTTGGCATCCACCGCCACCGCCGACAGGCCCTCCCCGGGAAAGTGGCCGTTGGCTTCAATAAAGCCTGGCATCAATACCCCGCCCTGCAGATCAATCAGCCTGACATCGCGACTGGCCTGGGCCTTCAGGGTCTTGGCATCTCCCAGCGCGATAATGTCACCGCGACGCACCAGCATTGCGGTGGCCTGCGGGTGATCGGAATCCATGGTAATGATGGTTCCGTTGATAAACAGCTGTGCCGCCGGTGGTGGCGGGTTAAGCCAGCGGTAGGTGACCAACACCACCAGTGCCAGCAACAGCACCAGGGCCGCCACCCCCCACACCCCCTTTTTCAACATGATCTAATATCCCTGTCCGGTCATGTGCGTGCCTATCATCAACCACCGGGAGGCGATGGTGAAGACACATCGGCTTTTACAATAAAATGTATCACTTATAGGCATACCTATCGGCCCCCTCACCGCGCTATAGTGAGGCTCGCGCTGAGGGCCGCGCACCCTTTGGAGGCACAATTTGTGCACCAGACAGGAGAAAAAGCGGCACCATACTTGCATAACGGCATCCCGTTCATTGCACGACCACATTATGTGGACTCGCCCGCGGCGACCAAAAGTCAGCCGTGGCGCATCAACAGGAGACGGTAAAAAATGAAAGCATCGGATTTGTTCGTTCGCGCCCTGGAAGCGGAAGGGGTGGAACATGTCTTCGCTATCCCCGGGGAAGAGAACCTGGACCTGCTGGAGTCCCTGCGCGGCTCGAAAATCAAATTGGTGATTACCCGCCACGAGCAGGCCGCCGGGTTCATGGCTTCCACCTATGGCCGCCTCACCGGCAAGGCCGGTGTCTGTATGTCCACCCTGGGCCCCGGTGCCACCAACTTTGTAACCGCCGCCGCCTATGCCCAGCTGGGCGCCATGCCAATGGTGATGATTACCGGCCAGAAACCGATCAAGACCAGCAAGCAGGGCCAGTTCCAGATCATCGACGTGGTCGACATGATGCGCCCGTTGACCAAGTTCACCAAGCAGGTGGTCAGTGGTGACTCCATTCCCACCCGTATCCGCGAGGCCTTCCGCCTGGCCCAGGAAGAGCGCCCCGGCGCCACCCACCTGGAGCTGCCGGAAGACATTGCCCGCGAACATTCCACCATGCCAGTCACCGAGCCGAGCATGACACGCCGGCCGATCGCCGAGGACAAGGCCATCTGCAAGGCCATCGAAGCCATCCAGGGCGCGCGCAAGCCGCTGCTGCTGGCCGGCGCCGGCGCCAACCGCAAGCTGACCAGCAAGATGCTGCGTCAGTTCGTGGAGAAACTGGGCATTCCGGTGATCACCACCCAGATGGGTAAAGGGGTGGTCGACGAAAGCGGTGCGCACTTCCTGGGCAATACCGCCCTGTCCGACGGCGACTTCGTACACCGCGCCATCGACCAGGCCGACCTGATCATCAACGTGGGCCACGACGTGGTGGAAAAACCGCCGTTCTTCATGCGCCCCGGTGGTGCCGAAGTGGTGCATATCAACTTCAATTCCGCCCAGGTGGACCCGGTCTATTTCCCGCAGATCGAAGTAATCGGCGATATCGCCAACAGCCTGTGGCAGCTCAAGGAGCGCCTGGAGCCCCAGGAGCACTGGAGCTTCTCCGATTTCCACCGCATTCGCGATGCACTGCAGAAGCACATCCGCGATGGCATTCAGGACGACAGCTTCCCGATTCGCCCACAGCGGCTGGTGGACG
>JAWVWY010000029.1:0-24148 GCA_033723495.1 Alcanivorax sp. | reverse complement strand
CAGCCCTGTGCCTGCTCAACGGCACTGTGCACAATGCTGTCTGCCGGATCAGCGCTAACCTGATCAAAAATTTCCAGTGCCAGACCGGCACGGGAAAAGCCGTTAATCACCGGCTCCAGCAAGTTGGTGTTACGAATCCCCGGGTCGGTCACCAGCATTACACTGGTGACGCCACGCTCCTGACACAAGGCCGCAAGACGGCCGGCTGCGCCGGCCTCCACCAGAACGCGGTGAGAAGTGGCAAATTCAAAACCCGACATGATCATCTCCCTGGCATGTTTGCGCCTCATGCTAGCACAGCACGGCGCTGCCGTTGGCGCCACAATCAGGCCAATTTGCCACCAAATGAAACAAAAAACGCGCCCGCAGGCGCGCTTTCAGAATGTCCGGCATCAACCGATAAAGTAACTGCTTGCCCGCTCATTGATCTGGTCGCTGACATACTTGGCCAGCACTTGCACCGTCCACTGCGGGGTCACATTCAGGGGCTCGGGAATCAGACTGGCATCCGCCACAAACAGGCCGGCGGTGCCATGTACTTCGCCACGGGGGCTGACCACATATTCATAGCTGTCTGCGCCCATTCGGCAGGTACCGTGCGCACTGAAACTATTGGCGCGGAAGGTGTACATGCCCTTGATCCCATAATCCACCTTATCCAGGGTCTCATCCAGCTTGAAAACCGAGTCTGCTTCGAGACTCTGAAAGGTGGGCAGAAACACCTTTTGCGCACCGGCAGAAAAGAAAATCCGTGCCGCCAGCGCCGCAGAACGCTTGATGTTCTCAAACTCTTCCCGGTTTGGATTCCAGTGAATGGTCTTGCCGCCCTGGTAAGGGTCTCCATCCCAGCGTACATAGCCCCGGCCCTGATCAGTACTGAAGGCATTGACACCGGCGTAGAATTTATAGTCCTTCATGAACTCGATATGGGCCTTGCCGGCTTTCATATCGCCCTGCGCCAACAGGGATTCCGGCTCAGCCAGGCCGGAAAGGATCGTGTAGCCATCGGTATCGGCAAACTCGTCCACGTCCACACCGACCAGCGCGCCGCGGAAACCGTACAAGGGCTCGGGAAACTTGCCCAATACCTGGGTGAAGGGCTGTACTGCCAGATTACGCCCCAGCTGGCCGCTGCCATCACGAACCTGACTACGTTGCATGATCAGTGGCGTATGAATGGCGCCGGCAGCCAGTACCACAATGTCCGCATCCACCTTCATATCGGCTACATGGGCACCGCTGTCCGGGTCGGTAATCCGGGCTTCCACCCCGGTTGCCCGGCCATTGCGGGTTTGCACGCGAATCACTTCGGTATCGGAAAACACCCGTGCTCCATAGGCCGATGCCCAGGGCAAATGCGTCACCAGGGCGCTCATCTTGCGGTCCGAGGGGCAACCGGCAAGGCAATGACCGGTCAGGGCACATTGCTTGACGTTGCGCCGGGCCGGGCGCCAGGAAAACGACATCTTCTCACAGCCCTGAATCACCTTGTGCGCACAGGGGTTGATCTCGTGGGCCTCGTTGATATGCACATGCAGCTGTTCGCCGACGGTGTCGAAATAGGGTTTCAGCGTCTCGGCCGTGAGGCCTTCCAGACCATGACGATCCGCCCAGCCATCCAGCACCTTGTCCGCAGGCTTCTGCATGACACAACCACCGATCACCGTGGAGCCACCGACACAGGCCCCTTCCGCAAAAATCACATCAGCGGTGGTGTTCACCTGACCAACCTGATCCTGATAGATCTTGGTCATGGTATCTCCCAGATGCTCGGTGAACTTGGCGCTGGGATAATAGCGCCCGGCCTCCAGCACCAGCACCTCGCGACCGGCCTTGGCCATTTCATAGGCCACCATGGAGCCGGCGGCGCCGGAGCCCACCACTACCACGTCGGCCTTCAGGGTAAAATTCTTGCCCAGGCTGGCATCCAGCGCCACGTCTCTGGCCTGGGTTACCGGAACCCCATCACGGGGGACAGTGACAAAAGTCATAAATGCTCCGCTTTCAGGCCCGTGGCAGGGGCGCGTTGCCCAGCCGGCGAATTCCCCACAAATCGGTTACCGGGCCACGATACTCGAGACCCGGCCAGGTACGCTCATCGCGCCAGTAATTGAGTGTGATCAGTGCCTTGAGGGTGGTCATCAGCCCCCTCTCGAAGAAGGCGCCCTCCTGCATGGCGTTCACATAGGCCAGTGCCTTGTCATCGGACAGGCCGCTGAAGCTGCTGAACTTGAAACTCACCATGGGGCGGTGTTCAAACATCCAGATCGCCATACCGAGCAGTTCGCGGGTCTGTGGCGGCATGCGCGCGGCCATGGTGTCGAGATTCTGTACCGTGGGCACCACCTGGGTGCTGGAGGGAAGCCCGAATTGGGCGGTGGGCAACAACACTTCCGTGAGCCGGGTAATGACCCGGACTTCATCCCGGGAGAGGCTACGGTATTTGACCTTGGTGGGGGCATCACGACGGCCCATCAGGTGCGCACAGCCAGTGGTCAACGCCATGCCACCCAGCACCCCGGCGCGCAGAAACCCCCGACGACTAAGAGGTTCCAGCCCCGCCATAAAGCCCGGCAGTGCTGGTCGCTTGTTATTCTTCATTAAGCCTCTCCTGGGCTGGCCATCCTGGCCCTTGTTGTTATTGGTGGAGCTTAACGCTCCTTGCTGGAGAGTTTATAACAAACCGTTACAAAGACCCAAGCCCGGCGGCATCAAAGCCGGCCGGGCTGCCAACCGGCGGCTATGCGATCCGCTCGGCAATGCGCGAGGCCAGGGCGTATACCGTCAATTGGGGATTGACGATGATGGAGGTTGGCAACAGGCTGGCATCCGCGACATACAAGCCCGGTACATCGTGGCTCTGCCCGTCACTGTCGACCACGCTGGTGTCAGGGTCTGCTCCCATACGGCAACTGCCCTGGGGATGATAGCTGACCATGCGCAGATGTTGTGGCTGGTTTTCCAGGCTGTCGACTAGACCATCAATGTCCGCCTCGCTACAGATGATCCGGCGATCACTGGAGGGCACGTAGACTTCAATGGCACCAGCAGCCAGGTGCAACCTGGCCGCCGCCTTCAACGCCCGCTTCATGGAGGGGAAATCCACGTCCGCCAGCTGGTAATCGATCTGCTTGCGATCGCCATCCCAATCAATCACGCCGACATTGTGGTCATGAATTAATGTCACCAGACCGCTCATATAGGGCGCATGGGCCATATAATCCATAAACGGGGCGCCACTGCCCGGTTCTGCCGCCATGGTAATTTCCACCGGCCCCGCGCCACCATCCTCGATAATGAAACCGCCTTGCTCGGGATGCATGAACTCGTCGATGTAGACCCCAAGCAGCGCGCCCCGCCAGGCATGCACCGGTTCCGGGTAACGGGCCGGCACATACAAGGAAGGATGGCAGGCAAAATTACGGCCCACCTGACCGGAACGGTTGGCAAGTTGACTCTTCTTCAGCAACAACGGGGTCTGCACGGCCCCCGCCGCCAGTATCACCCGCGGCGCGGTGACCCGCATGTGCGCCACGATACTGCCGTCATGCGCCACCACCTCTGCTTCCACTCCACTGGCCTTGCCGTCGCTAGTGAGCACCCGTTCTACCCGGGTATCAGCATAGATACTGGCCCCCAGAGCTGCGGCCCAGGGCAGATAGGTCACCAGCATTGACTGTTTGCGGTCACTCTTGCAGCCGGACAGGCAATGCCCGGTCAGGGCGCACTGGCGAATATTGCGGCGCAGGGGCTTTACTGACCAGCCAAGCTTGTGGGCGCCGGCTCGAATCAGCTGGCCATGGCGGGCAATCTCGAATTCTGCGTTTTCGTGGATCGACAGGTTCTTTTCCACCCGTTCGAAATACGGAGCCAGCGACTGCGGCGTTAGCTCGGATAACCCAAAGCGCTGTTGCCAGTCAGAAAGAATAAAGTCCGGCGTTCGAAAACAGACACAGCCGTTGACCACGGTGGAACCACCGACGCAGGCGCCCTGCAGCACCAGCAGGTCACCACTGCTGTTGGTCTGGGCGCCATGATCCTGGTAGAGCGTTTCCAGGCTGTCGGCGAAACGTTCGGTAAATTGCCGGGAAGGCACATAAGGCCCGGCCTCCAGCACCACCACTTTCATGCCCCGACGAGCCAGCTCATAGGCCGTAACCGCACCCCCGGCGCCAGAGCCGACGATTACCGCGTCGGCCTCCAGTGTCAGCGACGATGTCTCAATGTCACTGGCCTGAATCACCGGCAGACCGGTGTCCTGCATGGTTGCTTTGGTCATGACACCCCCTTACCAGCGGTTTGCTGCGGCATGGGCGCATTGCCCAGGGACGCCAGCCCCCATTTGTCCGTCACCGGTCCATCAAACTCCACCGCCGGCCAGGTGGCCGATTCCCGCCAATAGGCGCTGTATACCAGCTGTTTGATCGCCGTGGCCAGGGTCCGCTGAATCACATGCCCCCTGCCCCACTGGTCAAAATAATCACAGGCTGCCCGATCACTGAGGTCGACGAAACGGCGACCATGGGAAAACACCGCGGCATTATCAAACAGGGATAATCCGATACCGAGCTGCTTGCGGATGGGCGCCGCCATCAGGCTGAGAGTATGCTCAATGTTGGCAACCACCGGCAGCTGATCCGCCGGGTACAACGCGGTGCCTTCCGTCGGCAACAATACCTGGCGACAGCGGACAAAAAGATGGTACTCACTGGCACTGAGCCCCGTTATCGAAGATGGCACGGGCTGGCGATCCAGCGGCGAGCGGCGCAGCATGGCGAAACCACCGGCGGTGACCGCAGCAGCACCGGCTACCCCCAGCAGGGACCACTTAATGAAGCCGCGCCGGGCCATCCCCTGCTGAAGGGTATGCGTCACCTGACGGCTGCTGGTAACAGTATCCATGGAGGACTCTCCGAAACTGGCGAGTCCTTACGCTAGCCAAAGCCACCCATGGAGACAAGCTGTCTACCTTGACCGAAACATCCAGCAGCTCGTCACACCCGGTCAGGTCAGCTTGTCTTCCACATTGATGTGTGGCCCCACCGCCACCGGGTCCTGGTGAATGATAACGTCAGCAGCGGGATACCGGTCGCGGATTCGCAGCTCAATGCTTTCGGCCAGGGCGTGGGCCTGCAACAGTGACAAGTTCTGGTCCATGTCGACATGCAACTGGATAAACTGGGTGCGACCAGCCTGCCGGGTACGCAGGTCGTGAAACCCCAGCGCCAATTCATGTTCCGCCACGATCGCCCCCACCGTTTCCCGCACATTCCCGGGAATTTCCCGGTCCAGCAGCAGCTGAATGGACTCGAACCCGATCTGCCAGGCACTGCGCAGAATGAAGACCGCGATCACCAGCCCCACCAGCCCATCGAGCCAGTGCAGGCCAAACGGCGACACCAGCAACACCAGGATGATTCCCACATTGACGGCCAGGTCGGAGGCATAATGCAGTGAGTCGGCCTCAATGGCGGTGGAACCGGTTTCCCTGACCACGAACTTCTGAATCATCAGCAATACCAGCGTCATGACGATGGAAAAGACCATCACCGCCACCCCTACCTGGGTGGCCTGCAAGGGCTGCGGATCCATCAGCTTCTGTACTGCCTGAGCCATCAGAAAAATCGACGAGCCGAAGATGAACACCGACTGGCCCAGCCCCGCCAGGGCTTCGGCCTTGCCATGTCCGAAACGGTGATCTTCGTCCGGCGGCACCAGGGAATAGCGTATGGCAATAAAATTGATCAGCGAGGCGATGGAATCCATGATCGAATCCACCAGTGATGCCAGCAGGCTCACCGAGCCGGTCATCAGCCAGGCCACCGTCTTGGCAGCGATCAATAGCACCGCGGTCACCACCGATGACAGCCCGGCAAGGATCAGCAGGCGGTGGTCGCGTTTCACATCCGCACTCATTCAATACCCCGAGTCAGGTTTAGCGTTTGGGAAGGTAATGCAACGGATTTACCGGCTTGCCGTCGCGTCGTATCTCGAAATGCAGCTGGGTGCGATAGGTGCCGCTGGCGCCCATGGTGGCGATCTGCTGCCCGCCGGTCACTGACTGCCCTTCTTTAACCAGCATTTTATCATTATGGGCGTAAGCACTTAACCAGCGATCGTTGTGTTTGATGATGACCAGGTTGCCATAACCGGTCAGGCCGCTGCCCCGATATACCACCGTCCCCGGCGCTGCCGCAATGACCGGCGCACCATGGCGGCCGCTGATGGCAATGCCCTTCTGGCCATGGCTGTTGGAAGAGTAGCTTTCCACCACCTTGCCGCTGGCCGGCCAGTGCCACTGCAAGGGGCCACTAGTCGCCACGGAGCTTGACGGCTTACTGGCCACTGGCGCGGGCGGCGAAGCCGCTTTGCGGGCCGGCTTGCTGTGGCTGACCGTGCGAGGCGAATGATGACGGCTCGCCCGGGACGGCGTTGAGGAGGCTGGCGATTTGCCCGCCAGGGAAATCACCTGGCCCGGGTAAATGGTATACGGGGGGGCGATATGATTGGCCCGAGCCAAAGCCCGGTAGTCCCAACCAAAACGCCAGGCAATGGCGTACAGGGTTTCGCCTTTTCTGACCTTGTGACTGCCGGACGTCACTTTATTGGGCTGACGAGACGACTGCCCGTAGATGTCCACTACCGGGGCATAATTGCCTGTCGCACAACCGCTGAGAAACAACAGAAGGAAAAGGGAAACCGCGCCCCGCATCAATCCGGACCGGCCCTGTCACCTGCAGTATCAACCATGCCTACCTCCTCGACATCGAGCCCCTGTAACGGGGCGCCGGGTTTACCGGCATCAGGGAGAGACTCGCTCGGCAACATTATGCACAGGCGCAGCCCGATACAGTAGCCAGACCGATATCAGTCCCACCGCCATCATGGCAATGGCCAGCCCAATTTGCGCATCACCACCGGTAAGCTGGGCATAGTGTGCCGGCGACAACCAGTCGCCACGCTGGCCATGCTCACCGCCTTCGCGCCACGGCCAAAGGGCCAGCAACGATCCGCCCATAAAGCCGGCCAGCAGAGACATCAGGGTATCGTGGTAATGGTGCAACAACCAACGCAGCAGGTGCACAAAGCTAAGCAGCCCTACCGCGCAACCGGCAACGAAAGCCAGTAAAGGCAGATAACGGCCAGCGGTAACCGCATCCAGTACCGGTTGATACATGCCCAGCAGCAAGAGGATAAAACTGCCGGAAATACCGGGCAGAATCATGGCGCAGATGGCGATGGCTCCGCTGGCAAAAAACACCCATACCGGTGCATCCGCGGTATCCATACCCGGCGCCAGCGCCACGGCAATGGCAGCCACAATGCCGACCAGCAAGGCCAGCAGCTGTGGCATACCATGCTTGCGCAGCGGCTTCACCACCAGCGCGATACTGGCCAGAATCAGGCCGCAGAAGAATGCCCAAACCGGTACCGGGTGGGCACTCAGCAACCAGCTGATCAGTCGCGACAGAACCGCGACACTGGTCGCCACACCGGCCAGCAAGCTGACCAGAAAGGTCAGGTTGGCGGCCCGCCAGGCGGCCACCGGCCCTTGCCGGCGCAAGATTCCCAGGTGATGGAAACCCAGTCCGCCCAGGGTGTCGATCAGCTCTTCATAAACGCCGGTAATCAACGCCATGGTGCCACCGGAAACGCCGGGAACCAGGTCGGCAGCCCCCATCGACATACCACGCAAATAAACACCCAACCGAATCATGCTGCCTCGCTCATCAGAGTACACCGCGCTGGAACGGCACAAAGCGCACCGCATCCAGAGTCTGGGTGTGATAATTGTCGCCGTCCCGGTCCACAACCGTCAGGCGCTGATTGCCATCATTGCCCACCGGCATCACCAGACGGCCGCCATCGGCCAACTGCTCGAGCAGCTCCCGGGGGATATCCGGCCGGCCACAGGCGGCCAGAATACCATCGAAGGGGGCCTGGGCTTTCCAGCCAAAGCCGCCGTCCGCATGGCGCAGCTGCACACGGGCCAGGCCCAGTTGCAGAAGACGCTTGCGCGCCTGTTCCTGCAGCGGCCGGATACGCTCCACCGAATACAGCTCATCGCAGAATGGTGCCAGCACCGCAGTCTGGTAGCCACAGCCCGTGCCGATTTCCAATACCTTACTGGGACGCCCATTAGCCACCAGCAGTTCCGTCATTCTGGCCACCACCCAGGGCTGGGAGATAGTCTGCCCATGGCCGATCGGCAGGGCCGTATCATCATAGGCCTGATGGGCCATGGCTTCTTCAATAAACAGGTGTCGCGGGGTGTTGCGAATCGCCTCCAGCACCTGCTCATCCTGGATGCCGGCATCGCGTAAGCGTCGCACCAGTCGTTCCCGGGTCCGGGCCGAGGTCATGCCAATGCCGCGTAATTGGTGGTCCATAATCGTTTTATTGTTCCTGCCAAGCCAAAATCGCCAAACTGCGTTAGTCGCCGGGAGTACTGACCAGCTCGGCCAGCACGGTGGTGGCAAAGGCACCGGTGGGCAGCATGAATGAAAGCAGCAGCTGATCCCCCTGCCATTGCCATTGCAAATCCCGTACCGGCAACCGGGTAGCACGGCGGGCTTCTTCGACCCCCTGTGCCTGCAGGCCCTCAATAACCGCCCGCTCAGAATTCAGTATTGCCGTCTCCAATTCCCGGCAAGCGCCCGATGATGCCATGCCCGGCACGCCCGGCAAAGGGGCGGTGGGATGAACGTCGCCCTGGGCCACCCGCTGGGCAGCCAGCGGCTCATCATCGGCATAAAACAGACCGCGGCTGCCCTCCGGCTGCAGAATGTCCCCTGACAACGGCGCCGCCCAGCAACCCTGCGCTACCCGCTCGGCCAACACCCGGTTGAACAGGTCGCTGCGCACCGCCGACAGCCACAGGCCTTTGAGCGCCTTCTTGCGCGGCGCCTCGCCCCCCAGCAACCAGTCCCGTCCCCGTTCCAGGTTGCTGGCCAGGCGGCCAAAACGCTGCTCGCCGAAATAGTTGGGCACTCCCTTTGCGCCAATTAACCCCAGTTGTTGCTCCAGCCGCTGCCGGTCACCCTGCAAATCGCGCACGCAGAGCTCGAAAGCATTGGCACGGTGAGTACCACGGTTGAGTTTGCGGCGATGACGACCAGCGCCAATCAGGGCCAGGCCTGGCGGCCAGTCAAACGCAGGGTCCGCCTTGCCTGGCAGGTGCAGGCTGAACCACTGCCGCGTGACGGCATGCTTGTCCTTGAGGCCACTGTAACCCACCGAAAGTCGATGAATCCGGCCAGCCTTGGCCAGCCACAGGGCCACGTCCTCGGTGTTCCAGCCGGTTTTCTCGATATGCAACCAGAGGTGTTCGCCCTCGCCTTCCGGTTGCACCTGCATCTGCTCAAAGACGCGAAAATCATCAGGCCTATGCTTGATATGCCCCTGGCAGCCCGGCCCGCCATGGGCCCGCGGCAGGCTCATGAACGCTCCAGCAGGACGGCAGCCTGAACAGCGACGCCTTCCTTGCGACCGGTGAAACCAAGCTTCTCGGTGGTGGTGGCCTTCACCGAGACCTGGTCCAGGGCACACTCGAACAGGTCCGCCAGGCGCTGGCGCATGACAACAATATGGGGCGCCAGCTTGGGCGCCTGACAGATGATCGTCAGGTCGGCATTGCCGAGCTGCCAGCCAGCCGCACGCACGTCCCGGTAAATACGGCTCAGCAGCATGGCCGAGTCGGCGCCTTGCCATTGCGGGTCGGTGTCCGGGAAATAATGACCGATATCTCCCAGCGCCAGCGCCCCCAGCAAGGCATCCGACAACGCATGCAGTGCTACGTCACCGTCAGAATGGGCTTTCAGGCCACACTCGTGATCGATGCGCACGCCACAGAGCATGACATGATCGCCCTCGTCAAACGCGTGGACATCAAAGCCCTGGCCGATACGTACGCTCATTGCGCTGCCTCCTGCTGCTGTTGCAGATAGAACCGTGCCAGCGCCAGATCCTCCGGCTCGGTGACCTTGATATTGTCACCATGGCCGGTCACCAGGGCCGGCTGCCAACCCTGCTGCTCCATGGCCGAGGCCTCGTCCGTAATGCTGTCAGGGTCACCCTGCAGCGCCGCCAGCAGGGCCCCGGCGGGAAACAGCTGCGGCGTCAGTGCCCGCCATATCCGGCTACGATCCAGGGTCTCGCTGATACGCGGGCCCGCGTCAGCCAGCTTGATGGTATCCACCACCGGGCGGCCCAGAATCGCGCCCTCCGGTCCACACTGGTCCAGCAGACGCTGGATATCCGACCATCGCAGCAATGGCCGGGCCATGTCATGCACCAGCACCCAGGCCTGCTCGCCGCCCAGTTGCAGGGCCCGTTCAACCCCGGCACGTACGGAATGGGCCCGGGTTGCACCGCCGGTCACTGCCTGCACCCGTGGGTGGCTGGCCACCGGCAAGGTGGGCCACCAGGGATCCTCGGCGGACACCGCCACGATGACATGCTCAATAGGGGCAAAGGCCAGCAGACGCTTTAGGGTATGTTCGGCCAGGGTCAGACCGGAAAGGGTCAGATACTGCTTGGGAAGGCCGGCGCCCATGCGCGCGCCCACACCGGCGGCGGGAACAACGGCATAGAGCGGACCACGGATGACGGGGTGGCTCACGGTGATTTCTTTTCCATGATCAGAAAGAAGGTTTCGCCATCGCGAATCATGCCCAGATCCTTGCGGGCAATTTCTTCCACCGCTTCGGTCCCGTTTTTCAGGTCCTTCACATCCGCGGCCATCAGACGATTTCGTTCGGCCAGCTTGGCGTTCTTTTTCTTGAGCTCGGCAACTTCCTTTTTCAACGCCGCGACATGCCGAAGGCTGCCCTCGCCGAACCACAGGCGCGCCTGTAGCCCGACAAAAAGCAGCGCCAGCACGGCCAGCGCCACCTGACGGCCGGGGGACAGCTTCATTGCCCTGCCCCCGTTGCCAGGCCGCACAGCGGCGTCACCGCATCAACGCAACGCCGGAGGCTTTGGCAGTACCCGCCGGTCATCATGATCAGCCGAGGAACTTGAACTCTTTGCGGCCATGATACGCGGCACGGCCCAGTTCCTGCTCAATGCGGATCAGACGGTTGTATTTGGCTACCCGGTCGGAGCGACACAGGGAGCCAGTCTTGATCTGGCCGGCGGCAGTGGCCACGGCCAGGTCAGCGATGGTGCTGTCGGCGGTTTCGCCACTGCGGTGGGAAATCACCGCGGTGTAACCGGCATCCTTGGCCATCTTGATGGCGTCCAGGGTCTCGGTCAGGGAACCGATCTGGTTGAACTTGATCAGGATGGAGTTGGCCACCCCTTCATCGATGCCTCGCTTGAGGATCTTGGTGTTGGTCACGAACAGGTCATCGCCCACCAGCTGCACCTTGTTGCCCAGCTTCTCGGTGAGAATTTTCCAGCCATCCCAATCGGATTCGTCCATGCCATCCTCGATGGAGATGATCGGGTAACGGTCGCACAACTCGGCCAGATAATCGGCGAACTCGGCGGAGCTCATGCTGCGGCCTTCGCCGGCCAGTACGTACTTACCGTCCTTGTAGAATTCGCTGGAGGCGCAGTCCAGCGCCAGGGTGATGTCGTCACCGGCCTTGTAACCGGCGATCTCGATGGCTTCCATGATCGCTTCCAGGGCCGCCTCGTTGCTGGGCAAATCCGGGGCGAAGCCACCTTCATCACCGACAGCCGTGTTCAGACCGCGCTTCTTGAGCACGCCTTTCAGGGCATGGAAGATTTCCGCGCCATAGCGGATCGCTTCGGCCACGGTGGGGGCGCCTACCGGCTGGATCATGAATTCCTGGATATCCACGTTGTTATCCGCATGCTCACCGCCGTTGATGATGTTCATCATCGGTACCGGCAGGGAGTATTCGTTGTCATCGTCCTGCAGGTCGGAGATGTACTCGTACAACGGCTTGCCCTGATCGGCAGCGGCTGCCTTGGCGGCGGCCAGCGACACGGCGAGGATAGCGTTGGCGCCCAGGTTGCCTTTGTTGTCGGTGCCATCGGCATCGATCATCGCCTTGTCGATGGCCTTCTGCCCGGACACTTCCATTCCCACCAGCAGCTCGCGAATGGCGGAATTCACATTGCCCACCGCCTTGGTGACGCCCTTGCCCAGGTAGCGGGCCTTGTCGCCATCACGCAGTTCCAGTGCTTCGCGGGAGCCGGTGGAGGCACCGCTCGGCGCACAGGCACTGCCCATGGCTCCGGATTCCAGGATTACATCGGCTTCGATGGTGGGGTTGCCACGGGAATCGAGGATCTCGCGGGCTTTGATGTCAACGATCTTGGACATGACAGCAATCTCTCTTCAATCAATTGTTATCAAAGGCAGGCAGTGCCTTGACGGTATTATCCAGGGTTTGCATCTGCGCCAGGAATGGCTCCAGACGATCAAGACGCAGGGCGCAGGGGCCATCGCATTTGGCATTATCCGGGTCCGGGTGCGCTTCCAGGAACAGCCCGGCAATGCCCTGGCTGATGCCGGCACGGCCCAGCTCGGCCACCTGGGCACGACGGCCATCGGCGCTGTCGGCCCGGCCGCCCGGCTTCTGCAGGGCGTGGGTCACATCAAAGAATACCGGGTACTGGAACTGCTTCATGATGCCGAAGCCAAGCATGTCCACCACCAGGTTGTTGTAACCGAAGGAGGAACCGCGCTCGCACAGAATCAGCTGGTCGTTACCGGCATCCTCGCACTTGTGCAGGATATGGCCCATTTCGTGGGGCGCCAGGAACTGCGGCTTCTTGATATTGATGATGGCCCCGGTCTTGGCCATGGCCACCACCAGATCGGTCTGCCGGGCCAGGAAAGCCGGCAGCTGAATGATGTCGCACACTTCGGCCACCGGCGCCGCCTGATAGGGCTCGTGCACGTCGGTGATTACCGGGCAGTTGAAGGTCTTTTTCACTTCCTCGAAGATTTTCAGGCCCTCCTCCATGCCCGGGCCGCGGTAGGAATTCAGCGAGGAACGGTTGGCCTTGTCGAAACTGGCCTTGAACACCCAGGGGATATTCAGTTTGGCTGTCACTTCGGCATAGGCCTCGGCCACCTGCATGGCCATGTCCCGGGATTCCAGCACATTCATGCCACCAAACAGCGCCATGGGCTTGTCGTTGGCAAACTCCAGGCCGTTCAGCCGAATCGTCTTCTGGTTACTCACGGGTCACTACTCCTTAGTGCTGTGCTTGTGAGCCAGGGCCGCTTCTACATAGCCCTTGAACAGGCCATGGCCATCACGGGGGGTGGAGGTGAACTCCGGGTGGAACTGGCAGGCCAGGAACCAGGGGTGATCACCCACCTCAATCACTTCCACCAGCTCGCCGTCATGGGAGCGGCCGGTAATCTTCAGACCCGCCGCTTCCAGTTGCGGCAGGTAATTGTTGTTCACTTCGTAACGATGGCGGTGACGTTCGACAATGCTGGTGCGACCGTAGCAATTGGCGGCCAGGCTACCGGCCACCAGCTGGCATTCCTGCCCGCCCAGTCGCATGGTACCACCCAGATCGGACTGCGCCGACCGCTGTTCCTTGTGGCCGTCTTCGGCGGTCCACTCGGTGATCAGGCCCACTACCGGGTCCGGGGTATCGGGCTTGAGCTCGGAGGAATGGGCCTGGCTGATGCCGGCCACGTCGCGGGCGTATTCAATCACCGCCAGCTGCATACCCAGGCAGATACCCAGGTACGGCACCTTGTTCTCGCGGGCATAGCGGATCGCCGCGATCTTGCCCTCGGTGCCGCGATCACCGAAACCGCCGGGCACCAGGATGGCATCCAGATTATCCAGTATGGCGGTGCCGTGCCGCTCGATTTCCTCGGCATCCAGATAGAGGATCTTGACCTTGGCGCGGTTGCTGATACCGGCATGGATCAGCGCCTCGTTGAGAGACTTGTAGGCATCCACCAGCTCGATGTATTTGCCCACCATGCCGATGGTGATTTCCTCTTCCGGGTTGAGCTGGGCTTCCACCACGCGGTCCCATTCACCCAGATCCGGCTCGGGCAGATCCAAACCGAATTTCTCAACCACAATGGCATCCAGGCCCTGCTCGTGCATCACGCGAGGCACCTGGTAGATGGTCTTGCAGTCCGGCGCGGAGATTACCGCACGGGCTTCCACATTGGTAAACAGGGCAATTTTTTCCCGGGCGCCCTGGGGAATCGGATCATCCGCCCGGCATACCAGCACATCCGGCTGCAAGCCGATGGAGCGCAGCTCCTTGACGGAATGCTGGGTGGGCTTGGTCTTGATCTCGCCGGCGGTGGCGATGTACGGCACCAGCGTCAGATGCACCAGCAACGAACGGCTGGAGCCCAGCTCCACACGCATCTGGCGGGCGGCTTCCAGGAACGGCAATGATTCGATGTCACCGGCGGTACCGCCGATCTCCACGATCGCCACATCAGCGTCACCGGCACCTTCACGGATCTTCAGCTTGATCTCGTCGGTGATGTGCGGAATCACCTGCACCGTGGCGCCCAGGTATTCTCCACGTCGCTCCTTGTCGAGCACATCCTGATAGACACGGCCGGTGGTGAAACTGTTGCGGCGGCTCAGGCGGGTGCGGATAAAGCGCTCGTAATGGCCCAGATCCAGATCGGTTTCGGCGCCATCCTCGGTCACGAACACCTCACCGTGCTGGTAAGGGCTCATGGTGCCGGGATCCACATTGATGTAGGGATCCATTTTGATCAGGGTGACGTTCAGGCCACGGGCTTCAAGCAAGGTGGCCAAAGACGCGGAGGTAATCCCCTTACCCAGGGACGACACCACACCGCCGGTGACAAAGATGAAACGAGACATGCACACACCAGGTAGCTAGTGGGTTAATAGCGCCGGATCAAGTTTGTCAGCGTGGTCCAATAAAAAAAACACCTTGCTCGTGAAAACGGGCAAGGGTGTTCTTGAATCGGGTTGACCAGCTGCGCAAAGAGTGACCGTTATCCCTGAAATTTCAGGAAATTGCGCTACATCAGGACGGGAGAAAATATTAACAGAACCCCCCTGCTGCCTCAATCGGCAATCGCCTCATTCGGCGATAAATGCCACAGCTGGCAGTCACCAGGCGCCACCGTATCGGCCAGCCCCACCAGGGGTACGGACACCAATTCGTCCTGACGATACAGCAGCGGCCACTGCCGACGCTGCCAGGGCGGCACGCCGTTGGCACGCCACAGCTCCGAAACCTGCTGTTGCATGCCATGACGCAACAGTCGCTCGCCCCCGGCAAAGGGGCGCAGGCACAGGGGCCCGGCGGGAACCTGAACCTCAATAGCCCCCCCTCCCGGCCGCAGCTGCCAGACGCCCAGCTGGCAGACACCCTCACTGGCCTGCCAGACACATTCGCCGTGCAACGGTGCCAGGGAGTCCAGACGCAGACAGTAGAGACGCCCCTGGAAACGACGCAGCTGCCAGCCGCCCCACTCCACCCGGGCCTGACGATCCGCCGGCGCCGCCAATAGCGCTTCGATCTGGGTCAGCACCGCCGTCGAGGGCGCCAGGCCGACGTCACGACGCAGCCACCAGCGCAGCAGATTGCGCCGGCGCGGGCCGGACAAGGCCAACAAGGCGGTTATCGGCAGGGCATTGTCACCGGCCATGGATGCCAGATCCTCGCGGGCACGCTCATCCAGCAAATCGGCGGCCTCGCCCAGGTGAACAGCATCCCGGGCCAGGGTTTGCACCACCTTCGGCCAGCGTTCAGCCAGCAGCGGCAGCACCCGGTGACGGACAAAATTCCGTCGCGGCATCAGGGTCTGGTTGCTGGGGTCCTCAATCCATTGCAGCTGCCAGCGGCCCGCCTGGTCGGCCAGCTCATCACGGCCGCAACCCAGCAATGGCCGCCAGAGGCTGAGTCCCCCGCGCCGGTGATGCTCACGCATGCCTCCCAGTCCGGTCACACCGCTGCCGCGCAGCAGACGCAGCAACAGGGTCTCCGCCTGGTCATTCTGGTGGTGGGCAGTGATCACGGTGGCGCCCTCGGCGAGCCGCTGCAGGGCCTGGTAGCGCGCCTCGCGGGCACCGGCTTCCATGCCCTTGCGGGTATTCACCTGCACCGGCACGACCTCAATCGGCACGCCCAGCGCAGCCACCCGGTCAACACAGAGCTTCGCCCAGTGATCACTGGCGGATTGCAGTTGATGATTGATATGCACCACCCGCAGGCGCGGCGCGAGGCCGGCCCGGGTCAGCAAATGCAGCAGAACGGTGGAATCCAGCCCGCCGCTAAAGGCCAGCAGTAAAGGCCCGGGAGGGGCCTGCGCGGCCAGCGTGCGAGGCTCGGGGATCATTCGTCGGCGGGATCGCTGGTGACGTTACCGTAGCTCATCAACCGCTGGTAACGACGCTCCAGCAAGGCATCCGTGTCCATCTCCTGGAGGCTGCCCAGCTGTTCGGTGAGTGAGTGTCGCACCGCCTTGGCGGTCTGATCATAATCACGATGGGCGCCACCCAGCGGCTCCTTGATGACCTGATCGACAATGCCCAGCTCATGCAGGCGGCCGGCGGTCAACCCCATGGCCTCGGCCGCTTCCGGCGCCTTGTCAGCGCTGCGCCAGAGGATCGAGGCACACCCTTCCGGGGAAATCACCGAGTAGGTGGAAAACTCCAGCATCTGCAGATGATCGCAGACGCCAATAGCCAGCGCGCCACCGGAACCGCCCTCGCCGATCACGGTGGCGATAATGGGGGTTTTCAACTGCGACATGACACGCAGATTGCGGGCAATGGCTTCGGACTGACCACGCTCTTCAGCGTCTATGCCGGGAAAGGCCCCGGGCGTATCAATAAAGGTCAGTATCGGCATCGCGAAGCGCTCGGCCATTTCCATCAGGCGCAGGGCCTTGCGATAGCCTTCTGGCTTGGGCATGCCAAAGTTGCGGCGCACCTTCTCTTTGACCTCGCGGCCCTTCTGATGGCCAATCACCATCACCGGCTGATCGTCGAGGCGGGTAATGCCACCGACAATGGCCGGGTCGTCGGCAAAGGCGCGGTCGCCATGCAGCTCGTCAAAGTCGGCAAAGATGCGCTTTACATAATCGAGCATGTAGGGACGCTTGGGATGGCGCGACAGCTGGGAAATCTGCCAGGGAGACAGTCCGGAAAAGATATTTTCAGTGAGGCTGATGCTCTTTTCCTGCAGCTTGCTGACCTCTTCCGAGATATTGACCTCGCTGCCACTGCCAACCAGGCGCAATTCCTCGATTTTGGCTTCCAGATCCGCGATAGGTTGTTCAAATTCGAGGAAGTTAGGATTCATGGTTTACCCCTTGTCCGAATCGGCACAAGTGTAGCCGCAAGCGGATGACAACGTCGAGACACCAGCGCGCCGATCGCGTTGCAAACTGTTTCAGCCGCCTCATCCCGATCAGTACTCCACCCTCACCGCCCTATCACCGAACTGGGTACGCAGCTCCTCCATCAGGGTCTCGTCAGGGCTGATCTTCCAGTTATCGCCCAGCCAGACGCTGGCGTGCGCCGCCTGATGGGCCACATCCAGCAACACCGGCGTGCCTCCGCCCTGGTAGGGAGCCAGCATTTTCTGCAGACGCTCCGGCAGAGCCGCCTCCACTGGCACCGACACGCGCAGACGGCGGGCAAAGGCTTCCCGGGCCTGGCGCATATCCATGACCTCATCGGCCACCAGATTGAAACCGCCGGTGTAGTCATCACTGCGCACGCCGCCCTTGAAAATCAGCAGCGCATCTTTCTGCACCCGCTCACCGTACTGGGCAAAGGTCTTGCCGAACACCGACACCTCCACCCGCCCGGTCTTGTCGTCCAGGGTGACAAACGCCATGCGTTCGCCACTGCGCTTGCTGCGGGTAATGCGCAGGGCCACCACCAGCCCGGCCACGGTAGCGGCCTCGCCCTTGCCGGTGGGCTGCAGGGCATTGAGGCGCGAGGAAACAAACTGCACCACTTCGCCCTCGTACTGGTCAATCGGGTGGCCGGTCAGGAACAGCCCCAGGGTATCGCGCTCACCATTGAGGCGGGTGTCGTCATTCCAGGGGCGGGCCGGTTTCCACTCCACCGCCGTGGCCGGGCTTGCCTCCATGGCGCCGAACATGTCCATGATGCCAGCGGCTTCGTTACGGGCATCCTGGTCGGCGGCGGCGATGGCATCCGGCAACGTGGCCATAATGGTGGCCCGGTCATGAAAACTGGCGCTCTCCGCCGGAGAGGACGGCCCCAGTTCATCCAGTACCCCGGCACGCACCATGGCTTCCAGGGAACGGCGGTTGATCTTTTTCAGGTCGATGCGGCGACAGAAGTCGAACAGATCCTTGAAGGCCCCGTTGCCGTCATCCCGCGCCGACACGATGGCATCAATGGGCCCTTCGCCCAGACCCTTGATGGCGCCCAGGCCGTAAACGATGTCGCCGTCCCGGTTGACCGTAAAGCGGTAGCCACAGGAGTTGACGTCCGGTGGCAGCACTTGCAGGCCCATGGTCTTGCACTCATCGATGAAGGTCACCACCTTGTCGGTGTTCTGCATATCCGCTGAGATGGTGGCAGCCATGAACTCCGCCGGGTAATGCACCTTCAGCCAGGCGGTCTGGTAGGCGACCAGCGCATAGGCGGCGGAGTGGGACTTGTTGAAGCCGTAACCGGCAAATTTTTCCACCAGGTCGAAGATCTTCATGGCCAGGTTCGGGTCCACCCCTTGCCCCTTGGCACCCTCCTCGAAGATGGCCCGCTGCTTGGCCATTTCCTCGGGTTTCTTCTTGCCCATGGCCCGCCGCAACATGTCCGCGCCACCCAGGGTGTAGCCGGCCAGCACCTGGGCGATTTGCATCACCTGTTCCTGGTAAAGGATGACCCCGTAGGATGGCTTGAGGATCGGCTCCAGCCATTCGTGCTGGTATTGCGGGTCCGGGTAGGCCAGCGGTTCACGACCGTGTTTACGGTTGACGAAGTTGTCCACCATGCCCGATTCCAGTGGCCCCGGACGATACAGGGCCACCAGCGCGATGATGTCTTCGAAGACGTCGGGCTTGAGCTTCTTTATCAGCTCTTTCATGCCCTGACTTTCCAGCTGGAACACGGCGGTGGTATCACCACGCTTGAGCAGATCAAAGCTGCCGCTGTCATCCAGCGGGATATGGTCAATGTTGAGGTCGTCCTGTCCTTCTCGCTGACGCTTCACATTGGCGGCCTTCACCGCCCAGTCGATGATGGTCAGCGTCTTCAGGCCGAGAAAGTCGAACTTCACCAGGCCGGCGGCTTCCACGTCATCCTTGTCGTACTGGGTCACCAGGTTGGTGCCGTCTTCTTCACAATACAGCGGCGCAAAGTCGGTGAGCTTGCCCGGCGCAATCACCACGCCGCCGGCGTGCTTGCCCACGTTACGGGTCAGGCCTTCGAGCTTGCGCGCCATGTCCCAGATTTCGTTGGCGGAATCCTTGTCGGAGTTCTCGTCGCTATCGAGGAATTCGCGCAGGGTTTCTTCCTGCTCCAGCGCTTTTGCCAGGGTCATGCCCGGGGTGCCGGGAATCATCTTGGAGAGCCGGTCGGCCAGGCCGTAGGGCTTGCCTTGCACCCGCGCCACGTCACGCACCACCGCCTTGGCGGCCATGGTGCCGAAGGTGATGATCTGGCTCACCGCGTCACGGCCGTACTTGTCGGCAACGTAATTGATCACGCGGTCGCGCTTCTCCATGCAGAAGTCCACGTCGAAATCAGGCATGGACACCCGTTCCGGGTTCAGAAAGCGCTCGAACAGAAGGTCGTAACCGATGGGATCCAGGTCAGTAATCTTCAGCGCATAGGCCACCAGCGAGCCCGCCCCGGAGCCCCGGCCCGGGCCCACCGGCACCTCGTTATCCTTGCCCCACTGGATAAAGTCAGCAACGATCAGGAAGTAGCCGGGAAAGCCCATCTGATTGATGATATCCAGCTCGAACTTGAGCCGGTCATCATAGGGCTTGCGCTGCTCCGCATAGGCCGGGTCGTTTTCATCCAGCAACCCCTTGAGGCGCGCTTCCAGCCCCTGGCGGGAGACATGCTCGAAATATTGCTCGATGGTCATGCCGTCGGGAATCGGGAAGTCCGGCAGGAAGTTCTCGCCCAGGCGGATATCCAGGGTACAGCGGCGGGCAATTTCGACGGTGTTCTGCACGGCTTCGGGCAAATCGGCAAACAGCGCCACCATCTCGTCGGCGGATTTCAGGTACTGCTCTTCGGAGTATTTCTTGGGCCGACGCGGGTCTTCCAGGGTGTTGCCGTCGTGAATACAGACACGGGCCTCGTGGGCCTCGAAATCTTCTCGCTTGAGAAAGCGCACATCATTGCTGGCCACCACCGGCAGCCCCAGCGCCTGGGCCAGCGCCACGGTGGCATGCAGACAGTCCTCGTCACCGGGACGCGAGGTCCGCTGCACCTCCAGATAGAAACGGTCGCGGTAGACCGTGGCCAGGTGGTCTGCCAATGCCCGCGCCTCGTCCTGCTTGTCGGCCAGCAACAACTGGCCGATTTCGCCGTGGCGGGCAGCGGACAGTACAATCAGCCCCTCGTTCAGTTCGGTCAACCATTCCTGTTTTACCAGGGCCCGGCCACGGTCCTGGTTGGTCTGCCAGGCGCGGCTGATCAGTAGCGTCAGGTTCTGATAGCCCGCTTCGTTCTGGACCAGAAAGGATAGCCGTGACGGTTCTTCCAGATGGCGGGATTCGAGCCACAGGTCGGCGCCCATGATCGGTTTGACGCCGGCATCCATGGCATTCTTGTAGAACTTGATCAGGGCAAACAGATTGGAATCATCGGTTACCGCCACCGCCGGCATCTGCTGCGCGGTACAGGTCTTGATCAGCTCCTTGACCCGCACGACCCCGTCGGCCAGAGAGTAGTCCGTGTGCAGGCGTAGGTGGACAAAACGCGGTTCGCTCAAGGGAGGCTTCCTCAATGGTTCTCTGTTTGTTCAGGGTCGCGGTAATCTTGCCGGGCCGCACCTCAGGTGTCGGGCGTCAGCCCCAGTGACCGTGCCACCGGCCCGAAGGAGCGCCGGTGTTCCGCCAGAACACCATGGGCTTGCAGCGCCGCCAGGTGGACCTTGGTAGGGTAGCCCTTGTGGCGGTCAAAGCCGTACTGCGGGTAGCGCTCATGGAGCTGCTGCATTTCCCGGTCACGGGCCACCTTGGCCAGAATCGAGGCCGCGGAAATGGCCGGCACCCGGCCATCCCCTTTGACCACAGCCTCCGCCGGGCAATCCAGCGGCGGGACCCGGTTACCGTCCACCAGCACTGCATTCACGTCAAGGGGCAAGGCAGCCACCGCCCGCTGCATGGCCAGCATGGTGGCATGAAGTATGTTCAACGTATCGATCTCTTCCGGCTCGGCTCGCCCCAACGCCCAGGCCAAAGCTTGAGACTTTATCTCAACTTCCAGCTTCAACCTTTTCTTTTCACTGATTTTTTTTGAATCTGCCAGCCCGGTAATTGGCGCTCTGGGGTCCAGCACCACTGCCGCCGTCACGACCGCACCGACCAGCGGGCCGCGCCCGACTTCATCGACACCGGCCAGCAACATGCCCGGCTGCCAGACAAAAGCGCGGGGAATGAATGGATCGGCCAGCGCATATTCGGCGAACGGATCACTCATCAGGCCTCCAGCAATGCCTGAACTGCCTCGGCGGCCTTGTCGCTGGCGCCACCCCGCAACTGTTCATGCACCGCACGGAAACGGGCCTTGAGGCTATCGGCCTGGGACGGCTGGTCAAACCAGTGGCGCACGGCGCTGACCACCTGCTTGACGGTCAGATCATCCTGAATCAGCTCTGGCACCAGCCCCTCCCGACAAAGTAGATTGGGCAGCGAATAGAAATCGCTTTTTACCAGCCGATTGGCAATGGCATAGGTGACCTTGCCGACCCGGTAACCCACTACCATGGGCTTGCCCAGCAGCAGGCCTTCCAGAGTCGCGGTGCCGGATGCCATCAGCACCACATTGGCCGCGGCCATGGTGGTGCGGCTCTGGCCATCCACCAACGTCACCGGCAGGCCCGGCAGTCTGTCCAGATAACCCTGAATCTGTTCCCGGCGAGCGGTATTGGCCGCCGGGATAACGAAATGCAAGGTCGGGTCCAGACGTTCCAACTGATCCATGGCCTTGAGGAACACCGGCATCAGCTGATCCACTTCCCCACCCCGGCTGCCCGGCAGCACGGCAAGAATGTGCTGATCTGCCGCCAGCCCCAACGCCGCCCGGGCGGCGACCATATCGGTGTCGAGCGGAATAGCATCGGCCAGCGGGTGGCCAACAAAGGTCACCGGCACCCGGTGCTCTTCATAGAAACGGGCCTCGAAAGGCAGCAAGGTAAGCATCAGATCAATACTGCGTTTGATACCCTTGATGCGCCCCTGCCGCCAGGCCCAGACCGAAGGGCTGACGTAATGAACGGTCTTGAGCCCCTGATCATGCAGACGACGCTCGATGGGAAGAGTGAAATCCGGCGAATCGATACCGATGACCACATCGGGCCGCTGTTCCAGCAGGTAAGTGATCAGGCGTTTGCGCAGACGAAACAGCTCTGGCAGGTGGGCAAGCACTTCGGTGATGCCCATGACCGACAGCTTTTCCATGGCAAACAGGCTGTTGAGCCCCGCCGCCATCATCTGCTCTCCGCCAACGCCGATAAAACGTGCCTGCGGATAGCGCTGTTTCAGGGCGACCATCAGGCCCGCACCAAGAATATCGCCGGAGGCTTCTCCGGCGATCAGGGCAATCAGGGGGCCTTGTTCTGCCATGTCAGCGGGTGATGCCACGCGTGGAGGCGCGCAGTGAATCAATCAACACCTGCAGGTGCGGGTCCTGGGGCTGCGACTGTAGCTCTGCAATGGCCTGTTCCAGCGTCAAACCACGACGATAGACGGTCCTGTAGGCCTGCCGCAGCGCACTGATAGTGTCAGCGGACCAGCCCCGACGGCGCATACCCTCGAAGTTCATACTGCGGGCACTGGCCGGGTTGCCGGACACCATCACGTAAGCGGGAATATCCTTTAACACCAGAGAGCAGCCGGAGGTCATGGCAAAAGAGCCAATGCGGCAGAACTGGTGCACCCCGGTCATACCACCAAGAATAACACCGTCACCAACATGGGCATGGCCTGCCAGAGAGGCATTGTTGGCAAAAATGCAGTCATCCCCGACCATGCAATCATGGGCCACATGCACATAGGCCATCAGCAGGTTGCGACTGCCGATTTTGGTCAGCGACTGGTCCTGAACGGTACCGCGGTGAATCGTCACCCCTTCACGGATAACGTTATCGTCTCCGATTTCCAGGCGGGTCGGCTCACCCTGATATTTCTTGTCCTGGCATTCCTCCCCCACCGACGCGAACTGAAAAATGCGGTTATTGCGGCCAATGGTGGTCGGGCCGTTAATCACTACGTGGGAGGCAATCACGGAACCGGCACCGATTTTCACATTTGGGCCAATCACCGTGTAGGGGCCGACCTGCACGTCCTCTGCAAGCTCCGCGGCCGGATCAATAAGGGCGGTCGGATGAATCATGTAATCGTCGCTTTGTTTATTGTGTGGAATACCCAGAGAGTATACGCAGACGTTAACGGCGGCAGAAGGCTTCAGACCCGCTGCTCGGCCACCAGCATCTCGGCGCTGGCTACCAGCTTGTCATCTACCTTCGCCTCACAGGAAAATTTCAGAATATTGCGTTTGATCGTCAGAAAACGGGCATGCAGGTGCAGCCGGTCGCCGGGCACCACCTGGCGCTTGAAACGGGCCTTGTCGGTACCTACCAGCAGATACATGTACCCATCGCCGGGTTTTTTGTTTTCAGTGACAAAGCCGAGGATGCCCGCCGCCTGCGCCATGGCTTCCACAATCAACACGCCTGGCATGATGGGATCATGGGGGAAATGACCGTTGAAAAACGGCTCATTAATGGTGACATTCTTGATCGCCTCAATGTGGACCCCTGCTTCCACATTCAGAACACGGTCAACCAGCAAAAACGGGTAACGGTGAGGCAGGTATTCCCTGACCTCGTGGATATCCATCATCATGTATTCCAAGGCAAGAGGCCACCCGTGGGCGGCGTTATTCGCTCGAACGCTCCAGTTTGCGTACGCGGCGAGCCAGATCGTCCAGATTACGGAAACGGGCCACATTGCGGCGATAGCGAGACT